>CAZDRT010000020.1:0-25333 GCA_964507815.1 uncultured Puniceicoccaceae bacterium
CTCCTCGCTGCGGCGCTTTAGGTTCAGGATCGGCGTCTCGTAGTGGTCCAAGCGGATGGTGTTCCCGTCCTTTTCGCCATCCCAATCCAGCGGATAGACATGCCAGACCGTGCCGCCTTCGGGCATCGGTGGCCTGGCGGCAGTCGAGACTTCCTCGATCGGGCGGATCCTGACCGCAGAGAGATCGGGCTTCAGGTCGTAAACGCCCGCGTGCAGGGTCACGATGTCGCCGGGCTTCAGGGAACCGTTCCCGGCACCGGCCAGAGCCTTCCGCCAGCCGGAAAGCTCGGGCTCCTCCTTCACTCCCGCGTATCCCTCCGGATAAACATGATAGCCGGTGCCGCCGCCGGGCATTGTCGGCTCGGTGCGGGTGGTGAAGGATACGCTCTCGACGGGCCGCTCCCCGACCGCGGGATCCACCAGCGTCAGCCGGGCCTCGTAGTCCGTGCCCGGCTCCAGGTTGAACAGGCTCCCGGCGACGAACTCGCGCCCCTCCAGGCCGACGCGCATGAAGTCCATGCCTTTACGCCACTCCTCCCCGCCGGCTCTGCGGTACTCGATCCCGGCGGTGACCTCGGCACCGCCCCGGATCTCCCAATGGAAACCCGCGCTGCGCAGGGTCGGTGGTTCGACGACCAACTCAAGCGACTCGACCGCATCCGCGGCGGAGACCAGCAAAGTGAAAAGAGTCATCGGCAAGGCGATCAGTCGGCCGAATTTGGAGGTTTTTCTTCGGATTTCCATTGTACAGACGAAAAATCAAACCATAAAAGAAACTTTACAAGAAAATTTTTCATTTAATTTCTTCTAATCTTCAATACTCTTATCCTTCCTCCCGGAGGCATCCATTCACTCCCCCGATGAACCTTTCATTCCATCCGAAGAACCAACGCATTAGCACCTTCAAATTAAAATCGCTAAAACAACTCCACACCATCCGCAAGCCCTCCGGCCCGGAGCCGCCCGCCATCAACGACCAACCCCGATCCAACTCATGCGATCCCCATCCGAACTCCTCGCCCGATTCGAAGGCCCGCGGCCTCCGTTCTCCTTCCGGCTCGACAACGAACCGGCCCGGCTCGAATTCCTGCGCAAGCGCGACAAGCGCCGCAAAACCGGTGAAACCGATTTCGTTTACGCGGTCGCGGGCGCCCCGATCACCGTCGTCGCGGAGACCCGGCTGAACGCGCAACGGCAAATGCTCACTTTCCGCATCCGGCTGATCGCCGAGCAGACCGTCAAGCGGCGCATCAGCCAGGTGCGCATCCTCGAAATGAGCGATTCCGACGCCACCACCCTGCGCGGCTGGGAAGGCGGGTTCGCGCCCGCCAGGGACGAGAAAGGCAGGAAGTGGCGCACGATCCCCGTGCCCCCGCTCCTGTTTAAAATCTGGGACAAAGACCTCGCGCAGGATCCCTTCTCCCGCGTGAGCCTGGACGGGCGTTCCTCCGTCGATCTGCTGCCCATCTGGTTCCTCTACGGCCAGGCCGGCGGCTGGTGGATCGGCCCCGAGTGGTCGGGCTCATGGAGCGCCGAGGCCGGAAGCGACGCCAGCGGCGGCTGGTTCCGGTTCTCGTTGGTCTGCCTGGATTTCGAAATGCTCCAAAACGAAGAAATCCAGCTCCCTCCCGTGACCCTCGGCACCTACGAAGGCTCCATCGGCGACGGCTGCGTGAACCTGCGGCGCATCATCCGCGACGAAATCGCCCCCGGGCTGGGCGAGGAAAAGCCCCTGCCTCCCGTCAGCGCCCACGCCATCGGCGGCGACATCCCCGAACTCTCCGGCGAAGGCTTCCGCCAGGCCGCCGACCGATACGCGGCCATGGGCATCGAGCAATTCGTGATCGCCTCGGGCTGGTATCGCCCGCCCGGCGGGTATCCCTCCCGGTTCAGCGACGAAGAAGTGCTGCAAATGCACCCGAACGTCAAGAACCCCAAGTATTACCAGCACACCTCCTGGTGGGAGCAATGCGGCGACTACGAACCCCACCCCGAACGATACCCCGGAGGCATCCGGGCCTATGTCGATTACATCGAACGCCGCGGCATGGTCCTCGGCCTCTGGTATGATCCGCGCCTGAACGTCTTTACCCGCACCGAGAAACTTTGGAAAGACGCCACCACCCCCTACTTCCACAAAGACCCCGCGGACCCGACCTGGGATATGGGCCTCATCGACATGGGGCGGGTCTCCGGGCGCGAATTGATGTTCGAGCTGATGGAACGCTTCGTCGTGGAGTTCGGCGCCAAACATCTCTGGCACGACCTCAACGTGGAGACCCGTCCCCGCTACTGGAACCACACCGAGGAAGAAGGCCGCAAGGGGCTCAAGGAACTCTTCCACTACAACGGCCAGGACGAGGTTTACGACCGCTTCCGCGAGAAATACCCCCACGTCTGGATCAAGTGGTGCGGCAGCGGCGGCTCCATGCTCAATCTCGGTATCTTCCGGCGCGTGCACAGCTTCCGCACCGCCGACTTCGGCGGCGTCGCCGATGGCGACCACCCCAACGCCGACGCCCTCCGGGACAAGCGCACCGCCCTCAACTGGATCGTCCCCACCACCTACATCACCAACCTGATCAAACTCCCCCCGGCCAAGCCGGGCGAGGAGGACGCCTCCCGGCTGCACCTCCTGCTCAACGTCTTCGGCAGCACCTGCACCTTCCACCATACCGTCCGCTACTACAGCGACCGCGACCGCGCGGACATCACCGCCCTCGTCGGCATCTACAAGAACCTCCGCAAATACCTCACGGGGGATTATTGGAGCCTGTTCCCCGCCCCCGTGGATCAAACCGGCTGGGACGGCTGGCAATACCACGACCCCGACACCGGCAGCGGCATCCTCCTCTTCTTCAAACGGCGCGACAGCGAGGGAGAAACCTGCAACGACACCCGCCTGCGCTGGCCGGAGAATCCGGCGGACCTGCGCTTCAGCAACATCGTCGGCGAGGCCGCCGTCACCGTCGCCGCGGACGGCGGCATCCATATCGAGATGCCCTCCAAGGCCGCGCTGGTGCGCTACGAGCGCGGCATTCCCGCAGGCTTGGACATCGACAACCTGCCCGCTTGAGCCCCCGCCCCGCGCACCCGAGGGCTCAAAAGAGAAGTTAGCCTGAATGATTCATGAAAGGGTTGGTTGGCGCACCGCGGTCACGGAAACGGTCGATTGGATCTCCCTCGCTCCAGGTGTCCTCGTGCGCCCGGAGGTATTCCGCGCGGAACTTTCCGAGATCGATGTCGAAGGAGTGGCTTTTTTTCATACGGTAATTTTCCAAGATGGTATCGGTTTTGATGCGTTCAGGGGGCAGCTTCGGCGGCTCCGTCCAGCAGACGTTGCTCCGCGATGCCGGCGGCTTCGGCTGCGATCACCCGCAGGCTTCGAGCCAGATCCGGGTCGATGGTCCGCTCGACCATTCGCTCGTTTCGGTCGAGTTCTTTATTCGGTCTGCGGTACTCGATGGTATTGTCCACGACATCCGGAATGCGACCGAGAATTGTCTCCACGAAAACGAGTTCGTTCAGTAAAAGAAAGTATTGGCCCGGGTGGCGCTTGTCCCCTTCGTAGGTCCAGTCGATGTCCGGATGTTTTTGGCGGAAGAGATCCTGGGCGGTTCGGCAGGGCGCAATCAGGGCGTCGAATTCCCGCGCGAGCGCGTAGAGAGTCTCGCGGTGCGGGGCGATAACGTTTTCATCGTTCCACCCCGATTCGTAGAAAATCATGCGTCCGCCGTATCCGGCGACGGTTTCGCCGATATTCCGGATAACCGTCGGAAAATCACCGGCATAAGCGGCATCCTCACCGGTGCGAAAGTAGTCGTAAGTGGTCTGGATGACCACGTATTCGGGTTGATTCTGTTCCAGATAATCGAGGATCTTCTGTTTTTTATCAAGCGAGGGATGCCCACGCTTGCCGGGGTGGTCATCGGGAAGAAACAGTTGCTGAATGGGCCAGACGTATTCACCCGAAGCAATGACTTCTCCGCCGTTAAGCGCGTTTGAGAGGGTGGCCGCCACCTGCTCCGGGAAATTGTGATACCGGGTGATGGCGGTGCCGAGCCAGTAGATTTCAGACCCCTCCCCTTCCTGCGTTGCGCCGGGCGGGGCGGCACCGACTGAAACCGTCACCGCGCACAGCGCGGCGGCGATCCAGGACGATTTGAATGAGTCTGTCTTCGTATTTATCTTCACAGTCGTATTCATCCTCATGATGGTTCAGCCCTCAATCCCCTTGAGCGGGCCAACGCTGTCCCCGAAGCTGGTGAGGCCGGCACGCCGAGGCGGAGTCCCGGTTGGACTGGATCGACCCCGAGGTGAAGACTCGGCAGGAAGGTTTCTTTGCCCGCCACTGCGGCGATGACCTGGTCAATCGACTTGGCCGCCATGGGCAGCGTGCTCTTCTGCAAGTCCGCCCCGGAGAGGAAATTGGTGAAAAGCGGCCAGTGGGTGGGCGATCCGCTGCCGAAATATTCGAGACCGTTGAGCGGGAGGATGTCGTCCTTGAAACGGGCCAGCGGGGCGAGGGTCTTGGACAGCTCCATTCCACCGGCGGTTTGTTTCGCCCACCAATGCTCGGTATTGACGCCGTTGGCGAAGAGCATGGTGCCATAGCGGCGGGGCGGGCCGGCTTTGACGGTGTCGATGCCGGCGGCGGCGAGGCGGTTGAACCCGCCCAGGCTTTCCGGTGAGTTTACGGGCAAAGTGGTGGACGAACCGATCCCGCTCGGAACGGAGCATATCGCGCAGAGCACCCGGGCCGTCGAGGACGGTCCCGTCGGGGAGCGAGTCGGTGTTGATCACCGGATTGCCGCCCGCGTCCTCGGTGCGCCAGCGTCCGATCGGGTCGAAATTCTCCAGGGCGATGCCGAGGGGGTCGAATTTGCTGTGGCAGGCCGCGCAGGAGGGATCCTCGCGGTGGACCTTGAGTTGTTCGACCACATTCAGGCCGTCTTCGTTCGTCTCCGACTGGGAAAGAGCGGGGACCGGCGGAGGATCGGGCAAATGGGCGCCGAGAATTTCCTCGATTACGAAAACCCCGCGCTTGACGGCGCTGGTGCGCAGGGCGAGAGAGGTCTTGGTCAGAGTCGCGCCCATGGTGAGAATGCCGCCGCGGCGGGGGTCGTCGATCGTCACGCGGCGCATCTCCGAGCCTTCGATGCCCTCCATGCCGTAAATCTTGGTGGCGAGTTCTTCGTTGACGTAGGTAAAGTCGGAATCGAGAACATTGAGGATGGAGCGGTTTTCCAGAAAAATTTCGGTGAAAAAGAGCCGGACTTCATCAAACATGGCCTGGGCGAGTTCTGCGTCGAATTCAGGGAAAAGCTCGGGATCCGGCTCGGAGTGGGAGGCGAAAGTGCTGAACTGGAACCATTGGCCCGCGAACTCTTCGGCCATGGCGGAGGCGCGGGGATCGGCCATCATCCGCCGCACCTGGTTGCGGAGGACATCGGCGTCGAGCAACTCACCGCCGTGGGCGAGCGAGCGCAGCTCCGCGTCGGGCACCGAGGCCCAGAGCGCGAAAGAGAGCCGACTGGCCAACTCCGGGCCGGTCAACGGCCGGACGCCGGCGGTTGACCGGGCGATGGCTTGCGAGGCCGGAGCGGGAAGGCGAAAGATAAAGTCGGGGCTGACCATCACGGCGGTGAGCGCCTGCTTGAAAGCGGTGTCGTAGAGTCCGGTCGTCTCATAGGTGCGGTCGAACAGTGTGGCCATTTCCTCCACCTCATCGGCGGAAACCTCCCTCTTCCATCCGCGAACCATTAAATCCTCCAGTTGTGCCCGGGCACTTTTTCTGACGAATTCGGAATCGAGATCTTCTTCCATCGCAATGACAGTCTGATCGTAGAGGCGGGTCAGACGTTCGAGGTGTTCGCGTTCCTCCGGCGTGGCCATTTCATAAATCTCCCGGATGGAGAAATAATAGGGGTAAGGTTCTTCGGGATCCGGCTGGCGGGCATCCTTTTGGTTCAGTACATCCAGTGATTTCTCCGAAAGATAGGCGAGATGGCGCGTGTTCTCGCGGTGGATGTTGCCATTCTCGGCGCGGTAGAAGGCCTTGCTCCTCGAAGCCCTCTCGCGATAGGATTCCCCGGGCTCTTTTTGCCGGTGGAACATGGGCCGGCGCCGATCATAGAAGACCAATTCTTCTTCCGTCAAATCCTCCGGCATGACCAGAACCTGGACCGTGGCCTTTTCTTCGTAGCCGGGCGCGGCCTTGGCCTCCACTTCGAAGCGCTCCGCACCCGCGGGAACTTTAACGCAAAAGATCGCCGGAGCCTCTACCCGGACGCCCATACCGGAGTCCAACTGAACCGCTTCGACGCTCCCCACCGGTGATCGCCCGCCTCCGATAAAGTCGTTCCATGCGACTTCGGTGCCATCATCCATGATGAAGCGACCGTCGTGCCAGAGAATCCGATCGTTCTCCGGATTGTCGGCCCCATAGGTGGTCGCAAGGTGGAGGAACACCGGATCGCCCTCTTGCCAACCGCCGCGGTGGACGCGTTCGTAGCGACTCCGGAACTTCTCCAGATCAATATTGAAGGGCCAACGATGCTCGTCGCGGACGATCTCCTGATGCTTCTCCCGATGCTGTTTGCCGGAGTTCTGGTTGATCTCGTAATCCCAGGTTCGATTCAGCGGCCAGAGAAAAAAGTGCGGATAATCCGTCCAGCGGGGGACGATTTCATCCAGAATCGACCGCACCTCCGCAATCTCGATCTGCGAGGGCGGCGGCAGCTCGCGCCAGCTTTGATAATGGCGTTTCGTCAGGTCGAACCAGTAGTCCCTGGGATGGGCGAGAATGGCGATCCATTCTTTCAGCGAGTGTTCGGAGAGGCGGGGATCGACATTCTCCAAGATCTCGGCGATGGAGGCGTCCGGCATGCCCAGATCGGCGCGGTAGCGGTATTTCCATGCGGCTTCCAGATAGAGCTTGGTGACAGCTTCTTTGTCGCCCCGCTCGCTTCCACGGACCATCCGCCGGATGAACATGGCCTCCTCCTTCAGACGGTTCTCAATCACCTGCTGTTCCTGCTTGAGGGCGGTATCCATCCCGTCCAGCACATCTTTCTCCTCCTCGATTCCCGGTAAAGCCTGATGGTGCCAGTAAAGACCATGCGGGGTTGCGATGAGAGACTGCTGCGCAAAACGGGCGGCATTGAGAAATTGCTCGATATGGCGCAAAGAGATCGGCTGGGCCTGGCCGACATTGGAAAATCCTTCGCCGGCACCGCCGTCATTGGGAAGCAGGAAACCGCCACTGACGGAACGGCCGGCGAGATCACGGAGGACCCGGTCATACTCGTTCGACGTGAGCCGCGGCATCACGACGAGACCGGGATCTCCCTGCGTCTGGGACTCGATCACCTTTTTGATGGCCGCGAGAGTATCGACGGCTTCGGCCCGCTCCGATGCGGAAGGCTGGAGCGCCTTCCGCGGCGGCATGTCCCCGAAATCGATGGCGTCTAAGCTGAAGACCAGCGCTTCCTCATGGGCGGTGAATCCCGCCGGAGATTGCAGGATCGCCTGTAAATCGAGTTCCGCCTCGGCATTATCCGGACCGTGACACTCGTAGCATTCCATAGCAGTGCTTGGGTTGCCGTTCTTTACCGCGACTTTGAATGCGCAGGCGCGGTAAGGGGAATATGGCCGAATGCCGAGACTCCGGGTCCGTAGCCACACGCCCTTGTGGTTGCACCCCCCGAGCGCCATTCGCGCAAGCCGCACCTTGGCAAGCTACTCGACTTTCTTATCTTTTATCTGATTATTCTGTTGATTTTCTAATGAACTGTTTTTTACTTTAAGAAAAAAATCAACCATTTCCTTCTCCGACTTGTCCCACTCGTTCAAACGAAAAGCCCATGAACTCCCCAACCCCACCCCGCATGCGCTTTTCTCTCCTTTCCCTCCTTATGGGAGCGCTCGCCTGTGGCCTCGCCGCCGCCGAGCGTGAATACAGCGAATACAGCACCTGCCCCACCGTCGCCCACGACCTCCTTCGGTGGCAGAAGGTAGAGGTTGAGAGTCCGTCCGACCGCCGCATGGAGAAGACCCGGGCAATCGCCGTGGATCCGGAAACCGGAGCCCTCTACAGTCTGAAAAACCGCACCGGGGTCTTTAAGAGCATGGACCAGGGCAGCAACTGGGAACAGATCGCAGACACCTCTGAAATGGCCGGCTCCTACTGGTATGGCATCGCCCTCCACCGCGACCGTAGCACCGGTGGAATTGCGCTTTTCCTGAAAGATCCGCAGGAGGAACCGCTGCAATGCGTGATATCACTGGATGATGGCGGGACCTGGCATCCGATCAAGCGGGTATTGATTGAGGGGGATCACCTCCGCAGCTATGGTTGGTCCTGGGGCCAAGTCGACTGGGCCAATAATCCGCGGCGGATGTTGGGCAAGCTGCACCATTCCAGCCGCCTCTGGTTTTCTGAGGACGGCGGTGCCAACTGGCGCGAGATTGAAAACACGGACTATTTCGGATTCGCGCCGGACGGTTCCATTCTTATCGCCAAGCCCACGAGCGGCACCATCCTACGTAGCACCGACAATGGCGCGGAGTGGGAAACCGTCGCCGACGATATCGCCATTCATGCTTTTCGACCGGTGATCTTTGAAAAAAGCATCTATTGGCTGGGCGAAGGCGGGCTCTTCCAAGCAGATGCTACCGGCACCCACTGGAAAACCGTTGGTTCGGAGCTGCCCCATGCCTATTGGGGACCATTCTTTGGAGAAACCAAGAAGGGAATAATTGTTGGCACAAGGGAGGGCATTTACCACAGCCAGGAGGGTGGCGACCTGTGGACCAAGATCGCCGACAACCCCATTATGCTTGCCGAAGCAAAAAAAGAAAAACCCACCAGCCACAACTGGTTGATCGGGCGAAACACCTTCGGCTGGGATGTGAAGAACAACATCCTTTTTCTCGCCGACGGCAACCTGCACAAGCTTGATTTGAAGCCGCTTGCAGAATGATCATAGACTTCCCCCGCACCTCTCAACTTGAACCACGGCTACATCATGAACCCCGGAAAACGCTTCAAACTTCTCTTTGCGTTCCTCCTTCCGTCAGTTCTCATCCCCGGCACTCTTCCGGGGCAGGCACAGGAAGGGGAATATGATTGGATGTGGATGGAGAAGAGCGAGCCCGAATGGTATGGCCCCACCGAGGGTGTCCTCGCGGACGCGCTGCAATCCGACATGCACGAGGTGGAGGAAATCGTTTTCGCCGTGCGGGCCAACGGTCGCGGCTGGCACTGGTATGAGAATGCGGGATACGTCATCGACAACCCCAATGCATGGAAATACGGAGGCAAAGGCGGGCACGACCTACACCTGCGAGGCAGACGGCTCGAACATCCGCCAGATCAGCTTCGGAGTCGAGCATGAGAACAACCCCTGGCCGCTCAATGACGGGCGCATCGCCTACACCCGCTGGGAATAACGTCAACCGCGATCAGGTGTCTTTTCACGGCCTTTGGACCTTCAACCCCGATGGTGCCAACCAAATGGTGTTGCTCAATAATCTGGGATTGGGAGACACCTTCCACGCAGACCCAAAACCCATCCCGGGGACTGATCTGATCGCCTCCATTGCCAGTCCCAAGCACGGGCGCAACGAGAAGCGGGGGCGGATCATCATTCAGGATACCGCTTTCGGCCCCAGCGATCCGCGTGGTTTGCGGCTGATTGATCGAGGGTATGCACTGCCCCGAACCAATGAGAAGAAGACAAGCCATCTCGATTTGGAGTCCTGGCGTGACCCCTTCCCCATCAGCCGGAACTACTTTCTAGCCGCCACCCTGGACCGCATCGTGGTCATGAACGCGGAGGGCGATTACGAGATCATCCACCAGCTTCCCGGCGAATACGACGAGGATCTCTTCCTCCACGAACACCGCACGCACGCCCCCGCGCAATCGTTTCACGGCGACACCCTGAAAGCCCTCGGCCGCCCTCCCGCCAAGGTCGAACCGGTTCCCGGCGTGCCCCAGGTCATCCATTACATGAAGGACATCCAGCCAGTCTGGAACGAGCACTGCCTGGACTGCCACAACAACGAAAAATACGCAGGGGGCTGGTATAACATCGACCAACCGGATCTGTCTCTCCTCTTGACCGCGCCGCTTGCGAAAGAAGCGGGAGGCACCGGGTTTTGCAAGCAAGCCCGTCCGAAGCGCATGCAGGCCGGCCTCGACGAACCGCCCGCCACCATCTTCACCTCTAAAGACGATCCGGACTACCAGATCCTGCGCGAGCAAGTCATGGCGGTCGTGGAGGAATACGGCCAACCCCGTTACTGGCAGGAGAACTTCCAACCCACGCCCGAATATATCCGGGAACTCAAACGCTACGGAGCGCTTCCAGCGGATTTCGCCGCAGGGAAAGACGACTTCGATCCCTGGCAGGCGGATCTCGAATACTTCAAAGTCATCTACCAAGCCGGCCCCAAACCCGAGCCCGACTTGAATTTGCGCGACCCCCGGTAAACCCGACCGGCATCCAATTATGAAAATCCCACCTTTCCTATCCGGACAAGCCGCCCCTGACGCGGACTCCGCCGGCCCGCCGGTCTCCTTTACCGTCAATCGCCGGCCCGCGCTGCTGGAACCGCGGGCAGCGACGCCTGACGCGACCGAAACCGTCTTCGCCATCCGGGGTGCGCCTCTCCGCCTGGAACTGGCGTGGCAGCCCTCACTGGAAAGCGCTGTCATCCGCTGGCGACCGACTTTGTGCGCGGAAAATTCCGCTCCGTCCCTACCGCGCATCGGGCGGGTGCGCATCGCCGAGTTGCGCATCCCCAACACCGATCCCGCAGGAGCCACCGCATTCCGCTCCATTCGCGGCGGCACCTGCCCGCATCGTGGAAACGAGCGGTTTCCGACCCCGATGTTTCGGATCGAAGACCGCGCGTTGTTCGGCCTCGACATTTTCCGCTACTTCGATGACACCGGGCGGTGTTCCAACGAATACCTGCCCATCTGGGTCTTCGCGGAAGCCGGCCGCGGCTTTTGGCTGGCCCCGGAGTGGTGCGGCTGCTGGTGCATCGAGGTGCATCGCCTTCCCGAATATACTTCCGTGTTTTTCGAGTTGCCCCAGCTGGATTTCGTCCCGCGGCCGGGTGAACGAATCGAGTTGCCCGCCGTCACCCTCGGTCGATTCGACGGCGGAGTCGAAGACGGTTCCAACCACTTCCGCCGCTATGCGGCCGAACACTGCGTCCCTCCCTTCCGGGGGGAACAGGCACGCCCCCGCGCCATGTTTCAAATCTTCGGCGGACCCCGCGAAAACATGGGCGAACCCACCGTCCATGACGAAGTCAAGCACGTCGCCGAACTCGGCCTCGAAACGTTCACCTACGGCTCGACCTGGCAATACGACAACGACCCGCAAGGGCGGCTGCACTGGTGGAACCTCATGGGCGACTACCGGCCCGCGCAAGGCCGCTTTCCCGATGGCATGGCGGCTCTGCGCCGGGATCTGACGGAAAGGGGCCTCGATCCGGGGCTCTGGATCGATCCGCGCATCGGCCTGGACAACCCCCTTGTGAAAGATCCCGAAGTCCGTAGGAATCTCCTTTTTTACGACCCGGCATACGACCCGGAAACCAGCGCCAAATACAACCCCGTCAGCTACGACATCAACATCCAGCCGCTCATCAATCTCGCTGCGGAAGGCGGGCGCGAACTGTTCGCCGACCTGCTCGAACGGATGGTCGCCGAATACGGCGCGAAAATGATCTGGTTCGACATGAACTGCGACCCGCGCCCCTTCTTTTTCGACGTCCACGAAACCGGCGACCGCCGGGGCCTGCTCGAACTCGGATTCTATCAAGGCTTCGACCGCGTCATGGCCGAATTCCGCTCCCGCCATCCCGACGTCTGGATCGAAATCTGCGCGTCGGGAGGCCGGATCCTTTCACTCGCTTCGCTCAAGGCCGGCCATTCCCACTGGATCACCGACTATACCGGCCACGATCCCGACATCGCCGGCGCGATCCTCACGGGGGCCAACAGCATCCTTCCCTCGGTCTGCAACCACCAGAGCTGGTATCCCGACCACAGTGCCCACACCGACGCAGACGCGGACGCCAACGCGTTTCTGGCGAATTTCGCCGCCGATCTGAGTTTCGCCCCCGAGCTGTATGCCCTCCCGTCCGAGCGCCGCCAACGCTTGCGTGAATGCGTGGCGATCTGGCGCGAACACCAAGCCCTGCTGCAAGGTGACTTCCATCTGCTCCGCCCCCGGGCGGAAACCCGCACCGGGATCGAGGCTTGGCAGACACACTCGCCGGAATATGGCGGGGGGCTGGTCTGCCTGCGATGGCTGGCCGAGGCCGACCCCTCCGTGCCCGTTGTGCTCACGCCCCAAGCTTTCCCCTCCGGAAGCAATCCGGCCTTCGTCCCCATCGTCGGCGAAGCCGACATCCGTTACGAAAACGGGCAACTCCGCATCGCGTTGACAAGCGGGCGCGCCTGCCTGCTACGCTATCGGTGTTCGTAGGTGACGAAGCCGCCGGGTCAATCCCACCCGCCCCGAATTACCCCGTATCCTCCGGTTGCCGCTCGAAGAAACTATCGGTTCTGCTTGTTCTTTCGAATGGTTGATGAACTGGTTCAGGAAGCGCTACCCAGATTCTCGACCGGAAAGGTGCTGTTGCCGAAGGCGTCGAGGTTGGCCCCCATGCGCTGGGCGGTGGCGAGGTGGAGGTTCATGAGGCGGCGGTGTTCCACGGGTTGATCGGTGAAGTCGAGCACGCGACCACCCTTGATGTCGCAATTCGCGCCACCGACGAGGACGACGGGGAAGGCCGCCGAGTAGTGGCTGTTACCGTCCATCATGTTGCTGCCGAAGGTGAGCATGGTGTTATCCAGCAGCGTGGTGCCGTCCCCTTCGTCGACCTGGGACATCTTCTCCATCGCGTAGGCGAGCAGGCTGACGTGGTGTTCGTTGGTCAGCTGGTATTGACGGAGGGTTTCCGGGTCGTGCTGGTGGTGGGAGATGGCTCCGTGCATGCCGCGGTTTTCCACCCCGGGAACGAAGCCGTAATTGATGTTGGAGCTATCGTTGTGGAAGATGAAAGTGGCCACGCGGGTCTTGTCCATCTGGAGAGCCAGAACCATCAGATCGATCATCAGGCGTTGGTGCTCGGCCGTGTCTTTGGGGAGACCGGGAGCCGGTGCCGACATGGGCGGTTCTTTCAGGTCGGGGCGCCAGTATTCCGCCGGGCGTTCGTCGTTGATGGCCTTGTCGATGCGCTGCTCGATTTCCCTTACGGAAGTGAGAAACTGATCCATCTTGTGCCGGTCCTGATAGCCGAGCTTGCGATTTACGTCCTTGGCCTGATCTTTCATCATGTCGAGCAGGCTCTTTTCGCGCTCCAGCTTGGCACTATCGAAGAGCGAGTCGAAAACCATGCGCGGCTGGATTTCCGGGAGAATGGGTGTTTGGCCGTGACTCCAACTGAAGGTGGACCAGAGCGCATTCTTGGGCGGCTCGACACCGAGGTGGATGGCCGGGAGTATGGTGTCCCCGCCAATCGTGCTGGCGAGGTGACGATCAATGGATTGGGGCAGGATGGACTTCTGCTGCGTGCGTGACTGCGTGAACTGGAAGCCGTTGAGCCAGTTGGTGAAATTGTCGGCGTGGAAGCCCTTGCCGCTGTCCACCGCCCGCAAGCCGTTGATGACGGTGATGTCGTTTTTGAATCTCGCCAATGGGCTGAGGGACTTGGACAACTCCATGCCGCCTCCGGCACCCTTGGCCCACCAGTGATCCACGTTGACACCGTTCGGAAAGACCATGGCGGCCCAGCGCCGGGGAGGCTTCGTGGGGTCGGGCACCCAACGCTCCGCCCAAGAGAGGCTGGGAAGAAAAGGCAGCGTGAGCGTCGCTCCGATGGCTTTGAGGGCGGTGCGGCGGCTGATAGGTTGTTCGAAGTTGTCGGTGACTTGTTTCATGGTGGGAGGATGTGGGAGGGTTGGAGATTCGCTCAATCGGGGAGACTATTTAATTCATGGCGTAATCGAGACTATCGCGACGATAGCGGAATTGCCTGCTCTTGACGAGCACCTCGACGGCGGGCGAAAAACGGTAATCGTTGGTCTGGATTGCTTCGACCATTGCCTCGATGAGGGGTCGGTCGCTGGGCTGGATATCCCGGCCCAAGGCGTATGCGGTGAACATGCGGCTGAACTTCTTGAAGATTTCATCACGCCGAGTATCGAGGTAGGCGGTCAAATCGCTCAATCCGGTCAATGGAACGCCGTCCGCGGTCGTATCGGATGTTTCCACGGGTGTGCCGTCCACAAGCGTGGTCCGCCACTTCCCCACCGGATCAAAGCCTTCGAGAGCGATGCCAAGCGGATCAATTTTCTGGTGGCAGCCGATACAGGCCGGGTCGTCCCTGTGCTTGGCCAGTTGCTCGACCACCGTCAGGCCCGCGGCATTGGTCTCATCGTCGGAGAGCGGCGGCACCTGAGGCGGGTCCGGTATGTGCTCGCCCAGAACTTTCTCAATGATTTTCGATCCACGCACCACCGCGCTGGTCCGCAGCGGCAGGGAAGTCTTGGTCAGGAAACTCCCGAGGGTGAGGACGCCGCCGCGCCGCTGCTCGGGGAGTTCGACAAGCCGGAACTCGTCGCCGCGCACGCCTTCGATGCCGTAAAACCCGGCGAGATCGGCATTCAGAAAGGTATAGGGGGCCTGGTAGAGATCGGTCAGGGGTCGGTCTTCCTGCAACATGTGGCGGAAGAAGTGGGTCGCTTCCATCTCCATGGCGTAGGCTATCTCCAAGTTGTAGTCGGCGAAGCGATCCGGATCCGGATCCACATGATCGCGGAAATTTTTAAACTGAAACCATTCGGCGCCAAATTTGCTCCCCAGCGCGTCGGCCTTTTCGTCCGCCAGCATGCGGCGGGCTTCGGCGGCCAGAACTTCGGGATCGGTCAGGGAACCATCACGCACCTTGGCGAGCAACGCCTCGTCGGGAATACCGTCCCAGAAAACCGCGGCGAGTCGATCGGCCAGGCCACGCGCCTCGATCGGATACGATTCCTCGGAGTTGCGGGCCGTCTGGTAGCGGTAGATGAAGTGCGGCGAGCTGAGGATGGCGCGGACGCTTTGTTTGGCCGCCGTGTCGAAGGAGGTGCCCTGCAGCCGACTCTCCACATAAAAGACCATGAGGCGATCCAGCTCATCGGGCGTGGGTTCGCGCCTCCAGGAAACCTCCGCGAAATCGCGGATCCGGTCGCGGGCGATCTCCAAAAGCAGGTGGTCGAACTCCGCCATCCTGGCGAGCAGGTCTTCCGCATTTTTCCGGTCCTCCGCACTCATCCGGGCCAGCTGCGCTCGGGTGGGCCTTTGGTTTTCCAACAGCTCGATTCCGTTTGCGATCAGCAGATCGGCGAAATCGTGGTGCGGGGGCTGGGCGATGAACTGAATCTCCCTCAGCATACGGTCCCTCTCCGCCAGTTGCTCGGGCGTGAGCGAGGCGAGGAATTGTTCGATGGAAAGCCGGTAGGGGTCGTTGGGATCGTCGCCGGAGTAGCAGCCGTCGCGCTGGCTGGCTTTGTCAAAATACTTGCCGAGTTCGGGCTCCGGGTGGAGGAAGAAACTCGGGTATTTGTGGTAATACCCCGGAGCCCCGACGAGACCCCTCCACGTGCGATCCGGAGCGCTGATATGGCGCGGCGTCCCGGGGGCTTCGATGGTTCCCCGTTTGTAAATGTATGCGTGGGGCGCCTGCGCCTGCGCGCTAAAATCGTAGGCCACGATTTCGGGAATCTCCGCGTCGAGCCAGTGTTGGATGGTGCCGTTCGGAGAAATCTCCGGGTCGAGCACAAAATCGAGGTCGAGCCCGTCGGCATCCTCGGGAATCCGCAAGAGCAAAATGGCCGGAGCCTTCACGAGAATGGAAGCATCCTGCTTGATTTCCGCATCCACAGTCCGACTACGGGAAAGCGGTTGCCCCTCGATATCGCTGATGCCCAGGCCCTCAACCTCCTGCCAGGGCACCCGGCGCCCGGCCCCTTCGGCCAGGTCATCGCCATAAAGCACATGGCCGTTGTCGAGAAGGACGCGGACATCGCCTTTCGACTTGGCCCCTTTCGCAAGGGTCAGGTAAAGCTTCTCATGGCTTTTGCCATCCTTGAACTTGCTGAAGTCATAGCGATAGCGATACACCCCTTTTTTCCGCAATTCTTTGATTTCCAATCCGCCGAAGACCCGATCCGAGCGCAACTCGATCTCCGGATCCCAATTCGTGTGGTCGGTCATGCGCCGATACCAGGCTTCCAAAGCTCCAAGCTGCTCGCGGGCTTTCTCCGGGGTGATCCTGGATGGGTCCGGCAGTGCGTGCCAGGTCGAGCGGATTTCCTCGAAAACCGGATCATCCATCTCGGACTGATCGAAAAACACCTGCCATTTCTCCAGTATCTTGCCGTTGATGTCGTGCTTGGAATCCTTCGCGAGGTCTTGCAGTTCCCCGGCCGCGAGGCCGAGAGCTTCGCGATGCTCCCAGTGCCAGAGTTGATACCAGTATTCGGCGTGGCCGACCCCATCTTCCTTGAACCACTCGTTCGGCTCGCGGGCGTAGGCACCGGTAATGTTGGCATGCCAATCAACAAAGCGGTCGAAATAGTAGTCGCGGGCGGTGTTCGGCGTGGAGAGGTCGTTCAATTTCTTCGGCGACCACAGCATGCCGCTGACCGGCGACATCCTCAGGAAGCTCACCGCCTCCGAGGCGGCCATCAGATACTTCTCCAGTTGATTCGGCTCCATGGTGTGTGCTTCACCGACGTTAGTGAAGCCCATGCCCGACGGAGCCTCGCGGGCGAGAACATTGCCGGGCTCGATGTCGTAACCCGCGAGCTGGCTCAATACCCGGTTGTAGCTGGAGCGCGTGAGTTTGGGCATGAAGACCACACCCGGGTCGTCCGGAATCGCCGCCGCCGCCTCGTCGATCAAGTCGAGATTCCAGTTAAGCAGCGCTTTGCGCTCGACGGCAGTCGGAAAGGCATCGGCAGTCGGCGGAGGCATCTCATTCTCCGCGATCATGAACTCCATCTCTTCTAACAAAGACACGTCCTGACGGAACATATCCTCGTTCTCAAGAAAGAGCGTGTAATCGAGATCGGCCTTGACGGACTGACCGCCGTGGCAGTCCAGGCAATATTTTTCCATCAAGGGACGCGCCTGCTTCCACTCGGTCGCACGGAGACCGCTGAGAGAGACCGACACAAACAAGACCGGGGCGACTGAAAGAAGGAAACGCATGATACAAAATCTTTTCGAGTAGATAACGACACCTTAACGCGGCATGGACCCCAGCCAAGAAGCACAGTATTTTTTCAGCCCTCGAAAATGCCTCCCTTCATAAACGGTTAAGGCCACTCAAGCCCCACTAGTGCGCCACCGTCAAGGCGAAGACGGCCAAGCACGCTCCCGATCCGGGCCCCACCCGCAAACTGCACTTTCCGACTTCAGTGTTATCATTCCCCCGGTAAGTGGTGTGGAGAACAAACAAACTTTCCAGCCTTCCGGTCAGCGGTATCGCGACCTCGGATGGAAGCCCCCCCTTCCCTTCCTCCTGATCACCCAAAACCACGACCGCCCGGGGATGCGGCGCATCCTCGGCGAACACGGTGACTTCGATCCCGTGCAAACTTTCGACGACGACGGTCAGGTCTACTTCGGCTAACGCCAAGGAACGGCTGCTTTAGCTGCCGAACCTAATCAACATAAGCGTCAATCAGCGGGCATAAGCGGTTTCCGGCTGGGCCGGAGAAAAGGAGAAGGATCCAGCGGAGCTGGAGACCGCTCACCAGCTATGAAGTGGATACCACCGATTATCGCACTTTCTCGATCGCCCCGGCGTCGCGGCGATCAACGGATTTGTTGCCCAGCATGTCGTAGCGCCAAGGGCCTTCGGTGAACCAAGCCCAAACTTCTTCAATCGAAGTCTGCGATTGTTCGAGGGTGCCTTCGGCCACTCGCATGGTGTCGATCTTGCCCTTGAAGAACTGGTCGTCGTGGGTCTTGCCGACGAGGAAGTCGGCATTGTTATCGAGGGACTGGTTCGGGGAGGGTGCGCCGGTGGCACTACCTGCTTCTTCGCCGTTGACGTATATGGTCAGGCGCCCGCTTTCGCGATCAGCTTCGGCGAGCACATGATAGTAGCCGCCGTCGTTCACTTTGCTGTCTGAGGTCACACTGGCGACCCTGCCGTTGTGGGCGAGTTGGAATTCGGCCTGACCGCTCCCGTTGATGATGAGGCGGTAGCCGTTGCGTCCGTCATATTTGCCCATGAGGCCGGCGTTGGTCAGGCCGCGCTCAGCTTCGAAGACGGCCTCGACCAGCACGTTTTCATCCGTCACACGCGGGGTGTGCCGCAGTTCGCCGGGATAGCGAATGACCGCATCATCCGCGAATTTGGAGCGTCGATAGTTGATATTATCGCCACGCATTCTGGCTTCGGTCGGCTCGGGGAGGATCCAGTCCTTTTCGGGCCATTCACGGAGCAGTTCGCGATCACCGCGACGGTTGGTGGTATAGACGGGTATGGTAATGTCTTTGCGCATATCAGCGTCAGTGACCTTTGCATAACGTTGTCCGTCGAAGACAACGCTTCCTTTGGCCCAGTCTTCCAAGGGACTTTCGCTATAACCGTCCAGAGTCAGATCATTGAAGACCAGATCCACACCGGGCACGAACTCATAATACATGCGGTGATAGTGGGCATTCGACTGGTAGTAGGCATAGTCAATTTGACGGTTGGGCTCAGCACGGTTTTCCGTAAAGTGCCATTCGCCCAAGGTGCCGTAAAGGTTATAGGGAATGTAGTAGGTGGCTCCTTTATCGATGGCAAAGGAGCCTTCCCCCGGGCGGAAATCGGCATCGCTGCCTTCGATCACCGGTTGGTCATCAGCTTTACCGATGATGGGTTTGCTTTCCGCTCTCCAGCCCAGTTCACCGAAGCGGATGGGAAAGGCCTGCATCATGGCAGCCAGTTCTTCCACTTCTTCAGCTTGCACGTTCTGGTTCGTTTGTCCGCCACGAATGAGTTGCCCTGCCCGAGCTGTGCCATGCATGACGTTGTGAGCATAAGCGAGTGTCGGCACGCCGCGGCGTCCACTGGTGCCGTCGTCTCCGCCGCCGACCAGGGATGGGTCGCCCTCGCGGTCATGGGCGATAAAGGAATCCCTGCGATCGCCTCCGCCAACGCTGGCCATCAGGTTGCTGATGACGTCGTTACGATGGCCACCGCTACCACCGACACCTTCGCCAGTGCGATACAGGGTATTGTTCGTAAACTGGTTGAGGAAGCCGAAGACCATGAAGTAGCCCGGCGTCCCGGTCGCGAAGGGATCGTTCTTTCGATCATTGCTGCGCGCCCATATGATATTATTGAAAGAATAGACCTTGTAGGCACCGTCCAGATAGAGCGGGTAGCTGAGTGTTTTCGGCTTATCGCTGCCGCCGAACATGGTGATGCCGGCAGGCATGACACCTGGGCTATTGCCGATGTTGTTATTAAAGCAATAGATTGGGCCTCCCATCCAGAGACTCATGCCACCGTAGTCGTTGACGGCCAGCGCGGTGTCCAAGGTCTTGTTGTGGAAGACGAGGTGACGGTTGAGGGGAATCTCGGCCTGACTGCCGCTGCCCTGACCATGCGTTCCACTGAACAGCATGATACCGCTGCCCCAGGAGTCTTCGGTGACATTGCCTGCAACGATAGATGTCTTCATGAACTTTAACTCGATCGCTGCCAAGGGTGTCTGCACATTGTCTTTGTGGCGGATACCCGTGTTGAAGGTCTTGTTGCGCATGACCTCAATATGATCGATGATTTTGTCCTTATCTGGAGTTGCGTTGAAGGCGATGGCCGTGGTCCAGATGTCCTGAAAATAGTTGTCATGGATGAAAATGTTGTTGGCATATTCCGGGTCAGCGTTCACGCGCCAGTTGTCGAAGCCATGAGAGATCGCTTTGTCCAGGATGTCCTCGAAGATATTATTCTTGATTAGAATGTTCTCGACTTCGTTGCCCAGGAAAATCCCATTATCGTTATAATATCGCATGAGAAGGCCGCGTACATCGACATTGCTTTGATTCGTGATGGTTATCCCTGTGGAGAAATGGGTCAGCTCGAAATCCAGTTGGTTGGGGTTGACACCCGGTTCCGGGCGGTAGAAGAGCGTGCCTGTGTTTCTGTCGTGATAAAACTCTCCAGGTGCGTCCAAAAATTGCGGCAGGTTGTCGATCATGTAGCGCAGGCGCTCATGCCAGGTGCCATAGGCACCTTCGTAAATGACACCTTGTTCCGGATCGTATTGCGGGTATTCTTTCTTGTTCTTTCCGGTGAATGTCTCGTTGATGCGCCGAGGCATGGCTCCTCCCATGAAGTGCCCGTATTGAGGCCAGATATAGCCGCCGACAAAGTAGTCTTCAGGGTGCCCTTTCAGCCATTCATCGACGATGCCTTTTTCTATCCTTTTCCCTTCTTCATCCTGAGGGAAGATGCCGCCGTCCATGCTGTGCCAGTAATCGATGGCAAAGTTTGGGTTACCCTGCTGCCAGTTGGGTGTGCGCGCCAAATGCTGCATCTCACTGCGGCCATCCGGTGCGAGGAGATGCAGGCCGATCCAGGGCAGGCCTACGGCATTTTCGTCCTTGTAATGGATAGCGGCATTGCGGATCTTGATCATACCTTCTCCGTCGCCACCGGAGGCGGTAAGATTTAAAGCGGTCAGGTCGATCGCCCAGACATTTTGAGGCTCGGGGAGACGCTCGGGATGATTAACTTGAGTCGCCGGCACCCATTGCGCGGGCAGGCGGGTCGAACCAAACAACATCGGGTAGCCTTCACCCCAGTAATACGGGGAACCACGGTCTTCCGCCGATGCGGTCAGGATGATCGGATTGCCGGGCTCGCCGGACTCATCGGCAACAAGCTCGCCGCGGTAAATGGAGCCGCGCTTGAAAATGTAGGTCGTCACCCCTTCGTGGGCGGCGGCATTGCCCGTGGCGAAGCGGTCCCAGGGATGGTGTTTCCACGCGGCATCCTTCGACTCGCCGCTGTTGGCGTCGTCGCCGTTTTCGTAGTCGATGTAGCGGACGACTTCGCCGACTTTCATCTCGAAGGGCTGCGGCGTCCACTCGATGTCGCCCTGCGGCGTGACGTTGGCCTGCGGGATCTGCCACTCGTAGGGAGCGCCGCTCCACGCGAGGAGGGGAAAGACGCACAGCACCAGTGCAGCGAGAGTTTTTCTGCGGAGGAGGAGGTTTTTTCGAAACATGACGATACTTTGGATGGCGTAATTGGATTTGGCAAGGAAAAATTGAAAATAATTTGTGACTACTCAGGTCGAGTGCGGACAGGAGCGACAGTCCGTGGGAGCAGTCGTAACCAAAGTAGTGTCTGGCCGAAAAAGGGTCGAAACGGATTCAACGCCGGTAAATTACGCGGCATGGACCCCAGTCAAGAAGTGCAGTATTTTTTCACCCCTCGAAAACGCTTCCCTTCATAAACGGTTAAGGCCACTCAAGCCCCACTAGCGCGCCACCGTCAAGGCGAAGACGGCCAAGCACGCTCCCGATCCGGGCCCCACCCCAAACGCCACTTTCCGACTTCAGTGTTATCATTCCCCCGGTAAGTGGTGTGGAGAACAAACAAACTTTCCAGCCTTCCGGTCAGCGGTATCGCGACCTCGGATGGAAGCCCCCCCTTCCCTTCCTCCTGATCACCCAAAACCACGACCGCCCGGGGATGCGGCGCATCCTCGGCGAACACGGTGACTTCGATCCCGTGCAAACGATAGCGCCCGGGCGCGATACCCGGGGTCCTCAGGTCATGAAACCACCCATGCCGCTCCTTCAGCGAACGTGTGCCCCACGGGCGCAGGTCCACGGCCGCGCATTCGCCCGTGATTTCAAACGGCCTGTCGCGTTGGGTCGGTGAGAGGACCGGGCGCCGGGGGCGAACCGACCGCCCGTCAACCCAGGCCGGGCGCATCGAGACCGTGCACGGGGGGCGGGAAAACCCCGAAAGTTTTTCCCTGATCTTATCGTGCAGAAGATTGACCGCCTCGGCCCCCAACAATTCGTCCTGCCAATCGATTCCCGCGGCTTCCGGCGGCAGGCCGGCGCGATTCCAGTAAATCCGCCCGATGGGTTCCGACTTTTCCGAGACCTTGGCGAAGATTTTGGAATCGACCGTTTTGCCCGTGGTGATCACGCAGTCGAAATCCCCGGCCTGAATCCGCTTGATCGCTTCGCGTGCGCTCCCGGGGTCCTGGAGAAAAAAGCTTTCCATCCGCAGGTCTTCCAGATCCGCGGCAGCTTGGAGACAACCCATGTGAAAGCGTTGTTCGGGGTCGAAGACAGTGGAGGGAACCATTGCGGCCAGCCTCTCGTAGCCCCGCCATCCGGCTTGCAGGACCGCCATGCGCCCAACCAACACCAGGTCGGGCTCGACGACCGGGATGCCCAGAGCATCCATCCGGGCGGGGCCGATCGCCACTTGGGCGATGCTGTCGCGAACTCCCAACTCCACCAAGCGATGACGTCCGCTCATCGGAGCGAGCAGGAGCAAACCATCCACTCCCCGTGCGGCGAGAATCGGATCGATCCGGCGATGATCTGGCCACTTGTCCTGTTCACGGCCGGTTTCACCGGCAACTTTGCACAGGCCGAACCCGAGCAAGTGCAACTTGACCAAGCATCCGAAGCCCGCAACCAGTGGGATGCCTTCCTGCGCGACATGAACAACCGCAAGGTCACTGGCAACAGCTCCCGCGCCCTGAACGAGCAGAGCGGCTTCCTGCGGGACGACCGCGACCCCGCGGACGTGATCCTTCGCCGCACCGAAGCCCTGCTGGAGGATATCGCCCGGATGGGACCGACCCGCGACCTGTCCGCGGCGGCGGTCAAACTCGAGGCCCTGCGGGCGCGAAACCAGGCGATCGAGCCGCAGCTTGAAAAGAGAACCATTCTGGTGGCGAGCCAGGGCAAAGGGAAGCCGCCGGAGGAGGAAACGATCAAGGCTCCGGCGAACGAAGCCGAACGATTCGCCATCTTCGAGGAAGCCTTCATGCTCCAGCGCGAGATCGCGCTGGCCAATCCCCTGCTGGCGGATATGGATCGCATTCTTTTCATCAAGCGTCACCCGGCCGGTCTCAGCCACATGGTCGATCAGTTCTTCGGTGCCGTGCAGATTCCCGGCGGCGGCGTTTTCGTCCTGGAAGAGCCCTTCGGCGAGAGCCCGGTCGTGCGGAATCTTCTGGCTGATCAGACCGTGCGGAATGGTCGGCTCCAGGGCCAGACGCTTGAGCCCGGCACCTTCCTCAGCCCCGAGGTCACCTACGACGGGGAGTCCATTTACTTTTCATACTGCGAAATCCGGGAACCCGCCCAAACCGATCCGGAGAAACGTCCCAACATGGACGAGATCTATCAATGGACGCCGCAAAACACCTTCAACATCTTCCGATGCGATGTGGATGGCGAAAATCTTCGGATGATCACCGACGGACCCATCGACGACTTCGATCCCTGCGAGCTGCCCAGTGGCCGCATCGCTTTCATCAGCACCCGGCGTGGCGGCGAGGGTCGCTGCCACCCGCGCCCCTGCCCGACCTACGTGCTGCACTCCATGCTGCCGGACGGGCAGGACATCGTCCAGCTCAGCTACCACGAGACCAACGAGTGGCACCCGGCGGTCAACCAATTCGGCGAGATTCTCTACAGCCGCTGGGATTACGTGGACCGTGCGGCCGCGATCGGCCAATATCCCTGGGTCACCAAACCGGACGGCCGCGATGCCCGCGCCGTGCACGGCAACTACGACGAAGGGAAACTCAGCCAGGTGCTCATGAATCCCCGCCCCATTCCCGGCACCACCAAATTTGTCGGCACCTTGAACCAGCACCACAACCAGGCCTATGGCGGCCTGAGCATTTCCGATCCCTCCGTGCCCGAAACAGTGGATGAGAAAGAGACCATTAAATACCTGACCGCCGATGTCGTAATCGGCCACAGCGGCTATAATTACGCGACCGCCTACCCCCTGAGCGAAAACTACTATCTGGCGGTTTACACGCCCAAGGGCCGGCCACTTTATCAGGCGCTCAAGGATCTGACAAAATACGAGGACATCGAAGTGCCCTACGGCGTTTACTTGATCGATGCCTTCGGCAACAAACAGTTACTCTACCGCGATCAGGAAATCAGTGCCCTCAGCCCGATCCCGTTGCGGGCGCGCGAAAAGGATCCGGTCATCCCGCACCAGACCCTGGTCGGATTCCCTCCCGGACAGGCTCCGGTCGATCCGGACATTGTGCCGGACACCTCGGAAGTCTCCATCCTCGATGTCTATCAAAGCCTCCTCCCCTGGCCCGACGACCGCAACATCGCCGCCCTGCGCATCGTGCAGCTGTATCCGAAGGCAACGCCACGGCAGGATAGACCCAACATCGGCCTGAGCAGCATGATGAACGCGCGACGCAGCCTGGGCACCGTGCCGGTCGAGAAAGACGGAAGCGCCCGCTTCATTATGCCCGCCCGCATGCCCGTGTATTTCCAGGCACTGGACGAGGACGGCCTCGCCATCCAGAACATGAAGACCAGCGTTTACACCCATCCTGGCGAACGGCTCAGTTGCGTGGGCTGTCACGAACGTCCCGGCACCACCATACCGCCTGAGAGCCGATTCCCCCTCGCCTTCCAGCGCGACCCCAGCCAAATCCAACCGGATGCCAGCAATGCCGAACCCTTCATCTTCGCCCGCCAGATCCAGCCCATTCTCGACGCGCATTGTGTCGAATGCCACGAGAAAGAGCCCAAGGCTCCCAGTTTAAAAGGGGAGAGGGACGGAAGTTGGAGTGTCGCCTTCAAAAACCTCGAACCCCACGTCTGGTATGACGACGGGCGCGGAGGCCGCAACAACGAGCATGCCAGCGAAGCCCGTTCCGTTCCCGGCGAAGTCGGTGCGGCGGTCAGCGATCTCTACAAGATGCTCATAACCGGCTCGCACAAGGACAAGGTCAACCTCACTCCCGGGGAGATGGAACGCATCACCCTCTGGATCGACCTCAATGGCCCCTTCTACGGCGCCTACCATGACACCAACGAGCAAATGGCCGGCGAACTCGTGATCCCCGATCTGCAATGACGTCATTCCAAACACTGAATACTAAAAACCATGCACCATCCCTCGTTTACGATTAGAATTCTCCCCGCCTTCGCCGCATTGACCGCCCTGCTGACCGCAACCAAGGCCTGACCAACGAAATTGAGCACGCCAGTGCCGCCCGCACGCATGC
>CAZDRT010000021.1:0-25099 GCA_964507815.1 uncultured Puniceicoccaceae bacterium
CAACCGATGGAATATCGGCCCATTTCAAAATCGCGATGTTTTACGATTTTTCTCCACGCACTTGTGGTTACACCCAGACGGGGGGGCAAATATCGAAATCGCTCTCGCGCTTCCTTTCCAAAAATCCGGAAAATTCCTAAAAACACCAGGAAAGGATCCCTGGCCGTCCATTCGTTCTTGACCGCCAATCCGCCGCCGCCACGCTTTCCATTATGCCTTATTCGCTTCGCCCCGTTCTGAGGTTCTTCCAGAATAAGAAAACCCTCGGCATGGCGCTGCTCGCGCCTCTGCTTTTACTGTCCGCCCCAATCGGCTCGCACGGAGAGACGACGGCACCGCCGAACATTCTCTGGATCACGAGCGAGGACAACAACGTGAACTGGATCGGCTGCTACGGCAACCCCCGCGCGGCGACGCCGAACATCGACCGGCTCGCCGCCGAGGGCCATCGCTATACGCAGGCCTATGCCGACGCGCCGGTTTGCGCTCCGCAGCGGAGCACCTGGATCACCGGCATGCTGGCGATCTCGAACGGGACCTTCCCCATGCGCAGCCGCAACCCGATTCCCCACGACGAGATCCCCTACTACCCCGATCTGCTCCGGGCGGCGGGCTATTATACGGGCAACGCCACCAAGACCGATTACAATATCGGCGGACGACCCGACAAAGCCTGCTGGGACAATCCGGGCCAGGTCGATTGGGAGGCACTGCGGGATAACCAGCCGTTCTTCCAGGTCATCAACATCTTTGATTCCCATGAGAGCCGGGCGCAGGGAGGAGTTGACCGCACGAGGCACGACCCGGAGGAAGTCGCCCTACGCGCCTACCATCCGGATCTGCCCGATGTCCGCAAAAATTACGCGAAGTATCACGACGCCATCCAGCGGATGGACGGCAAGGTGGGGGCCGCCCTCACCAAGCTCGAATCGATGGGGCTGGCGGAGGATACGATCGTCATCTACAACTCCGACCACGGCGGCGTGCTCCCGCGCAGCAAGCGTTACCTCTTTCAAAGCGGCCTGCATTGTCCGCTGATCGTGCGGATTCCCGAAAAATACCGGGAGTTCCGTCCGCCCGCCGAGCCCGGTGCGCCCGTGGACCGCCTCGTTAGCTTTGTCGATATGCCCAAGACCTGGCTGGCTCTCGCGGGCGCGGAGATTCCGGACACCTTTCAGGGTCAAATCTTCCTCGGGCCGGAAACAGAGTCCGAGGACCCCTACCACTTCGCCTTTCGCGGGCGCATGGACGAGCGGGTCGAGAACGCCCGTTCCATCAACGACAAGCACTACCTCTACATCCGCAACTACATGCCCTACGTGCCCTGGATGCAGCATTTGAACTACCTGTGGAAAATGCGTGCGACCCAGGCCTGGGACGCGCATGTCCAATCCGGCGCCGCATCCGAAGTCGAGGCGCGCTTCTTCGCGCCCAAAGGCTGGACCGAGGAACTCTACGACATGCGCGCGGATCCGGACAACGTGGAGAACCTCGCCGCCGACCCCGCCCACGCGGCGACGCTGGAGCGCATGCGCGGCGCTCTGCGCGAAGCCCAGCTGCGCCACTTCGACGCCGGGATGCTGCCGGAAACGGAGATGGTCCGCCGGGCCGCCGAACACGAGCGGACGATTTACGCATTGGTGCGCGACCCCGGCCTCTACGATCTGCCCGCCCTGCTCGATGCCGCCGACCTCGCGCTGGAGCAGGATCCGGCCAAGCTCCCGGCCCTCGAAGAGTTGCTCGTCAGCCCCGACAGCGGGTTGCGCTACTGGGGAACGGTCGGCTGCTTCCTGCTCGGCCACCAGCCCGCCGGCTTCCGCGGCATCGACGACGACTCGCACGAAGTGCGCATCATGGCCGCGTGGCTGCTGATCCGCACCGGCGAAAAGGAAGCGGGGCTCGCCTGCCTGCGCGAGCTATTGGAGGAAAACTCCTACGCCACCCTGACCGCCCTGAACGCCCTCGAGTGGATCTCCGCGGATGCGCCGGAGGCGCTGGAACTGCTCGATGCAATCCCCGACACGGAATCTCTTGGCAATTACGAAAAAAGGATGATCGCCCATCTCCGATCCCTTTGAATCCCCGGGAGAATTCCGAAATCGCTCTCGCGCTTCCGCTCCGGCAATCTCGAATATTGCAGGATTGGAGAGGAGCGGCGACAGCCGTTTCTACGAAACCTCGGCAGAATTCCGAACCCCTCGGCAAACACCGAAATCGCTCTCGCGCTTCCGCTCCAAAATTCGAAAAATCCCCAATCACCCCAACCGCAAGCTTGTCCGGGGCGACAGTCTAGGCCGAATGGCACTTAGTTAAGGGAGATCGAGGCTAGTTCGTAATCCTAATCGTAATCGTAATCGTAATCGGAAATGGTTGATAAGGAGAGGATTACGATTACGAAATCAAGCACCGCGCTGCCGCGTTCGAATCCGGCCAGCACCGAGGCCATCATCGGCACCCCGATCTCCTGGCCGGGTGCAAAAGCGTCGGTCGCGGAAATCTCCTCCAGTTTCTGATCGCCGAAGAACAGCCGGGTCATGTCCAGCCAATGCACCGCGAAATCGTAGAGGATGAGATGGCGCATGGACTCGAAGGCAGTGCCAGTTCTTGCCGCGCGTCTTCGGCGGCGAGGGAGTCGTTGGTTTCGCTCATGTTTTTGGAAAGAATCGATGTTTCGGAGGAACCGCAATCACTTGATGAGCGGCAACGCACGCTTTTCTTTGGCACTGGCAAAAGCGGTATCGACGATCTGTTGGCCCTTGCGGGCGATCTCGACGCCGAGGGGGCCGTCCGGCGCGAGCCCTTTTTCCAGCCGGTCGATGAAGTAGGCGATTGGATTCGAGCCCTCGAAGGGCAGGTCGTCCACCGGAATGTCACGACCCTCCGGATGCTCAGAGGTCTGCACGCGCACGCTGGATTCGTAATCGTAGCTGGTGATGGTGCCCCGCGAACCGACGATGACGAAGCCGCACTTGGGCTGCGGCTGGTGCGTCCATGGGTCGGTGAAGGTTCCCGAGCGGGTCTCGAATTTCGAAAGACCACGGGCATAGGGGGCGAGGCGCTCAACGACCTCCGCGTGTTCGCCGGTGGAGGGGCAGAGCATGACCACATCCGGCTTGCTCACCTCCATACAGGTTTGGAGGTCGGTGAAAACGCGCTCGGGCGGAATGCCCAGAGCCTCGACGGTCGAATCCATCCGGGCGCGGTCCTCGTCATAGATCCCGACGATTTATGATATTCCTCCGATCTTCTTTTTCAACGAGCCATTCATGTCGGAGGCTGGTTGGCGCGTGTCGGGCAAATAGGCGCCGAAGATGATAACCAGTCGGTCGGTTCGAGTGGGCATCAGTTTTCGTCTTTCAGTCGAGGCGAAGCACCGTCTTCAGCCGCTCCCAAAACCACAGTCGTGTTCAAGAGGTCATAGGCGGGCGTCAGTGAAACGACGCCCTTACAGTGCCAAAGCGAAAAATTTTTCAGGTGCATGCGACGGGGCTATGACTGCGGGGAGACTTTCCAAGGCACGCCTTTAAAGCCCTGGACAGTGTGGCCTTCCCTGTCACCCAACGAGGTCGGCTCTCCCGATGATTATTTCGCAGCTCGATACCGTGCCTACACATTCCCCTGTCAACGCTTAGCCGGGAACGTTGCCGTTCACGGCCCATGACTCGGAGACCCGCGTGGGCGGCGAACCCTTCGCGGGAGAGGGCTTTCACCTCCAACTTATCCTCAGCATGCTGGTGCACTGTTCAATCTTTCATGTTTTGGTTTGTTATTATTGAATCAGTGCACCGCTTCGCGGCGCACTGGCTGGGTGTCCTTGAGTTTTTCTAGATCGACGAGGGAGGCCGGTGCGGGAGAGGCCGCGAGGCGGGCGAGGGTCGCGGCGAGCAGGGGGAGGCGGAGTAAAGGAAGGCCGCCCATTCGCTCGCAAAGCGCCTTTTTCTGGTGCCAGGTCAGCTCGCGCTCTTCGTCCCCGAACACCTGGTAATGGCTTCCCTGGAAGGCCACGGCGTCGGACGGGCGCTCGGTCGGGAAGCGCGCCAGAACTTCTTCCGGAAGCTCCCGGAGCGCGGATTCCGCCGGCTCCGCATTGCGCAGCCAGAGGATATTCCGGGAATTGCGGCCGGCGGCAATGAGATCGAGGCGACCGTCGCGATCGAGATCCACCGTTCGCAGATCGTAGGCTTGCTGGGGGCCGGGAAGATCGATGGCGTGCCGGATGAATTCGCCCCCGCCCGCGTTTTCATACCAGACGGCGACCGACTCGGTGAAGGAGATGCCGGCCACATCGGCCAGTCCGTCACTGTTGAAGTCTCCCGCCGCCAAGGCGTGGACATCCGTGATCGCCGGATCGACGGTCCACTCCGTCTCTTCGGAAAACTCCGGTGCCAGCAGGGCGTGGATGCCGGTGCCGTGGCCGCAGCTGTAAACGATGTCTTCCCGTCCGTCGCCGTCGATGTCCGCAAGGGCCGGATTCGTCAGACCGCGCTTGCGCGCGAGGACGGTTGAGGTCCAGTTCCCGCGCGCCGGCCCCGGGGACCAGGCCCGCAGGGTGTTGTTGTCCGTCATGAGCACCTCCAGACGTCCGTCCCCGTCGAGATCGAGGGCGGCGAAGTAGTGGGGCCGCCCGCCGGCCTCGCCTCGGGTAATGATCTTCCGCTGGCGGTTGACCTCGCCGTCAAGCGGGCCGGGATACCAGAGAATCGACCGCTCCCAATCGGTTCGGGAAATGGTGTTGGCGACAAAGTCGGCCCGCCCGTCGCCGTCGAGGTCGGCGGCCAGCGTCCCGTGGGTCTGGTTCAGCTCGTTATCGACGGGGTGGAGGCGCCACTCGCCCGCGGGATCTCCGGGGTTTTCCAGCCATGCCAGTGAAAAGTCGGGCCATGCGGGGGCGCGGATTCTTCGCCCGCCGCCAGCGCGTTGCGGTGATCGACCCAGGGAGCGGAAAAGCGCCCGATGAAAAAGTCGCGAAGCCCGTTACCGTTGGCGTCGGCGGCGACACCGTGCATGATACGCCCGTCGATGGTGTCGAGAATGCGGCGCGGCTCCGGCTCGCCGGGCGTGGCCAGCCAGACGCCGTTGGCGCCCCCGGCGACGATGTGGAGCGGTCCGCCCGGCTCGAAGCTGACAAAATCGACCGTGTTCAGGCGGGCGCCGCAATCCCATGACCGCACCTCCCAGTCGATGCCCGCATGGGCACCCGCGAGTGGGAGGAGGGAAAGTCCGGCAAGGGCGAGGGCGAGAGAATTGCGTGGAATCATGGTTTTTGGTTGGGTGGTTCTTTGGCCGGTGTGGCGATGAATTCGGGAGAGGGGTGGTCGTTGGCTGGTATTGTTTTCGGAAGAATGAAAGGAACTGGCAAAGCTTTAAGAATAATCTACTCGATGACGACGAGCGCGTGGGCGTCGAGGCGCGGGAGAGTCCAGGCGCGCGCGTCGCCCTCCCGGTCGGCCATCTCCAGCGACCTGCCGCTGACCGCACAGCGGGCGGCGGACGAATCGCCGATGCCGGCGGTTTGCAGGAGATCGGCCGCGATCCGCAGGGTCTGGGGGCCGAGCGGCAGCGTCTCTTCGTGGTAGGCGGGCCAGAGATTGGCACCGGCCAGATTGACGAGATGGAGGATCAGGCGACCCTGCTGGCGGTAAACGTGCAGGTCGATGGAGCCGGGGCCGTCGAGGCGGATCGGCTGCCGCCCGCGCAGGGTCCAGTCCAGCAGCCGGGTGAGGGTCTCGCCGTGATCGGGCAGGCCACACTGGCCGTAGCGGCGGTCGATATCCGCACCGAGCCACACGAGACGGCCCCCGGAGGGATGTTCGCGGACGGTGATGGCCGGGGTATCGGCCTGGCGCTCGCGAATCCAGGCGAACTCGGGTGGATAGCCGCGAAAGGAGGGGATGTGTCCGACGGCGATGACCGCCCCGCCGCCGTCCAGGAGATGGGCCGGGGTGAGGTGGCCGCCGTGCCCGAGGATGTCGGTGGCGTTGCCGAACCAGTCGCGCAGGCGGGGTGCTCCCGCGGGAGCATCTTCGGGAAGATCGAGATAGCTGTTGGCCGCGCATGGCGGGATCTCCGCCGCCGCGTCGGCGGCGCTCCATTCGACTCCGAAAAGAGCGTGGAGCGGATTCTCCGCGCGGGCTGCGCCGGTGGAGTCGAGGCCGCCGGCCGCACCGCCCGCGATGAGGCTGCCGCCCGCTGCCACGAACTCGCCCAGCGCGGCGATCTCGTCGTCCGCCAGGACCACCTGGCCGGGCAGCACAAGCACCTCCAGTCGGCCGATCTGGCGGCGGATGTGGCGGGCGTGGACCGGGAGGTGGGGGATGCGTCGGCGCACGAGGGCTTTCACCCATCCGCGGAGCGGCCAATGAACGTTTTCAAGCGGATGATCGCGACCGAAAAAATCGACGTTCTCCTGCGACCAGAGCAGTCCGACATGGGCGACGGGTTCGCGATCGAAGAGCAGGTGCTCGTTGTCGGCCTGCCAGCGGAACAGCTCGTCGCAGGAGGCGAGTTTGCGGCGATCCTCGGCCCGGGCGCCGACGATGTGCCACCACGGGGTGATGCCCCCCGCGATGCCCTCGGTGATCCAGAGAGCGGCCTCCGCCTCCGGAGCCGCCGCGAGGCGAAGCCCGGCGGGGGCGCGCACATAGAGCGACATGCTCTCGGCGACGGGTGTGCTCCACGACGAAACCTCGTGCAGGATTTTACCAGCGAAGGCGTTCTGCTCGAATCCGCCCGCGCCGATGCGGGACTGTTGGTCGCAGAGGATGAAGGGGGTGCGGCGACCGATCGCCTCGATGTCGGCGAAGTCAACATGGCCGAGGATGGGGTCGCTGTTGACCATGCCGAGCCAGAGGCAGTCCGGCCCGCCGCCTTTGCGCGCGGCGGCGTTGTAGCGCTCCCATACGTCGAGGCGGCAGCGGTAGCTCCATCTCACCCAGGCGCGGTAAACGGGATCCTTCCAATCAACCGCCCCGGGAAGCTCTTCGCCGATCTCCCGGCGGAATTTCTCCCGGCAATGCGGGCAGTAACAGATATGCCGGCGGCCCATGCCGGTCCAGCTGTTGTCGGCGAAACCGTCGGGCCGGTAGCGTTCGGCGATCTCCTCGATGACGGCGGGGAGATAATCGTGGTAGTAGGGGGAGTTGACGCAGGCGGTGCAGCGTTGGTTGGAGCCGGCCCCGCAGTCCCCTGTTTTGTCATGCACGAACCAGTCGGGGTGCTCGCGGGCGAGCGCCGAGAGGCCCTGGCTGGAATCCATGCGCGCGATCACGGCCAGACCGTCCTCGCGGGCCAGGGAGCAGATCTCGCCGAATAAATCGCGTTCTCCAAGAAAGCGTGCCCGGTATTGGTGCTCGAAGCGGCTCGGGTAGTAGGCGACCAGGCCGCCGGCATTGACAATGACGCCTTGGGTGCGCTTGGCCCGCCAGACTTCGCGCCAACGGTCGGCATCGTAGTCGAGGGCGTCGATTTCGGTCAGGTTGGTCTGTCCCCATCGCTGGCAGCGTTGGAACCATGGGCGGTCGGATTGGGTCATAACTCGTTGATCGGGAAATCCGGGAGCGTGGTCGAGAGGATTTCGCGGATGGCCGTGCGCTCGGGAGCGGGGATGTAGCCGTAGTCCGGGTTGTCGCCGTCCAAAATGGTCGCCAATTTTCCGAAAAAGACTTTTTTGAAGGGATCGGGAAGATGTTCGAAGGCGGCGGAGTGGATCATGTAGGAAAACCGGTGGCGGAAGAGGCGGTCTTCCAGGTCGAGATCGCGCAGCGAACGGCCTTCGTCATCGCGCCGGGCGCGGGCCAGGAAATCCGCGCGGTATCCGGAGTCGCCGGCGAAGCGGTGATCGCCCAGGGGCGCTTCGTCTTGGAAGAGGAATACCTCAAGTAAGGCCTCTGCTTCGGCTTCCAGGACGGCAAGGGTCTCGTCCGAGAGGGGCTTGTCGGAGAAGAAGCCCTCGTCGTTCCAGAGCGCGATGCGGCTCAAGCCGAAGGCGCGCGAAATCTGGTTGTGGGCGAGTGTCTGGTGTTCGAAGACCAGCAGGGCGAGAATATCGCTGGTGGCGGCGGGATAGGCGGTGAGATCGACGATCCCCGCCAGGTCGGGGCGGTGGGCGCCGAGATCGCGGTCGCCCGCGGCGGTGTCCACCGCTTCGGGGAGATCGGGATCCGGGGCGGCGAAAAGATTGCCGCGGTGGCGCGGGCCGGAGACGCTGCCGGTGACATACCAGCCGCCCCAGCGTTTCTCGATCGGGGTGCGGTGGTCCACCGCGAAGGTCTTGCCGCGCATGACTTGATTGCCGTTTTCGTTTGCGAAGACCGAGAGGACGATGGTGCGCGGGAAGGGGGTCTCCCCGGATGCGCCGTGGCAGCTCAGGCAGGCGTCGTTGCGCTGGAAAACCGGCCTGTTGGGCGAGGGAGCGGCCCATTATTGTAAACTTCGTCCTCCCATTGATCATACAGATCCTGTAATTCTTGCCGGATACCGGGAAGCGAGGTCGAGAGATCGGTCGTTTCGCCCGGATCATTGGCGAGATCGTAGAGTCCGTCATCGGAGAGTTTGTAATCACCTTTCCGGATTGCCCAGCCGTCTCGAAAGCGCCACCGGAGGTGTTCGTGCAGCGGCTCCTCAGCCGCTCCCTGCAACGCCAGAATCGGGTCTGTTCCGTCGATGGGATGGGAGCCCGCTTCGACGACAGCCCCGCCCGCGTTGAGGATCAGTGGAAAGAAATCCATCGCCGTGATCGACTCGTCGGTGGAGGTGCCCGGATCGATTTTGCCGGGCCACGCGACGATGGAAGGCACGTGGATGCCGCCTTCCTCCACCTCCTTCTTTGATCCTCTGAAAGGCGCGTTGGAGCTGGCGAAATCCGATCCATTGTCGGAGTAAAAGATAACCAGCGTCTTCTGGGTGAGGTTTTCCGCGTCGAGCTTATCGAGGACTCGGCCAATCTCGTGATCCATCGCCGTGATGGCAGCGAGATACTGGCGGCGGTTTTCCGGGCTCACACCGTCATACATCTGCAGAAACTCGTCGGGAGCCCAGTTCGGGTGGTTTTTCGGATCAACCGGAGAGTGCGGATTGGTGAAAGCGATGTGGGCGAAAAAGGGTTCGGCCTTTTTGCGCTCAATAAAATCCAGCAGCGCATCGGTGTATAATGTCGCACTGTAGCCATCCAGTTCCACCGGTGTGGTGTCGTCATAGAAGGAAAACGTGGGCTCATACGAGCCTTCGAAAAAATAGATGCCACCGGAAGGATTTCCGAGGAACTCATCGAACCCCCGTTCCGTAGGGCGGCTGCCCTCGGCAAAGCCCTGATTCCACTTCCCGAATGCCCCCGTGGCATAGCCGGCATTCTGCAATGCTTTGCTGATATAGAATTCGTCCTGGGGGATGCCAACGCCCATCCGTGTGACTTCCGTCAGGGTTTTGTCGGTAAACCCGTATCGTTGTGGATGACGCCCGGTATAAAAGCCGGCGCGAGAAGGCGTGCAAATGGGGGAAGCAGAATAGAAAGAAGTCAGGACGACTCCTTGCGAAGCCAGACTATCCAGATTTGGGGTGGAGGGCCGGTCGGCGGAGTCCGATATGATATCCGCATACCCCATATCGTCCGCCACGATGACAACGACGTTGGGTGCCTCCGCGGAATAACCCGAGGCGTGGAATGCAGCGATCGACAGGGAAAATAGGAAACGGGGTATAAGTTTCATGTTCGGGAATATGCGGGGTGACTATCATTCAATTTGATACAGATGAAAAAAGGCGTCGGAGAAGTTTTCTCCGACGCCTTCTCGCCTTTCCCACGAGAGGGTCAGGCTTTGCGCGGGCGTCGGGAACCGAACACCGTCAGCATCCCCGCGAGTGCGAGAACCAGACTGGCGGCACCCGGCTCCGGAATCGCTTGGACGACGATGGCCGATTGAGCGATACGGCTTCCGTTGGCAGTCAGGGTGTCGATAAACGTGAAGTCGCCGGAGGCGTTCGCCAGATAACTCGAGCCACCCGTGCTGCCACCGCCGAAGAGATCGGTATCCAGTTGTTCCGTTTGTGAGAAGGTGATCGTTTGATCACCACCGTTAAAGATCACGGAATCCACGGCGAACGAGCCGGCCGCCACGTTGGTGAAGCTCAGACTCGTGGAGTTCGTCCCGCCCCCGGTCGTGCTGTCAAACACGGTGGGATTGGTCTGCACGGCGTTTGCCAAGCTGTATGCCGAGAACCATGCCTCGCCATTGCCCCCTCCCCCGCCGACCGCGGCTCCGAAGGCGCCGTCGGTGGTGAAGGACAGCGTTTGGCTGCCGGAATCAGGATTCGCGAGAACCCAGATCGAAGCGAAGTTTCCTACGTTCACACTCGTATTCTTTTCCGCCGCCGTGACAATCTCGGAGAAATTCTGCGTTCCTCAAGTAATGCCTGTGACGGCATGATCCTCGTCCCCGGTATTGCCGAAGGCGGTTTCCCAATTGACCGCCACCACCAGCATTCGGTTGGTGTTGGCTCCGTCAATGCTGAAGCCACTTTCAAAACTCGCGTCAAAAGTGCTTGCGGATGTGGCGGAGAAGTTCCCGTTATCCTGAGTGTCCAAGACGACTTGCGCCTGGAGCGACGCACAAAGAAGAGCGCCTGCGCCAAGGGTTAATAGTATTTGTTTCATAATCTGTTTGGTTTGGTTGGGTTGATTTGGTTGGGTTGATTTGGTTGAGTTTTCCGAGAACCGCGGCGAAGGCCGCAGAGCCCGTAACAAACGAGAAGGTGGCCGCGATTTTCTCCGCGATCAAGAAACTAAATTCTCTGATTAGATAATCGCGCCCTTTGAATCGGTGGAACAGGTTTTTCGCCATAACAGGGAGTCATCATGCGAGAAGGCGGCGCTCTTAAAGATCGAGTCCAAAATAATCCAGGCCGACCCAGCCGTCGCCGACCACTTCCAGGCGCACGGAATGGCTGGTGGCGTCCATGCCTTCGATCTCATAGACGACCTGCCCATAGGCATCCGCCCCTTGGGTGCTTACGGTTTCCCGGAGTTCGCCATCGATGAAAATGCGGAAACTGCCCAGGCCCGCACCAGTCTTGGCGTAGACAGCCAGCTTGCTGCCTTCGAAGTCGAAGGACACGCTGGCACCGGCGCTGTCGGAAATCGACTTGGTATTGCCCAGGTATTGGGCATCCTGTTCATGCCGCCAATTGCCGGAATAAGTCAGCAGAGTCCACGTATTGTCGTAGCCCTCGGGGACATCACCGGAAGCCGGAGTGCCACCGCCCATCACCACGGTGGCGCCGTGCCCATTTTTCCCGATCTGGAACTGATACCACTGGTCGTCGAGATACTTGGGCACCCCGTTTTTGGAAGCTTTTACAACCAGTTGCAACGGGGTCCCATCCGCGGCTTCCGGAGTCTCAAAGGTGATGTTCCGCTCGGTGTGAGCGCCTTTCTCCAGGGTAACGGTAAAAGATCCGCTGTCGGCAACGGCGTCGGGCGTGCGGGCTTCCCACTCAACGAGAACTTCTTCTCCGTCCTGATAATCGTCGTTGAAGACGATCAAGGTGCGCTGGATTTTGGTGCCGGGCCGGAGTAAGGGCGGCTCGGGTTTCCGGCCCAACGCGTCATAGGCTTTGTCACAGACCAGCACCCGGCTCATCCCGCGTTTGGCCATCTCATAGGCGGCATCGAATTTGCGGTATGCCTTGTTGCGCTCGGCCATGATAGGGGTCATCCGGTAGGCACGAGAGTCATCGAACCGGGAATAACGCAGACCGCGCGGCCAGTAGTTCCATTCCTCACCGCCCGTACGCACAACCACTTTCAACGTGTTGCCGGTGGAAGGAATTTGCACGTGATCGCTGACGTCATAGGCAAAAGCCACGTGTTCGCCGCGATGCGTTCCCACCTTCTCATCATTTACGAAAACGTCACAGAAATCCACCACGCCCTCAAACTCCAGCATCACCACCGGTCCGAAATCCGCCGGGACATCAAAAGTGCGTTCGTAGATTACCTCCGGATGATTATTGGGCACCGCCGAAACACGCCCGAAGGCGTCCGGCACCCGCATTTTGCGGGGTTCGATATCTTCCGCGGAAAAATCCCACATCCCATTGAGCAGGGAGCCCTGCCGATGCGCGTTTGGCGTAAAATCAGCCAGCGCCGGATCGGGACCCGGGGCCTCCAGCGGGCTGACGGAGACGCCCGAGAACGAGACCACCGAATCGGCCCCGGAATAGAGGCCCACACCGCCCGCGGGCAACTCAATGTGTTCCGTGTAAAGCATGTATTCCCCATTCACGTAAGCCGTCATCTCCGGTCCGGTGATCTCCACCTTCACATCAACCCATTGCCCGGATTCCAGCGGATAGGGATAATTGACCAGATAGTGTTTCTCACCCTCGAGCACCCGAATGAAGCGGATCTGCCCCTCACCCAGGATGAACTCGTTTCGCCTGTCCTGAGTCTCCGTGTATTCCTCATCCATCGGCGTAAACACGCAGGCGTAATAATTTTCCGGATCCTGGTATCGGAACACAAGACCCGCGGTTCGACCCGCTTCCAGCCGGAAGCGGGTGCTGACCGCGTAATTTTGCCAATCGCTTTTGCCGCCGGCCAGGATCGAGAGTTCACCGGGGGAAACCACGCGTGACGGCTCATCATCCGCCACCTGCCAATCACCGGCTGAGGAGGACCATGCCCCCAGCGTGGCGGGCGAAAAATCCTCCTCCATTTGCGCGCCGAAAGCGCCGAGCGCTCCCAACCAGATAGATCCCGCGGAGATAGACCCCGTAGCCAGAAGCACACGCGAACGACGCAAAAGGGATATTTTTTGAGGCATAAACAAACTTTCCTGCCAGAGAGCCGGGAAAGCAATTTCATGATTTATCTAAGTAGATAATGATCGCCTTGGATAAGCGCCCCCGCATGGGTAACCGGACGTTGAAGCGTCGCGGTCTAACGTTCGAGAAAGCGCTCAACGCCCTGATTCGGGCCGAATTCGAGACATTCGGAGATCGACAGGAACTCCCCTGGCGGCAGACTCTTCAACTCATGACGAAACCTATCTTTTCATCCGGTGTTGCTTTTGTTCTGCCTTTCATCGCCTGCCTCCAGGCCGCAAGCATGGCAGGACCGCCCATGGGGGCGAACCCCGAGGTGGAGCGGCGGGTGGAGGAAACGCTCGCGCGCATGAGCCTTGAGCAAAAGCTGGATTACATGGGCGGCGACGCCAATTACGGCTCCGGGAGGGCGGCCATGTATTCCGACGGTTGGCCGGAGATCGGCGTGCCGAACTGGATGTTTGCCGATGCGACCCACGGTTTGCGCGGCTGGCATCTTGCTGAGCATTCCAAGGGCCAGACGGCGTTATTCCCGGCTTTCTCGGTGCAGGCCGCCACCTTCAACATGCCCCTGATCGAGGCGGTTGGCGCGGGAATCGGCAAGGATTCCCGAATGGCGGGGGTCGATATGCTCCTGGCACCCGGCGGACAAGTCGTCCGTTATCCCCTGTGCGGGCGCAATTTCGAGTATGCCGGGGAAGATCCCTACCTTGTCGGTAAAGCCTGCGCGGCGTTTATCCGCGGCGTGCAATCCCAGGGGGTGCCCGCGAACATCAAACACTACCTGGGCAACACCCAGGAATACGATCGCAACAACGTCTCATCGGAGATCGGAGATCGCGCGCTTTACGAGATCGAACTCCGGCCATACGCGATGTCCATCCGGGAAGCCGATGTGGCCTCAATTATGACGGCCAAAAACCCCGTATGGGGCGTGCCGGCCTCCCGCAACAAAAGGTTGATCACCGACATCCTGAAAGGAGAACTCGGCTTCAAAGGCTTTGTGCTCAGCGACTGGAACACCGCATACGTTCCGCTGGCGACGGCTTTGGCCGGCCTGGACCTGGATATGCCGGGCGGCACGGCACTCAGCGCGGAAACGCTCACGCCCCATGTGAAAAGCGGCGAGTTGCCGGAAGAGACGGTCGATGACAGCGTCCGGCGCATCCTGCGCGTGGCCTACACCTACGACTTGCTGAACCGGGGAGCGGACGAGTCGCTCACGAAGGAGACGATCGGCAATGAAATGCTCACCCGGCAGGTCGCGGAAGAAGGCATGGTGTTGCTGAAAAACGAAAACGGCCTGCTTCCGTTGGACGCCGGGTCCGTGCGGAAACTCGCCGTCATAGGCCCCAATGCCCCCAACGTGGCCCGCGGGGGGGGGGAGTTCCGCGAACCGCGGCTTCAACGAAACCAGTCCCGTGGCGGGATTCCGGCAATACCTTGAAGGGAAAGCGGAGGTTATCGCCCCCGATGCCGCCGAGGTGGTCACGGGAGCCCGGAGCGACGATCCGGGACTGAACGATTACTGGTCGCGGTTGGTCGGCGCCACCGATTACCGTCGTTGGGGCCAGGATACCGCGGCAGTGGAACCGGAATTGCAGCCGGGCTTCGAATTAATGCTCTTCGACAATAGCGACTTCGAAGGGGACGCCGTGAAAACGGACGTTCTCGGGACGGCTACCCTCCTGGAGGGAAAGGACGGGACGATTGTTCCGGGGGTGGGAAACCGCGGGCGCATCGGCATCCGGCTCTCCGGGGTGATCACCGCAGGAGAGGCACCGGACCACACTCTTGCTCTACATTACAGAGGCGCCCGGGCCGAGATCAGGCTCAACGGAAAGGCCGTCGCCCAAAGTCAGGGAGGCACCCTGGTGCAGCCCATCGAGTTGGATCCGGGGAGGGAATACGACGTCGAGGTTGATCTGGTCGCCCGGAACAACCGTGCGCCGCACGCGGTTTTCGCTCTGGCACCCATCCACTTCGAAGAGCATCCGTGGATTCGGGCCGCCCGCCAGGCGGATGCCGTGGTTTTCATGGCCGGCTATGACGTGTACCATGAAAGTGAGGCAGGTGACCGGACTTGGGAAATGCCCGGGGACCCGTCTTTGATGATCAAAGCGATCGCCCGGGCGAACCCCCGCACAATCACCGTCATCCAATCCGGTGCCGCGGTGGAGTCGCAATCCTGGATCGAAGGCGTGCCGGCGGTATTTTGGGGCGGTTATCTCGGTCAGCAAACGGGCCCGGCGCTCGCCCGCGTTATTTTCGGCGAGGTCAGCCCCTCCGGCAAGCTGCCGTTTACCTTCGGCAAGCAACTGGAGGACTATCCCGCACATCCCTTTTATCACACTCCGGCCGGTAAAAAAGTCACGCGTTACGGCGAAGGGGTTTTCTGGGGCTACCGCGGATTCGACGAGGCAGGCACCGAACCGCAGTATGCTTTCGGCCATGGGCTTTCCTACACGCGGTTCGCGTTGTCCGACTTGCGGATGGCGGGCGCCCCGCAATCCTTCGACGATAAAATCGCCGTAACCGTCGACGTCGCCAACATCGGCGAACGGGCGGGCAAAGAAGTCGTGCAGGTATATGTGGAGGACATGGATTCCTCGCTGCCTCGCCCCCCCCCGGGAACTGAAAGCTTTCGCCAAACTTGAGTTGGAGCCGGGAGAAGTCGAGACGGTCACTCTCACCTTGCCCGAGGATGCGTTCGCCTTCTACGACGATGCCAAAGGCCGGTGGGTCAACGAGCCGGGGGAATTCCGGGTTCACGTGGGCACATCGTCCCGGGAGCTGCCTCTCTCCCGCACTTTGACCTTGCGCTGAAGCTTCCGGTTCCCGATCAGAAAGGACGGAAGAGGCGACGAACCGCCTCTATTTCGATCCGGGGACGGTGGTTTGAGCTGGTCAAAAGTTCTGGAGATTGCAGAGTTGACGAACCCCCTGCAAGACCGCAAACTGCCGGAAATAATGTGGGCGTTCGCCTGGAAGGACTCCCGCAATCTTCTCCACAGCAGTGGATTGGGCGTGCCGTTCTTTCGCCAGTCCTTGCCGGATTAAATTCGTAAATTCAGCTTCTCCCGACCCATGCCGCAGCAGACATCTCAAAACCCCGCACCGCGCCGATACCTGTTTGCGGCGCTGCACAACAGCCAGCATTACCCGGACACCAGCGAGCAGGGGCTGTTCGTCTTCGATATTGAGAATGGCCATGAACTGGTTGAGCGTTTTCCCGCCGTGCCGCTGGGGCCGCATCGGGCCGGGTGGAGCGGTTTGGCGGCCCACGCGCCACGGGGCATCCTGGTACACGTCGATGATGCCGATGCGATCCGCTGCTATGACGTCATCGAAAAACGTCTGCTCTGGGAACGGTATCGCGTGACGGAGACCGACCAGAAACTGGCGGCTGAACACCCGCGAACCAACCTGTTTCTCCGATCTTTTTCCTGGATCGACCGGCGGTTCGGGACCACGCGTGACGGGAAATATCTGCTCATCCCGGACCGGGACTCGGCAAAAACCGGCAGTCTGGAGGAACCGGTGGTGCGATTGCTGGATGCCGATACCGGGGAATGGGTTCGAAATATCGCGCTGGTGGATCCGACGGGGGAAGACGAGACCTCGCGCGGCGGTTCGCCGCACAATGTGCAGATCATGCCGCGCAACATTTATGCGTCGAAATGGAACGACGGGCACATTTACGTGATCGATCCGGAAAGCCTGGAGGTGACCCGCCGCCTGGGGCCGGTGCGTCGGCTGAAAAAGAGCGAGGATTCCGGGAAGTCGCTTTCGGAAGGCGAACGGCTCGGCACCGAAACCGCGCACGAAGACCGGAGCATCCAGCATTTCTCCGTCTCGCCGGACGAAAAGTATGTGTATGCGGAGCCGGTGAAAGATTTTGGGTTGGGGATCATTGATGTTGCGAGCGGTGAATACCTGGGGCGTTGGGACATCCCGCTGGAACAGCCGGGCACAGTATTCGAGAAACGGCGGCAGACGCCGCAGGCCGAGGGGAACCAGTTGCACAGCAAGGCCAACCATGGCATCGCGGCGCGACCCGACAGCACGGAGGTGTGGATGACCGATGACCGCTGGGGGATGTGCCACATCTGGGATGTCGCGAGTTTGCCGCCCCGGTACGTGGAAGCGGTGCCGTTGTTCGACCGGATCGACGAACCGGTGATGGACTTTTCCTGGCTCAACTTCACGATCGAGGGCGACTACTGCTACGCCTTCAACAAAGTCATCGATGCCACCTCGCGTCAGGTGGTGAAGACGCTTCCCGGGCTCAATGAAAGTTCGCTGGAAATCCAGATCGCCGGAGATCGCGTGGTCCGCACTGGTCACGAAATAGGTTCCGGGCTCGATACCTGGATCGCCGGATATGGTCCGGACGGTTAACCCCAATCGACTGAGCCTCAGGATCCGGTCAATTCCCGGTGGATGTTCCGCACCGTTTCCCAGACGGAACGTGCAAGGGGAATTCCGTTCTCCAGGCGGTCCGTGCGGGTCGCTTGTGACCGATCCCCCGGCAACCGGACAGCGTCAGTGCCGGGTTGGGGCTGGGAATCGCGAATCTGCCGGAGATATTCCGCCGCGGCCTTGGCGCGATCCGCAAAGAACGGAAACACGTCTGGTTTGATCAGCAGGTAGAGATCTCCCTTGGTGCAGGGAAACTCCGTATCCAGCGTGCCGTCCAACCCGTTTGACGGATATTTACGCGACGTTGCACTTTCGATGTGGAAAACCCGGAGCGCATGGCGTTTTTCACCATCGTCGGAGCCGGACACCAACCCGTGGGCGGGTTGAGTCTCGACGGTGACAAGACGTGGAAAGCGATCCGGCGCCCGACCGAGGGCCACGACGGATGGGCCTCTGCGCAGCTCGATTGGAGTGAACAGTGAAACTCGAACCTCAGCCCGTTCGCCGCCGGGCGGGCGGTCGAGCTACTGCCCCGGCAATATCGGGGCGACCCGGGAAAGGTGCAACTGGTTTTTCCGCCGTTCCCACACGAAATTCCCGCCTGAGAAGACAAAGCGTCAATTGGGTTGCCCGAACGCGGCGGGGGCACGGAGGCGTCAGTTTTCGAAGATCTTGACGTCCTTGAAGTAGGCGTCGCCGCCGGTGCCCGCGTCGTCATCGACGATGAAGAGCAGTTCGTCGTAGGAGCCGGTGAAGTGGCGTGCCCACCTTTTGCCGCGGCTGGGGCAAGCTGCCCTTCGACGCCTCCTGCCCCGACATCACCGCCCACGCCTGCCAGGCCTGGGCGCGCTGGGCGCCCCACGTCCCGCCCGCCCTGCGGCGGCGGCTCGCCCGCGCCCGCGTCCGCGCCCGGCGCTTCCTCCTCCGCTCCCAGCGCGGCAACGGCGCGTGGATTCCGCTCTGGTTCGGCAACCAACACGCGCCCGACCAGGAAAACCCCGTCTTCGGCACCGCCCAGGTTCTGCGCGCTTTCACGAATGAGCACTCCGGCGACTTCGCGCGGGCGCTGGAGCGCGGGCGCGCATACCTCCTCGGTGCCCAGGCGGCGGACGGCTCCTGGGGCGGGGACGCCGGCGTGCCCGCCAGCCTTGAGGAAACCGCGCTGGCCACCAGCGCCCTCCTCGCGCAGGAAAGCTCCCGCGCGGCCGCCTTGCGCGGGGCGGCCTGGCTGGCGAAGCGGATCGAAGCGGAGGCAACGCCGCCCGCCGCGCCCATCGGACTCTATTTCGCCTCGCTTTGGTATGACGAGGCGCTCTATCCCTATGTCTTCACCCTCGACGCGCTTCGCCGCGCCCGCCGTTATGCCTGAGGCCAACGCCATCCACACCACCACCCCGCCGCCCGGGGGAAGCGACGCCGCACGCTCCGCCGAGCGCTACTTCGACTACGCGGCGGCCGCGCCCATGCACCCGGCCGCAATCGAAGCCTACGCCCGGGCCGCCCGCGACTTCCCCGGCAACCCGAGTTCCGTCCACCCGGGCGGCACCGCCGCCCGCCGCGCGCTCGACGAGGCAAAGGAACGCCTCTGCGCCTGCGCGGGCTTCGACGACGGGCGGCTGATCCTGACCTCCGGCGCCACCGAGGCCAACAACCTGATCCTGCGCGGCGTCCTCGCGGGTCAACCCGAAGCCCGCATCCTCATCGCCGCGGACGCCCACCCCTCGCTCTGGTTCGCCGTCGCGGATTTTCCCGAAAACTGCGAGACCATCCCCCCCTCCCCCCGGGCGGCGTGCTCCGGGCGGAATCGGTCGCCGGGAGATTCGCCTCCGCTCCCGCGCTCTGCTCGCTCGGGCACGCCTGCAACGAAACGGGACTGATCCACGACGTGCGGGACATCGCCGTGCGGGGAGGGCTGCGGGACATTCCCGTCCACATCGACGGCACCCAGGCGCTCGGCAGGCTGCCGGTCGATCTGGCGGACATCCCCTGCGACTACTACACCTTTTCCGCCCATAAGTTCGGGGGGCCGCACGGGCTGGGCGGGGTGTTCCTGCGCGGGGCGCCGATCCAGCCGCTGCTGCGCGGGGGCAATCAGGAATGGAAGCTCCGCGCGGGCACCGAGAACGTGCCCGCCGCCCTCGCGGCGGCCACCGCGCTCGAAGCCGCCTGCGCGCAACACGCGTCCGAGGCCCGCCGCCTGCGCACGCTGACCGCCGCACTCGCCGAGCGCCTGCGCTCCGCCTGGCCGCAGCTGCTCGTCAACTCCGACTGCGAGCACGGCCTGCCCGGGATACTCTCGGTCTCCTTCCCCGGCGTTCCCGCGCACGATGTCGCCATCGCCCTGGGCATGGAGGATTTCGCCGTCTCCACCGGCAGCGCCTGCCACGCCGATCTGGTCATCCCCAGCCGCGTCATCCTCGCGCTCGGCCGCTCGGAGCAGGCCGCCCTCGGCACCCTGCGTATCAGCATGGGCCGGAACACCACCGCGCGCGCCGTCGCCGATCTGGGGGAAGCCCTCGCCCGCGTCCTGCGGATCTACACGTGAGATCGTATTTATGAACACCCAGCCAAACTACCTCGACTATCCCGACGCCGACGCCATCCGGCAGACCTTTCGCGCGATGCCACGCGGCGGGGTGCTGCTGCTCTCCTGCCGGGTCGGCGAGCTGACCCGCACGCTCCTCGCCCTCGAGCGCACCGGTTTCCACGGGATGCTGGTCGAGGCGGAATCGCCCGCGGCCGAGGATGTGGACATCACCGCCCGCAAGGGTAAGCAGGGCCCCTGTCTCGAAACCGGCCGCACCGCTTCCTACCGGGGCGCCGCGCTCGCCGCCCTCGACGACGACAACCACCTGATCCGGAAATCCATCCGCGTGTGCGAGAAGACCGCCTCGCTGTATTCAGACGAGCCTTACAACGGCCTGATCGAAGTCTCCGACCCCGATCCCGAACTCTTCGCCCGGCGGCAAACCGACCCGGTCTCCTTCGACTGCAACACCCTCGAAGCCGACGCCGCCCAGCTGCGCCGGGACATCGCCGCGGCCAAGGAACCCGCCTCCCCCTGCTGCTGCGGCGGCGGCGCCGCGGACGCCGACGCCCCCGCCCGCAGCCCCCTCTTCTACGGCGGCCCCTTCCGCGCCCTCGTCCTGGCGGACGGGACCATCCTGCGCCGCGGGCAGACCACTCCCGTTCCCGCGGAATCGGCCGAGGCGCTGCTGCGCGAGGGCTGCCTGCCGCCCGCGCCCCGCGCCCTCATCACCGAGCCGGAGTTTTTCTCCGCCCGCTACGACCGCGAGGGGGCGACCTGCCTGCTCGACGACCTGCCCCTGGCCGAAGCCTGCGAGGCGGCCCGCCCCCTGCGCATGGAAGCCCTCGCCGACGTCGGCCCGGGCTTCCGCGACCGACTCCTCGGGCTGATCGAGCGCGGGGACCGCCAGCTCGTCATCACCGGATCCGATCCGCGCAACCCCTTCGGCTGCTGCCCCTCGCCCGAAGTCCTCGAGGCCAATCTTCTCGCCGAAGCCGGGGTGCTCAGCCGCTACCACGCCCCCGTCCCGCCCGACGCCTGCCCGACCACCCTCTACGCCTTCCGCGACGAGATCACCCCGGAAAACGGCCGCCCGACCGTCACCGTCAACCCCGACTTCCGAAGCGCCGTCGCCGACTATTTCCAGGAGAAAGTTTTGCATTGATTGAAATTACCTTGCGTTTCCCGAAAATTCCGCTTAGGTCTCGAACTCGTTAATTCAAAAAGCCCAGCGCCAGACCCGTGAAAATCACCCTGATCACCCCCGGAACCGGAACCTTTTACTGCGGCGTGTGCCTGCGGGACGAAGTCCTGTCCAAGGCGCTGCGCGCGCAGGGGCATGAGGTCGATTGGCTGCCCGTTTACCTGCCCCTCGTCCGTGAACACGCGAAGGGGGAGGACGGAGAGGATTCCGGGCGCGAAGTGTTCTTCGGCGGGATCAACGTGTATTTGCAGCAGCACCTGCCGTTCTTCCGCAAGTCCTCCCGCCGCTTCGACAAAGTGTTCGACAGCTCCCCGGCTCTCGCCCTCGCCGCCCGGATGGGGGAGATGACCAAGCCAAGCAAGCTCGGGGCCATGACCCTGTCGATGCTCGAGGGGGAGCGGGGCAGGCAGGGGAAGGAGTTGGAGCGAATGATCGCCTGGCTCCGGGAACGACCGCCGCCGGACGTGATTTGCCTCGCCACCTCCCTCCAGGCGGGGATGCTCCGCGAACTCAAGCGGGCCTTCCCGCTCGCGCGCCTGGTCTGCTTCTTTCAAGGCGAGGACGAATTTCTCGACGCCCTCGCAGGCGATTACCCGCGCCGTTGCTGGCGGGAAATGGCGGCGGCCTGCGCGACCGCCGACCGGCTGATCGCACCCAGCCGCTATTTCCGTCGGCGGATGGCCGAACGGCTCGCGATCGCAGAGGACGCGTTCACCGTCCTGCCCAATGCGCTGGAACTCGACGATTTTCTGCAAATCGACCGCGGCGCCGCGCCCGTCGCGCCCGCCCGCATTGGCTACCTCGCCCGCATGTGCCCGGAGAAAGGACTCGACCTGCTGGTCGATGCCTACATCCGGCTCTGCCGGCAGCGCGGCGACCAGCCGCCGGAGCTGCTCGCCATGGGCGTGGTCAAAGGAAGCGACCGGGCCTTCGTCAAGGAGCAGCAGGACAAGCTCGCCGCCGCCGGGCTGGCGGAGCACGCCCGCTTCCGCCCCAACGTGACCCTGGAGGAAAAACTCGCCGGTCTGGCGGAACTCAGCCTCTTCAGCGTGCCGGCCCGCTACAGCGAAGCCTTCGGGCTCTACGTCGTCGAGGCCATGGCCGCCGGGCTCCCCTGCGTGCTGCCCCACCACGCCGCCTTCCCCGAAATCGTCGAAGACGGAGTCAGCGGGCGCATCTATTCGCCGCACAACGCCGAAGGCCTGGCCGACGCCCTGGCCGAAGCCCTCGCCGACCCGGAAAAATTCCGCGCATACGCCGCAAAAGCCCGCGTCCGCGCCCGGGAATGCTTTTCCATCGACACCTATGCAACCCAACTGGTCGATCAAGTAACCCCCATCACTCAAGCCCGGTGAATCTTCTTTTATTATGAAAAACCAACGCCCCCCACCCGCCTCCTCTTCGTGCTCGCGGCCTTCGGAACCGCCTGCGTCAGCGCTTGCGCCGAAGAAGCTCCGGCCACCCCCGACAGCAGCCAGGGCACCGAAAGCCGCCAAGACAGCTGGGGCCGTTTCGGCGGCCCCACCGGAGACTTCCGCTACAAGGGCCTGCCGGAAAAACTGCTCGACGAGCCGGAACTGCTTTGGACGGGGAGCATCCGGGACAAGACCTACGCCCCCGTCTCGGCCGACGCATCCATCGTCATCATTCCCGATCACGACAACTCCACGGACTACTTCCAGGCCTTCGACCCGCAGACGGGCGAGGAACTCTGGATCCACGAAATCGAAAACGGCAAGCCCATGGACTTCGGTGCGAGCCCGCGCGCCATGCCAGTGCTCTACGAGGACAAGGTCATCGTTTACAACGCCTGGGGAATCGTGCGCGCACTCGACCGCAAAGACGGCTCGGTGATCTGGGAAGTCGATACCGCCAAGAGTTTCGACGCCAAAGTGCCGGTCTGGGGCTACTGCTCCACGCCGCGGATCGTGGAGAAGGGCATCCTCTTCAACCCCGGCGGCAGAGACGGCGGGCTGGTCTGCCTCGATCCAGCCACCGGTGAGACCGTTTGGACGGCCGAAAGCGCGATGGCGAACTACGCCGCCCATTTCGTCGGCGAGATCGACGGCAAGCCGCAAATCCTCTTCTACGACGAAGACGCCCTGCGCTCGGTCGATCCCCAGACGGGAGAGGAACTCTGGAAGCTCGACGTGTATGCCTCCTCCGGCTACATCTGCCCCAAGCCCGTATTGACCGGAAAAGGGCAACTCCTCCTGGTCGATCAGGATAACGGTGCGCGGCTCTTCGACACCTCCGGGGGCGAGATCGCTGACCTCGCCGCCGAAAGCTGGGACATTTACTCCGAGCTGGTGACCCCCGTCGCCTACCAGGGGAAACTCTATTTCTTCTACTACGAAATGGTCGTCGCATCGGAGGACGACCTCGAGATCACCTACCGGAATTCCGAGCACCTCCCCTTCGCCTCGAGTGCGTTCGCCTTTCCCGTGCTGGATGAGGCGGCCGGACGGATGCTGATCTACACGGGAGAAGGCTCCCTCACCCTGATGGATCTGAACGGCGAGGAGCCGGAGATTCTGCAGACCGTCAAAATTACCGGCGACACCGAAAACTATCCGGCACTCATCGACGGCGTTCTCTACGTGCGCGACGACTACGAGTCCTACTACGCCTATCGGCTCTGGTAATCACGCCACGTTTCGGCAACGCGTTTCGGGCGGGAAGAGCGAGGCGACGAAGGCGACGAGGGCGAAGGCGACCATCAGGCCGACGGCCGCCTGGTGGCCGCCGAGGTCATAGACCCGCACGCCCGCCTCGGTATCCCCCTGCCACAACCGGTCGAGCAACCACCCGTAGAGCGGTTGCATGAGGGAGACCCCCACGAAAGTGCCCATGTTCACCAGGGCGACCGCCATGCCCGGATAGTGCGGGTCGTTCGATTCCTTGGAGGCCGCGAAACCGAGGGTGGAAGCTCCGGCCAGAAAGCCCAGCCCCGCCATGAGCGGGTAAAGCGCCAGCGGCGAACCCGGCATGAACGCCCAGAAGACGAACCAGAGCAGCAGGTAGCCCGCATTGCCCCATGCGAAAACCGTCTTGCGCAAGAGCAGCCGGTCCGAGAGCCAGCCGAAAAAGACGCAGCCCAGGGCAAAGGCCAGCAGCATGACGGTGATGAAGCCGCTCGCCGCCGCGTTGCCCATCCCGTGGCCCTCGCGGAGCAGCCTCATGCCCCACAGCCCCATGAAAGCGTAGAGTCCGCCCGTCACCCCGAAGTTCATGAGGAAGATGGCCCAGGTCGAAGGCCGCCGGCAAACCCGCGCCAGACTGCGGGAGTCTTCGGGGGCGGTTGCGGTTTGCTGTGGCGTCGGCATGAAAAACGGAAGATCAAACCTCTTTTTTCTCCTGCCGCAAATCATTTCCTCCAAGCTGGCAAGAATTGCTGATTCCTGACCATCAAAATCCGGATCAATGGCATTGGTCGAAGAATTACTACAACTACCGCATGCTCACCCGCTACACCGCCATCGGCGCGGTTCGTATCGACAGTCCCCGCCGGAAGGCCCATTTGAGCAGCTTGGCATGGGAGAACCCGGATGGGAGCATCAGTTTGATCATCGCCACCCGCACCAATCTGGAGACAGTGCCGGCGACTCCCCTGACCGTCGTCTGGAACGGTCGCAGTTAATGGGATCGGTTCGTTCCAAAACTCCACGCACTTGTGGTTACACCCGACGCACTTGCGGTCACACCCCTGTGTTTCACCGCCGATGGATAATAAATCTTACACTTTTGGTTTGTAATGGATTATGCGGAAATCGAGAAACCTCCCGGAAAGGTATCCTAGCTTTGGTGTACGGAACACTGCCACGGGATTCCCCGTGGGGCATGGCTTTAGCCTTGCCCGGGATGGACGCGGGGTTCCGCACTGGAGTCCAGTGTACGGAACACTGCCACGGGATTCCCCGTGGGGCATGGCTTTAGCCTTGCCCGGGATGGACCCGGGGTTCCGCACTGCCGTCGCCGCCACCGCACGGCCAAGCGGTACCGCTCCGCCGATTTTATTCCGTGGCTTTCCATTCTCTTGCCCGCAATGCGGCGGCTGGGGACAGCCGCCCTCCCCACACTTGTCGTTGCATCCGGGATATTCGTGGTCGGTGGGCTTGCCCTCTGAT
>CAZDRT010000022.1:0-24898 GCA_964507815.1 uncultured Puniceicoccaceae bacterium
CCGCTCCGAAGGAAGGAAAAGCGGGCATCGATCCGGCGGCGGCGGCACGGGTGATTGACGAAGAGGGCGGCGAGCTTTCGCCGCCCGCGGTCCTCCGGAGCCGATGTCGCTACCTGACCGGCAGCCTGGTCATCGGTTCGCGGAGTTTCATTTCCGAAGTGCTTCAGCCGCAGCAATCCCGCCGAAAACGGCCCATCCGGCCCCATCCGATGGAAGGCGGGGATTGGGAGGGGCTGAACGTTTTCCCGAAGATTCGGCCGTGACCGGTCGGTTTCCGACCAGGGTGCGGGGGACAGCCTGAAGGCTACACACGTGCGCCATCGAGCCGCACACGCCTGACAGGTGGGAGACCTGTCCGGCCAAATCATGCTCTGGCCGAGAACTCAAAGTAACTGCGTCGCCAAGAGCCGGGGTGGAGCGCAACATCGGAAGTTTCCGGAAGAATCTGGAGCGCGAGATTGCGATCCGGTTCGGAGGGAGGGGTGAGGTTCAATTCCTCATTCCTCCCCCTATCCGATGTTGCGTTATATCTTCCGAAAGGCTTGACAGCGGCATCGGGAGGAGTTTTGCTCTTTCCTTTCCTTCGTGCGTGGCTAGCTCAATTGGATAGAGCACCTGACTACGGATCAGGAGGTTGGGGGTTCGACTCCCTCGCCGCGTGCCACTTAGGAAAGCCGAATCGCTGATTCGGGTCTTTCGTCCAAGGTTTGTCCTCCATGCGGACGATCTCTTTCCCGACGCGGAGCAATACGTCACTTCACTGAAATCCCTAGTGTTCAGCTAGACCGATTGCGCAAAAGGGAACAAAATTAACCTTGATAATGACATGAAACATGTTAAAAGTAGGGTATGTTTTTGCAGGGATTTGGTCAGGCTCCAGAAAATCTTTTCGCAGATTCCACACCGGTTGACTCAAAAGACGAAATACAGCCACTACGATGCAGATGCCCGGACGAACGAGGTCAAGCATCTCATCGATCTGCTGACCAAAGCGCGGGTTAGTTTTCCGGTTGTGCGCAGTCATTGCAACGGCGTCCCCCTGAGCGCCGAGTCCGATGAGAAAAGTTTTAAACTGCTCTTTTATGTGATTGCCCGGAACGGAGGGATTTATCCCGTCGAGGTCAAGGCGGGAAAAAGCGGCACCCTGAAGTCCTTGCATCAATATCTCCTGCAAAAGGGTGGCAAAATAGCTTTCCGTTTTGATATGAACCAGCCCGGCCGACAGGAACTGGAGCCATCGATACGGATTGGCGGCACCCAAAACGAGACCGATAAAGTGGCCTTCAGCCTAATCTCCCTGCCTCTTTACGCAGTTGAAGAACTGAACCGTATCTGTGATCACATCAATACAGAAACCCGGCCAGGTAGAGAGGGATTCGGCGGGCGAAACCGGTTTCAATGCCATCTTTGAAGGTCGAATAGATCGTTCAACATGGGACTCGATTTGGTTGATTCTGGTTTCCACAAGGGTGTGATTTACAATAATTAAAAATCAAATCGACAAAAAAAGGTTATTTTGTCAATTGCAATCGACAAAATAGCAAAGGAGCGACTGCTTTTTGCTCATTTTCCCCACGACCCTTCTGTATGACACAGCGTCGCTCCATTGACTGTCTCGTTGACGAGAAGGTGTGAGCGGTGTCCGACGTTTCCGTAATCCAGGGCCGGGTCGCGGCGCGCCGCAAGCGGCGGCCCTACGCTGTCGCGGCGCGCCGACGAGCGGCGGCCCTACGCTGTCGCGGCGCGCCGACGAGCGGCGGCCCTACGTAGGGCTCGCGCTCGCGCGACGCCGCCGAACGCCAGGGACAGCATGCCGCCTCCCCCCTCCGGGAGAAATCGCTTGTCGATTGCAGGTTGAGGTAAACTTCGCGGTCATCAATCCGTGAGGTGAGAATGTCAATCCAGATCAAGCAGCATTTTGCCGACGCTTGGCTGAGAAGTGCGCTTGCCCGCCGCTATCGGGAGGTCACCTTCGAAATTCCGGCAGGAGAGGGCGGAGCCGCCTGGCGGATTGGGCGGCTTCCGGGGTGAGTGCCTGCCACTCTCGGAGCGTGTCGCGTGCCTGCTCGCGCCGGCCTGCGCCGAGTTGTCGCAGAAGCCGGCTTTGCAGGTGCAGTCCCGCCTGGCGTATGTGCAGGAGTGGCCACAGGTCGGCTTGGCAGCGGGTGCACGGGCTTGTGCCTGGGCCGGGGGAGGGATTGGGCAAAGGGTGGTTCACCTTGCCGCAAGCGGGGCAACGGAGGGTTATCGCGGATGGCATTTTACGGGGCTTGCAGCGGCTAGGAATCGAGGAAGAAGAGTATGTCTTCCAATGCGGATGTGGAGGCTTCGAGGGCGTCGTTGTCGCCGTTCTCAAGGGCGGCTTCGATGTTTCCGAGACATGCGTTGATCTCGTCCCGGTCGTCGGTGGCGAGCCCGTCTTGCGCCAGTAGCTTTTGGGCGCGTTGCTTCAGAGCCTCCGTCGGCGTGGGCGCCTCTGCGGTGGTTGGGGCGGGTTCGTCGCCGGCGAGGGTTCGCAGGCGCCCGCTGGTGGCGGCGAGGTCGAGTTCGGCATCGCCGCCGTCGGTGTCGAATTCGACGGTTTTCTTCAGCCCGGTGCGTTTCTCGGTGGCGGTCACTTCGAGCATGCCGTTCAGGTTGAGCTGGAAGTGGACGATAATTTCGTTGTTGGCCGGGAATTTTCCCAGACCGGTGACGGTGAAATCCCCGATGCGCTCGTTCTGTTCGAGGGTCTCGTGGGCACCTTGGTAGATTTTGAGTTCGCAGGCTTCCTGCTCGTCGCAAGAGGTGAAATAGACCTTGGAGTGGCTGGCGGGCAGCGGAGTGTTGCGCGTGATGAGCGGAGAGAAGACCTGATGGTTGTAGGAGTCATTGACAGCGATGCCGAGGTTGTGGGGGGTGATGTCGAGCAGGATGCGGGTGGTCTCGATGCCGGCGATGCTGGCCGCTTGCAAGGCGGCGCCGTAAGCGACGACGAGGTCGGGGTCGAACTCGTGGCTGGCCTCGACCTGGAAGTGCCGCTTCAGCAACTCGAAGACGAGCGGGGTGCGCGAAGAGCCGCCGACGAGGAGGATGCGGTCGAGTTGAGAGGCGCGGAGGTTGGCGTCGTTGAGGCATTGGGCGCAGCACCCGACGGTCTTTTCCAGCAGGGGGCGGATTTCATCTTCGTATCGGGAGCGGGCGAATTCGGCGCGAAGGCTTTTGCCGTCGTGGAGGAAGGCTTCTTCCACCCGGGTGAATGGCTCGGTGGAGAGGCGTATTTTGGCCGCTTCCATGCCGATCTTCAGGCGGCTCATGGCGATGGGGTCGTCGGAGAGGTCGAGTTCGTGTTCGGCGGCGAATCCTTCGCAGGCCTCGCGCACGAGGACGCGGTCGAAGTCGTCGCCTCCGAGCTGGGTGTCGCCGTGGCTGGATTTGACTTCGATCACGCCTTGCTCGTTGCACACGAGGGAGGCGTCGAAGGTGCCGCCGCCGAGGTCGTAAACGAGGGTGGTGCCCTCGTTTTCACTGAGGCTGCCGTAGGCGAGGGCGGCGGCGGTGGGCTCGTTGAGAATGTTGACCACTTCAAGTCCGGCGATCTCCCCGGCGTTGCGGGTGGCTTTGCGCTGGGCTTCCTCGAAGTAGGCGGGCACGGTGATGACGGCCTTGGAGACGGCTTGGTGCAGGTGGGCTTCGGCGGCGGCTTTGAGTTTTTTGAGGATGAGGGCGGAGATTTCTTCCGGACGGAAGTCTTGCCCGCCGATGGAAAGAGGGGCGGTGCCGCCCATTTGGCGTTTCACCGAGAGAATGGTGCGCTCCGGATAAACCGTGTATTGGTTGCGGGCTTCGCGACCGGTCAAGAGGGTGCCGTCGGGGCTGAGGCCGACGCAGGAGGGCATGGTGGGCTCGCCATCGACGGGGATGATGACGGGCCGGCCTTCGTGGATGTGGGCGACCGCCGAGTTGGTGGTGCCGAGGTCGATTCCGATGATGAGTTCTGGCATAGTGGGTGTTGATCTGTTGTTTCACCGCCGGACGTGGACGCGGGCGGCGCGGATGAGTTGCCCGCCCTGATAATAGGCGGGTTCGATGACTTCGATGACTTCGGCCTGGTCGGCTTGGTCGGTGGCGGGCGCGGAGGGAACCGCTTCGGGGCGGGGGGAGACTTTGACCGCTTCCATGCGGGCGGGGTCGAAGGAGGCTCCCAGTGGGGGAATTTGGATGGTCACGCCTTGTTCGTCGAGGACTTTGGCGAGCGAGTGCTGGATAATTTGGGCCCCGTTGGCGACTTCGAGCCAGGCGCTCTGCCATTTCCGGCCGAGTCCAAGGGGCGCGGGGGGCGGTGGATTCGCAAGGCGTTCGAGCATGCGGCGCAACTGTGCGTCGAGCGAGAGCCAGAGTGTGGGATCCGCGGAGGGGGCGGGGTCGCCGCCACGTTCTTCGATTTGCGACATTTGCCGCTGGAGTGCGCGCAGGTTCCTGGCCACGGTTTCGAGCGCGGCATTGGTCTTCTGCACGTTTTTGCGGGTGTTGGCTTCGAGCGCGATGAGGGCCTTGTAAAATTCTTCGAGCGTGGGCAGTTGTAACCCGGGAGGGGGCATGCCGTCTTCAGGGGTGGGCGGCTCCGGGGGTGCCTCATCGGGCAGAGCTTCGACCATGTCGTGGAGGGTGCGCAGGAGTTCCTCTTTCCAGGGTGGACGGGAGTCCGGCTCTGATGGCGGCGACTCTGTCGCCGGGTCTGGGGGCTGCGGATCCATTTCCAGCTCAGGTTTCCGGAGTGATCGTGCCGAAGTGGCGGCGGAGGCCGGCCCAGGTCGGGCGCGGGCGGTGCAAGCGCAGATGTCCGAGGTTTTGCCGCACGAGACTGTCGCCGGCGACCCCGGCGGGAGGACCGAGGGTTTCCACTTCGAGCCGTTTTTCGGGCGTGTCAATGAGTGCGTAGGCCTTGGCGATGCGGGCGAAATTCTCCGGGGCCCGGGTCGGTGTGTGGCGTTTGGCGAGCCGCAGGTAGGCAGCGCGGATTTCGGCGTCTGTCGCGCCGGGAGAGAGGTTTAGTTCAAGGTAAGGGTTCATGCGGTGGTTGCCGGGTTGCGGTGGGTTCGGTTCTCCGCGCCTAAGCGCGTTCTTTGGATTGCATCTTCCGGAAGGCGCGGATGGTTCTTTTGCCCAATTGCTCGCCGAGGGCTTTGCGTAACGCCCTTTCTATTTCCGAACGAAGTGGCCCGCTGGAGGCTTTCCAGGTCGCGTAAATGCGATCCATCTGTTCAAATGATGGGGAGCCGCCGTCGTCTTCGCTGTTTTCGGGAAAATCGTCGAACTCAAACTGATCCTCATCCTCTGAGCCGTCGTCCAAGTCGTCCCATTCGTCGTCGTCATCGTCGGCAAAGGAATAGCGTCGGGAATCCATCTCCCGTTCATCGAGCACCTGCATGATTTCCTTGCGCAGTAGTTCCCCTTTTTCCAGTGCGACGGAGTCGTTGCGCTGGCGGGCGGTTTCGAGCGCCTGTTTCAACGCCGCGAGGTGGTCGGCCGCGGCGCTTTCGTCGAGAAACAGTTTGGCCGCCAGGGCGAGTATTTTCAGCTGGGGATGGTGGCGGTCGGCCTTGGACCACAGCTTGCAGGTTTCCAGCATCGCCTCCGGGTCGATGTGTCTGGGCATCGCCTCCCAAAGGACGCCCAGCATGCCTTCGAGGCGCTCGGGCTGATAGTGCGTGCGGTAGGCATCGAGTAGCTGGCGCAGATGGGCGCTCCATTGCGGCGTATCCTTGGCGGATGCGCGGGCTTCTTCGAGGATTTTGAACAATTGAAGCAGTTGCTCGGGCGGCAGCGCGGCCGGCAGCGTTTTTTGCGCGAAGAAGGCAATTTTCTGTTCCTCGGTGTTTACTTGCCTTTGCCGGGAGCCCAGCAATTCGATGAACAGATACTGGAGGGCTTCTCTCATCTGTGGTCGATCGCGCCAATCGCTCTCGTTCGCTGCTCGTATTTGCTGAATTACGCCAGTCTCGCCACGATAAGAGACTTCCATCTCCAACTGGCGCAGGCGCATCAAGTCGAGATCGAGCCAGTAGTCGATCTCCCGGTGATTTTGATGCAGGTAGGGCCGCATTTTCGCGAAGCAGGCGAGGCCTTTATCACAGTCGCCCTTCCTGTAATCGGCCCGCGCTTTTTTCAAAAGCCCTTGAATGTAATCTTGTTTGAGCGAGGGTAGGTGGGGATCGATGGCGAGCGCCTGCTCCAGCTGTTTGAGCCCGCGCACAAGGGTGCCTCGTTGCAAGCACCGCTTGCCCGCCATCCGCAGGATGGCGGCGTTGTCGGTGTGTTTGGCGGCCAGTTGGTCGAGTCGTTTGTTGGCGGCGGACTCGTTGGCCGCCAATCCGTGGGCTTCGACCAGAAGGAGTCCCGCCCGCGCGAAATCCGGATCGAGTTCCAGAGCCGTCTCCAGCAGATCGATGGCATCGTCGAGGAAGAAGCGCAGACGCGGTGAGAGGAGACAATCCTTGATTTGGGTCACAAATTCGTTGGCCAAGTGGAAGTGGGCGCGGGCTCGCACTTGTCGGGAAGCACCCCGGTCGGCGATCAGATTTAGGTATTTGCGCCCGTATTCGGCGATGCAATCGACGCAGTCACAGGGCAGTTCCCACGCCGCGAATTGAGCCCGCAGGAAGGGGAACCATGCGGGTTGACGCTCTTTCGCCGGCTTTAATTGTGCATGAATGTGCTCCCGCAGCCCGGAATTTCCCGTTTGGAAGATGCTAACGAAATAATCGAGCACATTATGATCGATGGTGTTTTGATCCTTTTCGACAAAGGTAAATTTGGAGGCGGCATGGTCAAAGGCCCGGGCATAGTCGCCCGCGGCGCAAAGCGAGTCGGTTTGTGCCAGATCCGTTGCGACATCGGGATTTGCGATACCGTGCAGGGCCAGGGCGGCGGCCAGCGTTGCGGCGGAATGGGGCGTGTTTTCTTGAACCAGCAAGCGCAGGCCTTCGGCCAGTCGTCCGCCCGGCCCCGTAAGCGGGGGCAGCTTTTCGAGGCACTTGCCGACCGTCTCGTCTTGCCCGGAATACCAGGCGTCGAGGGCGCGCAGGAGAAGTTTCCAGTGCGCCAACGGGGATTGGCGGTTGATGGCGGCCATCGCCGTGGCCAGGGGCGCGGGCTTTCCCTCGCAAATCGCACGCAAGCCCATGCGCACCGCCAGCAGTGTCTCGACTTCGGGATGAGTGGATAGCGCGGGTGGGGGAGGGCTTTCGGAGAAAATCAGGGATTCCAACTGGGTCGGATCCAGGGCCTGCCCCGCGGCCCGCTGGTGCTCCAGTCGTTTCCAAACGATTGCGGCAATTGCGTCTGCGTCCCGCAGGGAAATGGCGCGCCGCCATTCAAGGTCGGTGAGTTGATCGGGGGGCAATTGCCCCCGCATGACATCGAGCAACTGTTCGGCCGATTCAAACATGCCGCGTTCCAGAAAAGCCTGATAACGCCGCACCTGCACTTTGGCGAGCGCATCGTCGTGCTGCCCGGGTTGGCGTTTGTTCAGTTCTTTGTAGGCGGCCAGGGCGTCCTTCCACTTGCCGCGTGCGAACGCACGCTCGGCCTCTTGGAGGAGTTCGGTGTCGCCGCGTTTGCGAGCGGGCTGGTGTCTGATGCTCTTTTTCTTGCCCACAGGCTCAAGCGTCCAAACAGGAATCATTCAATGTCAACTGCTAACCCGCGTCGAACGAGGCGCGGAGGGAGGAGGGGTAGGCACACGGGCGGAGCCATGATTCGATTCTCGGAGAGGAAAAGATCGAAGAGATTTCGTCGAGAAAGATTTCCGCGAACAACTCATAGACGCTGTTCCTGGGTCCGGCGAACAGGCACAGGATAATCCGTTCGTTTTCAATCGCGGTTTCGCGGAAAACCACCCGATGTCCGCCCACCCGCAGGCGGGAATAACCGGCCAACTCATCTTCCAGATGGCGGATCTTGGGAGAATCCTCGCGTCCGTCCCAGTCCGCGAGTTCCTTGATCGCGCGCAACAGGTCGCGCCTTGGGCCCGGGGCTTATCCCTTCAGGTAAGCTTCCACCTGCGCGGTCCACGCGACTTTACATTTCATCCGGAACGGCAGTAAAACGGACCTTGCCCGCCTTGTCTTTGCGGATCAATTCCATCAACCCGGCGTCTTTCTGTAACTCCATGGTTTCCATGAGAGCCGCGAGTTTGTCCCGCGACACGAGAAACGCCACGGTCCTTCCATTGCGCGAAATGGGAACGACCCCTTCGCTTCGGACTCCAACTGCTCCGCCGTCCGAAAATTGGCGTTTGACAAAATTCATTACGTGGACTTTTAATGTCCACCATGAAAACAGCAACAGTTCGGGACTTGCGCAATAATTTCGCCAAATTGGAGACTTGGTTGGCGGCGGGGGAGCGGGTGGAAATTCGCCGTCGGGGCAAGCCTGTTGCGGTGCTCGGTCCCAGCACCGAAGAAACTTCCGGGCGGCGGGTGCGACTCCCGGACTTCGAGGCGCGATTAAACGCCATCTGGGGCGACCGCGTCTTCAGTGCGGAGGAAGTTCGACGGATGCGCGAAATGGAGTTGGAGGGGGAGGAAGGATGACAAAGCCTTTTCCCGAGACTTCTTTTCTCTGCGCGTTGTATAGAAAGCAGCAGCAAACACCGGTGGCACTTGGCTTTCGCAGATCGATTTCAGGAGAACTGCCGGTATCACCCTTGGTGTTATTCGAATTTCGCCAGTCCGTGCGCTTGCAGGTCCGCTTGCATCGGCACAATCCTCAGTTGGGCTTCGGTGCGAGGGAAGGGCAGGCGATGCTGCGCGACCTCCAGTCGGACCTGTCCGCCGGGGTTCTGGCAGTGGTGCCGGTGGATTGGGCGGGCGTCCTTTCCCTGGCCGAGATGTTGAGTGCCAAGCACACCGAAAGCGGCGGTCACCCCTTCGCCGACATCCTGCACGTCGCCACCGCCCTACAGTTGGGGGCGGCCACCTTTTGGACCTTCGACGCCAACCAGCGTGAACTCGCCGAAGCCGAGGGGCTGGCCGTGCCGGAAGACTTGTCTTCATAGATGCGCGAGGGTCTCGGATTTTGCGGGAAACAGGCGTCGAAACAGATGGTGCAACCCACCCGGACACTCTTATGAGACTCACGATAAATTTAAAAGAGGACTATTACAGCGGAAGGGAGTGCGAATGATTCGAAGGTGAACTTTTCCAGCGGAGCTGGAGACCGCTTATGTTCGCTTATTTCACGCTTATGGGGTGATTTCAACTTCATCACTTTGGGTAAATCCGGGAATCAAACTTGCGAATGAATCTCCCGCCGAGACCCTGATTTAGTGAGTTCCGTGGTCAGACCCGGGGTTCCCATTCGCCGAGATCCTCCTCCGTGCCCGTTCGCATTTCGCGCAGATGGAGACGTCCCCCTCCGTCGATTCGATAAACGGCTTCCTGGTGGAAACGTCGCGCGAGGGAGAGTGCGGTCTCTCTGTTTCCGACCGACCAGCCCGGTTCCCGGTGGGCCTTGTCCGGAGACATTCCGGTGACGCGGACCGGATTTTCCCCCGTTCTCCGGAGAGCTTCGAGAAGCTCGGCGTCCGCTTTCCGGTTCGCATCCGCGTCCGCCGGGCGCCCCTCCGGATTCCAGGCGGTGAGGATCCAGAAAGGTTTTTCGGGCGGCGGGTCGCCGACCGCGAAGACGGCCGTGCGGTAGGCGGGGTTCACGGGAGGGGGTCGGCGGTGGGTTCCCTTGCGCGGGGCGGGGCGGTTTTAGGACGGTTCGCTGACCGAAACCTCGACGAGAAGGTCGTTGGCGAGGGCCTCCATGGCCTCGACGATTTCTTCCGAATTCATCGGTTCGGAGGCGGAGAGATCGGCCTCGGCGCGAAAAAGAACGGTGCCGGAGTCGGCGGCCGCCTCGGTGCCGGTGGACAGGGACTCCACATTCAGGCCGAGGGCCGAGAGTTTGCCGAAAATCTCGCTGACGATCCCCGGATGGTCGGCGCCGACCAGATCAAGGTGGAAGTGGGGCGATGTACCGGCGGTCGGGTGCCGGCCCTCGGCGACGGTGACCGCCAGGCCCTCGATGGAGAGAAGATCGACCCGGAGGTCTTCCCGGTGCTCTTCCGGTACGCTGATCTGGAGGAGGCCGACGAAGCGTCCGGCCAGGTGGATCAGGCGGCTTCGTTCCCAGTTGCCGCCGCGACGCGAGACGTGGGAGGCGATTTCGCCGACAATGCCCGGTCGGTCGTTTCCGCTGATGGTGATGAGGAGGATCGAGGAACTCATGGAAGGAGGGTAGGAAGATTCGGTCCACGATGGCAAACCCGAACCCATGCACCCTTGAGGATTCGTCGATGCCGAAACCGCTTCAATACTTGTATTCGACCGTCTCGCCGTTCGCCAGGGTGACGCTCAGCGTTCCCTGCGGGCGCACGACCAGTCCCGTATAGTCCTCTCCGGCGACCGGTTGGATCGGGGAGAAGTATTCGGGCACCAGATCGTCGTAGGTCGCCCGGGTCGCCCCGTTTTCCAGGAGATACTGTTGCCCGCTGTTGGCGAACATCCGCAGATTGTTCATGATGGCACTGCGCTTCGAGTTTTCCCGGACTTTCTGGAAGGCGGGGATGGCCATCGCGGCGGACATCCCGACCATCATGGCGGCGGGCTGGAGGGCGAGCGTGGCGACCGTTTGCCGGTGGGAGGTGTTCATGTTTCCGGCGCTGTAGATTCCTTCCGGTCCCACGGTCGTCACGTTGGCGATGGCCCGGGGCAGGGGTGGGAAAAGGAGTTCGAACATGGTCGTGAAATCATCGGCGTCGGCCATTGGGTTCATCGCAGCTCCCCCGATGACGGCGTCCTTGATCGAGGAGACGAACTCCGGGGTCGCGTAGAGCAGGGTGACCCCTTCCGGTGGCAGAAGATGGGCGGCCTTGCGGAAGGAATCGGAGTCCCGCAGTTTCTTTCCGGAGCCGAGACACTCCCCGAGAAAGCTCCGGTCCGAGGTGAAGTAGGCCCGGTCGTTTTCGGATTCGACGATTACGACGGGCTGGAGGAAGTCGAAGGGGAATGGCGCGGCTTCCACCGGGCGTATTTCGAAGCCGTCCTCTGTTTCCGTCCATTCAAAGGCCGGATGGGATTCGACCAATGGCCGGACCAGGAGCAGGAGGTCGGTGATCCCGTCCACGGCGGCGAGCAGGCGAGGCTCGGCAATGGTCACGCCGGGAGCGATCTGGACCGTGGAGTCTTCCACAAAATCGAGAATGAGAAATATCCGGTGGCCCGCTGATTCGATCAGGTTGTTGAGGGTTCGGTTCCCGAATTCGGGCCGGGGTGTGGACATCTGGGTGGAAAGCATTCCCCGGCCGAGAGGGCCGGCGAGGGCGTCGGCCACGGAGAGGAGGGTGTCGCGGAGAACGGGCGGTTGGTAGCCCGACTCCCAGACGAAATCGGTTCCTTCGGGAGCGAGGCGCAGGGAGTCGAAGGGCAGGGAGGTGTCTCCGAAGAATCGAAAGAAACCTTCGGGCCCCTCGGGGAAGTAAAGAATGGAGCGGTTGTGGAACATGTCCCCGTCGATCGCCCGCGAACTCATGCCGATGGAATCGAGCCCCGCGAAGCCGCTCGCTTCGAGCGCCTTTACGAAATCGAGGGGAACCGGCGGGGTCTGGTCCGGTGCCATGGCCATGGCGGATCGGGCGATCTCATTGAGTGTTTCGCCGAGGGACTCGGCCTGGTCGGTCAAATCCATATATCCGTAGAAGACGCCGCCCAATTCGAGGAACTCGGAGGTTCTGTCGAACTGGGGTGCCCGGTCTTTCTCCGGCAGGAGCCCCGCCGGTTCGTCCCGGGAACAGGCGGCGAGGAGGATGATCAGGGGCGGGAGGAGGTAGCGTGATTTCATGGAAGGGGGTGTATGGACGGATGGGGGGGGGCGGGCAATAAGAAAGACGGGGGAGCTTACGGGTACACGATCCCGTTGATACGGATGCCCGCGCCGGCGGGGGGCAATCCGGCGTTGTCGAAGGGGAGCGGGGTCAGGTCGGTGTAGAGGTTGTCGCCGTCGGACTCGCCCCCAAGGACCAGGCCGCCGGACTGCATGTCCACCCGGACGGCGGCACCGCCCGTGGTGCCGATGGTGTTGTCGAAAACGGTGACCCCCTTGCCTCCCTGGGTCGTTGCGTTGACGGCGTTGGCACCGGTCCGTTGGAGACGGTTGCCCCGGACGAGGGCGGATTGGTTTTCCGTGCTGAAGAGAGTCATCCGTATGCCGTCCCGGGCGGTGTCGGCGAGGAGGTTGCCGGTGACTTCGATGTCGGCCATGCTGTCGTCGCTGGTCGCGATTTCGACACCCTGCCGGGCGACCGGTCCGATCCGGTTGTTGGCGATTCGGACGACCGTGGCGTGGGCGTCCAGGAAGGAGGATCGGATTCCGCTGGCGTTCCGACTGGTTGAGATCGTGTTGCCGCGGGCCTCGAAGCGACTGGAGGAGTTGTCCCTTCCGGAGATAAGGATTCCCTCGGACGTCGTGTCGGAGATGTTGTTTCCCTCCGCCGTGAGGTTGAGGAGGGAGCCGCCGTCGGCGTCGGCACCGATGCCGGTCGAGCCGGTGTCCGAAACCGAGTTGGCCTGGGCGAGGACGGCGAGAAGGGAGTTGTTCCGGGCCAGGAGTTCGATCCCGGCGGCCAGGGTCTGGCGGACGGTGTTGCCCTGGATCACGGCACTGAGATTCGCGTCGTCGACCGATTGGACGCGGAGCCCGTGGGTGCCCGAGGTTTCGAAAACGTTGTTGGAGACGGTGGCGGTCAGGTTGCCGCCGACGGTCGCGCGGATGAGGGCGGACCCGGCGGAGGAGTTGGAAACGCCGTTCCCGGTGACCAGGGCGGTGACGGTGGCCGCGCCGGTGGAGAGGAGGTGGATGCCGTTGTCGATGGCGGTGTCGATGGTATTGTTGGCGACTGAGACGTCCGCCGTGCCGCCGGTGGCGCTTACGAAGACGGCGGTGCCGTCGGTGGCGGAGAATTCGTTGCCCGAGGCGGTGAAGGTCTGGGCACCGGTTCCGGAGAACCCGGCGACGACCGCGTCGGCGGTGCTGTTGGATACGGCGTTGCCGGCGAAGGTGGTTTCCGAAACCGCCGCGCCGGTGACCTCCAGACCGAGGGCGGATTGGTTCTGGTCGAGGACGTTGTTGCGCAGGTCGGCCACCTGCCGGGCGGAGTCGGACAGGGTGAGGTCGAAGACGGGGCCGGGATCATTGACGAAGCGGCTGCCCGAAACCGTCAGGGTGGCGCGGGCGTTTCCGGAAAGGGCGGTGTCCGCGCCGCCGCCGTCGAAGATGGAGTTCGCGGCACCCAGGCTGCCGGAGGTGTTGGCATCGGCCTGGAGGAAGAGCGCGGATTCGGAGAGCCCCGAAGCCGAGGACCGGGCCAGGGAGATGTCGTGGGTCGCCGAATCGGTCGCATCGACGCGGACACCGTTTCCGCCGATGTCCCGGAAAGTGGAGTCGGTCACGGAGTGGTTGCCGGAGGCGGTGTCGGCGAGGTCGAAATGGACGGCGTGCCCGAGGGTGTTGGAAATTTGGTTGGAGGCGAACGTCCCGGTTGAGGAGGTGTCGCCGCGCTGGATGACGGCGATTCCGGAGCCGCCGACGGTGTCGATCCGGTTGTTGGAGGCCGTTGCCTGACCGACGTTGACAAAGGTCACACCGGTGAAGCCGGCGGCGGCGTGGCCCCCGGTGATTGAATAGCCGCGGACGGACCCGACGGGTATCCGCGGCGGGGCCGGCGAGGCGGGGAGGGTTCCGAAGAGAAAGCCGCCCTGGACGACCGGCTCGGGTGTTAGGCCGCCGAAGGAAAACCCGTCCTTTCCGGCGATCGCGACCGCGTTGGAGATGAACCGGACGCTGTCGGTCACGGTAACGCTTTCGGAATAGGGTCCGGCACCGCCCTGGGTCCAGACCGTCCAGATCCGCCCGGTGGACCCAAGGCGGGCGACGGCGAGATCGGCCCCCCCCTGGATCGTATTCCGGGGGGCCTCCCAGGTGCCGCCCGCGCCCCCGCCCCCCCGGGAGCCGTCCACGAAGACGATGTCGGAGGCGATGATCTCGGTCCCGGTGGTCGTGGAGGTCCGGGAGGAGGTGGAGGTGCGGGACTGTCGGCGGGCGGCGTTTTCGAGAAAGGGGCTCTCGACCAGAACGGCCCGGTAGTTGCGGGGAATGCGCTCGAGGAGACGCCGGTGGAAGTCTCCGTAGGGGTTGTAGGCGGCTTCTTTCGGGCCGGCTTTCGTGTCGTGGAGCGGTTTGGAGCTGGAGGGGGGCGTTCGCCCGCCGCCGATCCGGACACTGGCGCGGGCCCCGAGAAACCAGTTCGAACCGAGCAGTTCTTCGTCCTGGTACCACGAGGCGTCGAGGAGCAGGAAGGAGAAGGGGCGCGCCTCGACCCGGGCCTTCGGTCCGGTGATGTCGGATCCGAAAGGGTTGTCGAAGGAGTAGTATCCGCCGTAAACGCGGACGGGGATGAAGGTGAGATCGGCGGGAAGGAGGAGGCCGGCCTCGCCGTCGAAGCCCTGGAGGGCCTCTTCGTGTTTTTCGAAGAAGCGGGTTGTGGTCGTCCGGCGGAACTGCGTCGTGTTGCGGACGGTGAAGGGTTGGACGACGGTGTGTCCGGTCGGAAACGGCTGCCCGAAGGTGGTCCGGCTGGTTGTGGAGGTCGAGGTGGTGCTGCTGGTGGAGGAGGTTTCGGCGACTTGATTCCGGCCACCGTCGGGGAAGTAGGCGTTGACCCGCAGATCGACCAGGGGGGACATCCATTCGATGCCGGCGCCGAATTGGTTGTAGTCGAAATCGTTGGAGGATCGGGTGAAGTCGTAGAACACGTTGGCACCGATGATCCACGGGAAGCTCTTTCCGGAGAGGGCGCCTTCGCCACGCAGGCTGCGGATGCCGAGACCGAGCGAACCGCTGTTGGTTTCCTCCTCGGTGCCCGTGATCCGGGGCGCGAGGAAAAAAATGGTGCGATAGGCGTCGTTTCCGGTCTGCCAGAAGGGCACCAGAGCGTCCAGGTAGATGTCGGAATTGTCGCCGAGGGTCGCGCCGATCCCGACGACGGCGGGAGCCGAGCCTTTCAGAACGGGGAAGACGGGGCTGGTCCCGTCGCGCCCGCCGCCGCCGGTGGCAGGGGCCGTTTCGCTCCGGGGGGCGGAGGCTCCGCCCTCGGGCGGGCGTTCGTCGGGGGGAGGCTCCGGAATTTCCAGGGTGAGGGGGAAGGTCAGCTCCTCGCCGGGGCGCGGCGGTGCCTCCCGCGGGCCGGTGAGGGCGGGAAGAGCTTCTTCGGGCCGGGGATCATCGGTCGCCACCGGCGGCGGGGCGGCGTCCGGATCGGGCTCGGGAACGTCCGGATCATCGGGCGGGGGAGTCGGTCGTTCCACCGGCGGCGTCTCTTCGATCAGCGGAAGCACGGACTCCACCGGGGTTCGGGAGGGTGGATCCGGCTCGACCGGCGCCTCCGCCGGAGCCGGAGGGGTGTCTTCGACGATGGTGGGAAACAGTTCTTCGAAATCGGCCGGCTCGTTGACGGGGACCACGGGAGGCGGGGGTGCCACCGGAACGGGGATCTCGGGCTCGGCTTCGACCGGTTCGGGCGGCGCGGGTTCGGCCTCTTCGGAGGAAAGAAGGTCGAAGGCCCGGTCGGGGACGAAGCGGTAGCCGCTCAGGGGAGAGGGCTTGGTCCCATTGTCTTCTCCGTCGGAGGGGCGGTCGGACGCGAGCAGGAGCGGCAGAAGACAGACCGAAAGGAGGAGAGGGGGAAGCGCGTTTTGGAAATAGATTTTCACGGAAGCGGGAGGGGGCTTACGGCTTTTTGACGATTGGGTCAAGCGCGGTCGAGAGCCGCGCGGCCGTGGATTCGAGGAGCGCGCGATAGCCGTCGAGGAAGCTGGCGGGGGTGGAGGGGTCCCACGCCGAGCCCAGGCGGACCCGGATCACGGGCAGGGTGCGGGTCTTGTTTCCCGAGGTATGGGATCCTTCGGCGACCGCGACGGCCGAGCCGTCTTCGAGAAGGATGAACCGGCTGAAGACGAGGTTGATCCGGGCGTCGTCGGGATAGGGGTCGGCCCGCCCGAGGGCGAGGGCGAGTTCCCGCCGGAGCGCGGAGGAAAGCGACTCGGCCCAGATCCAGCCGGCGACCTCCCGGAGGCGTCCGTCCGCCGTCGTAGACCAGACCGTGGCCTGGTTGAGGTAGGAGGGGAGGGCGACGTTGAAAACAGGTGCCGGATAGGCGGACGGATCCGGCGCCTCCTTGAGGACGAGGGTGGCTTGTTCCGCCGTGTCGCGGACCGGGCCGAGGCTTACGCAGCCGCCGAGCGCGAGGAGGAAAACAGGGATCAGTGCGGAGAGGGAGTACTTCATGGTTGTTCTTGTCCGAAGATGAGGGCGTTGGGATGGCGCCGGAGGAATTCGATGAATGACTGGAGCGCTTCGGTGGCCCTGCGGAACTCGATGAGCGTCTCCTCGACCTCGGTCACCGGCCCGGTTGCGCTTTCAATGAGCGCGGTCAGGGAGGCGGTCATGGCGTTCGCCGATCGGGTCGCCTCCGCCATTTCGGCGATCGCCCCGGCCAGCGGACGGCCCACTTCCCCTTTTCCGTCCCGCAGGTCGTCGGCCAGCTTTTCAAAGGCGGACCCCGTCCGCGAGAACTGCTTCGTCATCGCCTGGAAATCCCCCGAGTCGATCAAACCCCGGAGGGAGACGAGGGTGGCGTTGAGGTTTTCCGCGGTCTTTTCCGTGTCGATGTCGGCGAGGGTCTTGTCGATGCGGACCATGAGGTTGTTCAGGTTCTTCCCGATGGCGGCGAAATCGACCTGGCTCACGTCCTGGACAATCTTGACCAGTTGGTCCGTCACATCCGCCAGCAGAGAGGGCGTGGAGGGGATGAAGAGGAGGTCGCCGTTCACCGTCCAGGGCTTCACCTTTTTGCCGGAGGGCCGGAAATCGAGGTCGATGTAGAGCTGGCCGGTCACGAGGCTTTCGCTGGACAGCTTGGCCGAGAGTCCGTCGCGGAGCGCGTTCGCATAGGCTTCGGGCGAGGCGATATCGACCGGCACGCCGAGTTTGTCCTGCAGGCGGCTCGTGTCGATCTCGTAGATCACGGGGATGCCCCGCCCGGTCGCCTCTTTGCCGAGGCTCAGGCGGATCGCCCGGACCTCTCCGATGGCGACGCCCCGGAAGCGCACGGCGGATCCGGCGTTGAGTCCGCGGACGGATTCGTCGAAGAAGGAAACGAACCGCGTCTTTTGTTGGAAAAAACCGGCCAGCCCGAAAAAGAAAAGGCTCCCGACGAAAAGCGCCGCCGCGAGGGTGAGGAACAGGCCGATCCGGAACTTGAGGGCTTTCGGAGTCATTCGTCGTTGTGGTTCTTGTTGTTGTCGGTGTCCGCCTCGCCCCGGCTGAGGAATTCCCGGATTTCGAGGTGACTCGATCGGTCTCTCATGACTGTGGGATCGCCGACTTCCATTTGTTGACGCGACCGAGCATCGAGGAAAACGGCCCGGTCCGCGAGAGCAAAGATGCTGGCCAGCTCGTGGGAGACGATGAGGATGGTCATCCCGAGGCTTTCGTTCAATTCGGCGATGGTTTCGTCCAGCTGGCGGGAGGTCAGGGGGTCGAGTCCGGCCGACGGTTCGTCGAAAAAGAGCACCTCCGGATCGAGGGCGAGCGCGCGCGCGAGGCCGGCCCGTTTCATCATGCCGCCGCTGATCTCGTGGGGGAATTTGCCGGTGGCCCCGGCCAGCCCGACGAGCGAGAGTTTGAAACGGGCGAGCGCGCGGATCTCCCGCTCCGGCAGCCGGGTGTGGATCCGCAGGGGCAGGGCGACATTCTCGAGCAGGGTCATCGAGCTGAAGAGTGCGCCGCCCTGGTAGAGGACACCGGTGTTGCGGAGGATCTCGCCGCTCGTCGCGGGATCGTCCTCGCGGAATTCGCGCCCGCCGTGGAAAATCCGCCCCTCCACCGGGGGGAGCAGACCGATCAGGGTCTTCAGGAGGGTGCTCTTGCCCGATCCGCTGCCGCCGATGATGAAGAACACCTCGCCCGGTCGGACGGCGAAATCGATCTTCTCCATGATCGCGTGGCCGTCGTACCCGATGGACAGGTCGCGGGCCGAGAGGCGGGGTTCGGGGGAGTCGCTCACAGGCCGTAGATGTTGAAGAGCACGGCGAAGACCGCGTCCGCGAGAATGATGAGTACGATGGAGGTGACCACCGCCGAAGTGGCGGCCCGCCCGACGGCCTCGGCGCTCGATCCGGCCGCCATTCCCTTGTAGCAACCGGTCAGGGCGATGATCCCGCCGAAGACCACGCTTTTCAGGATGCCGACGACGAAGGTGCTGGCGGTGATCGCACCGCTGGTGCGGTTCAGGTATTCGGCGGCGGTCAGGTCCATGAAGCCGACCGACACGCACATGCCGCCGAGGATGCCCGAGAGACTGGCGAGGAAGGCGAGCACCGGCATCATGAGGGCGAGGGTGGCCAGTCTCGGGAGAACGATGAAATCGAAGGAGGAGATCCCCATCGTCTGGAGGGCGTTGAGTTCGTCGTTGGTCTTCATGCTGCCGATCTGGGCGGCGAAGGCCGATCCGGTGCGGCCGGCGAGGATGATCCCGGTCATCATGGCCCCCATCTCGCGGAACATGGCGATGGCCACGAGGTCGGCCACGAAGATGTTCGCCCCGAATTTCGAGAGCTGGATCGCCCCGACGAAAGCCATGATCAAGCCGGTCAAAATGCTGATCAGAAAGACGATCCCGACCGAGCGACCGCTGTTTTCCCAGAACAGATCGACGAAATCCGCCCGCTGGAAAACGGCTTTCCCGCGGACGAGCCGCCCGAGACTGGTGGCCGTCTCGCCGAGAAAGAGGAGAAACCCGCGCAGCCCCGCCGTCGCGGCGAGAGCCTTGTCGCCGATGCGCACGAAGACGTTTTCGCGCGGCGGGGCAGGAGCCGCCGCCCCGGAATCCGACTCCAGCCGCCCGAGAAGCCGTTCCACGGCGGGCGGAAACCCCCGCAGATCGACCTCTCCGCCGACGGCCCCGCGCAGCCGCTCAAGGCGGACGATGAGGACGTTGTCCCACCGCGTGATTCCCGAACCGTCGAGTGTCACCCGCCCGCCCGGCGCGGCACCCGAATCCGCCGGGAGAGGGGGCTCGGGATCGTGGACGGTGAAGGAACCGATCAGCCGCCAGCGGATTCCTTCGGGAGTCGTCTCCTTCTCGAGGCGGCTCGCCGGGGCGGTGTCCGCGGGCTGTTTTCTTTTCATCACCATCCGATACCGACCAGAAGCAACAAGAGGAGGAACGGATTCCCGAGTGTCTGTTCGATGAAGCTGTCCTCTGACATAATCGGTTTAGGTGCTAAGCCTTCGGGAAAAGCAAAGCAATCGGGAAAAAATCACATCCGCCTAGAGATTCACGTTTCCCGCTTCCTGATTGCGATGCAGGTGGATGGCGGCGGCAATGATGGGCTGAACCCATCCAGGTGCGCCGGAGAGGTCGGCGGGGGCGGTGATTTTCCGCCGTCGCATTTCGAGCCACAGGACGGAGCGGGGTGAATGGCCCCGGGATGGATCGGCCTCAATCGAATTGTCATAGACCCGCGGATGATCGATCTTGGGAAGCAGGCGGATCAGGTTTTCGCGGCTGCCGTTCCAGCGCTGACTAGCTGATTTGGATAAAAAAGTCGAGAGCCGATTTCGGCTGGCGGGGAGATCGGCCTCTTTGGTAGCGTCCTGAGGATGGATGGAATCAAACTGGGGCTGACCGGGACCATCGGCTCGGGGAAATCGACCGCCCTCACCTTTTTTTCCCGGCTCGGGTGGAGGATCGTGCGAACAGACGATCTCGCCCGCGAGGAGATGGAGGCACCGCCCGTCGTTTCGGCGATCCGGGAAAGATGGGGCGCGCGGGCGTTTCAGGCCGGCGACGGGATCGACCGCGGGACCGTGGCCGGGATCGTTTTCTCCGACGCCGCCGAGTTGGAGTGGCTCGAGGGTCTGCTCCATCCCCGGGTGCGGGAGAGGTGGACGCGGATCGTGGAACGGGAACGGGAGAACGATGGGGTCGTCGAGATTCCGCTTCTTTTCGAGAAAAACCTTGCCTCCTCCTTCGATTTCGTCGTTTCCTTGAATTGTCCGGAGCCTCTGCAGGTCAAACGTCTGATGGCGAGGGGACTTTCCGCCGAAGATATAAAGGCGCGGAAAAACCGGCAGTTTTCCGGCGCGGAGAAGGATTCCCGCGCGGACTTCGTCCTCTCGAACTGCGGAACCCTCTCCTTTCTCGAAAAACAAGTCACCCTTTTGTCACGACGCCTCCGCAGACAGAAACAACGATAATCATGAGCGAAGATTCTCCGGAAAACGATCTCCCTTCCGCCCCCGCCCCCGAAGCGGAACGGGCACCGACCGCCAAAAAGGCCCGCAAAACGACCGCGCGCAAGACGGCCCGCAAGACCGCGAAAACCCCGCCCGGCCCGTCGGCGGAGTCATCGCCGGAACCCGCCGCGGCAGCACCGAAACCCGCGCCGGACTCTCCGGGACCCGCGGCACACTCACCGAAGCCCGCCGCCGACTCCCCCCGGTCGGAAGGCACCCCCGGAGGCACGGAGGGCGCCGGAGCCGCCGGTGCCGGTGGAGGGGGCGCTCCCGGCGGCTCGCCGGATGGGGGCGGGCGCTCGTCCGCCCGCGGTCCGGACGCCGGGCGCGGCGGTCAACCCGGCGGCCAGCCCGGACGGCAGGGCGGCGGCGGGCGTCCGTACCCGCCCGGCGGCGGCGGTTTCGCCAACCGGAAGAAGAAAAAGCGGAAGGGGGGCAAGTTTGACAAAAGCGGCGGCGGCGGCGGCGGCGGAGGCCGTCGCCGCGGTTCGCCCTTCAACGCCGGCGGCGTGCCGGTGGAGGTGTACCCCCACCTCGAGATCGGCCAGCTGACCGACGACGAGCTGCTGCAGGACGCCTCCGCGCTGGAGGAATCCTTTCGGAAACTGTTCGATGGGGATCTCCCTCCCGTTCGGTTCAACGATTTCTACGAGCTGCCTCTCCAGGAATTGCGGGAGCGTGCGCGCGGCATGGATCTCGACTTCGAGAACGCCCCCTCCCGGCCGCTTCTGCTCCGGGAATTGCTCAGGCATTTCGAGTCGGAATCGACCCCGGTTCTCGTCGAGGGTTGCCTTGAGGTTCTCGACGAAGGCTTCGGCATGGTGACTTTCGCCTGCGACAGCTACCAGTTGAAATCCCTCTGCTCGTTCGTCAGCGAGGCGCTCGTCGAGCACCACGGGCTCGAGCGGGGCCACACGGTCGAGGTCTTCGTCCAGGCCCCCCGCGAGGGGGAGTCCTGCCCGGTCGTCCTCCAGGTGCGGTCGGTCATGGGCGGGGCGATCGCGGACCTGGAGAAGGTCACCCCGTTCACCGAACTCGTCCCCTACTATCCGCTGGAGCGGATTCTTCTGGAAAACTCGGAGGAGGAGCCCGAGAACAATCTTTCCATGCGGGTCGTGGATCTGATCTCCCCGATCGGGTTCGGCCAGCGCGGTCTGATCGTCGCCCCCCCGCGGACCGGCAAGACCGTGCTCCTCCAGGGAATCGCGCACTCCGTCCAGCTCAACTACCCGGAGGCCCACCTCATCGTACTTCTGATCGACGAGCGGCCCGAGGAGGTCACCGATTTCCGCCGCCGGGTCAAGGGCGAGGTCATCAGCTCGACTTTCGACGAGACGGCCGGCAGCCATGTCCACGCGGCGGAAATGGTTATCGAAAAAGCCAGGCGGATGGTCGAGGCGGGGCGCGATGTGGTCATTCTGCTCGATTCGATCACCCGCCTCGCGAGGGCCTACAACACTCTCATGCCGAACAGCGGGAAGATTCTCTCGGGCGGGGTGGAGGCCAACGCCCTCCAGAAACCCAAGCGCTTCTTCGGCTCGGCCCGCAATATCGAGGAGGGCGGAAGCCTGACCATCATGGGCACGGCCCTCGTCGATACCGGCAGCAAGATGGACGAGGTCATTTTCGAGGAATTCAAAGGCACCGGCAACATGGAGCTGCACCTCGACCGCGGTCTGGTGGACAAGCGGATCTTCCCCGCCCTCGCCATGGACCGGAGCGGCACCCGCAAGGAGGAACTGCTCTACCACCCGGACGAAATGATGAAGGTCTATTCCCTCCGCCGGGCCACAAAGGGCGTCCCCCCCGTGGAAGCCATGGAAATGCTGATCCAGCGGGTCAAAAAGACCCGGAGCAACGCCGAGTTCCTCATGACCCTGAGCCGCTGAATCGCGGCGGGAGGGCGGCTGTCCTCAGCCACACTTCCACGGATGCCCGGTGTCGGTCCGGATAGGTTCGGTTGGTGTCCGTGGCCGCCACCACCTGCGGATCGAGCGGCGAAGCCCCGGAGGGCATGTGCGTTAAGATAACGGCGGGGATCTCTTCAGAATGGATTTTTATTAGATGTCCCATTTTTTGTCTTTACCTTCTACCATGACCCTGAAAGCGACAAGACCATCGATTTGCCCAAGATGCTGCGTGCAAACGGCGACCTCGACATCCTTGTGCTACTCAACAACCAGGAGCGCACGCCCGTCCGTTTAGTGAGTGCTCCCGTCAACGAGGAAACCGCCAATCTCTTGAAGAGAAGAGCGGGCCCGGGCACATCGGCCCGGTGATCCACGAGCGCCCGGTCGGTCGCGGCGCCGCGAGCGCGCGGAAAAAGAGAAATTTTCGACACCCGCCCGGCCAGTCCGCCCCCGGATGCCCCTCTGACGCCCCTGTTTGCGGGGGTTGACCCGGGAAAACCAGGCCGAAAAAAAAAGTTTTTTTTCTTGCGTCGCGGCGGATTATCAGGGATCGTCTTACCGTTCTCATCAAAAACCATGAAAATTAAGCCAACTCTCCTCTCCATCCTCGGCGCTACCGCCTTTGCTTTCTCGCCCGCCTCGGCACAGTCCGTGGCTACGGACCCTGTCGGGGTCGTCACCATAGAACTCGCGAAAGGGAACAATGCGGTCGCGATTCCATTTGTCACTGCCCCTTTGTTCGCCGGGGAAACAACTGATATAAGTGATGTGGACGGGAAGACTGTTTTTGAATTCGCTACCCCAAGCTTTACTAGTGGCGAGTTCGGCCCAAGAGACGATGCTCCTGATTATTCAGCCTTCTACATTCTTGTTACCTCTGAGAACTCGGCAGGTGGATTGATTTTCGATGTCGAGGCGAATACTGAATCCAGTGTTTCTGTAGATGGAGAGTTTGCTTCCTCTTTCGGTCTGAGCGACACTGAACGAGTTAAGATTTTTGAACACTATACGGTAGGAAAAATTTTCAGTAACGCTGAAGGCATGACTGCTTTTGTGGATTCCTTGAAAGTTTTTTCCGACGATGGTACTTCTACAACGTTCCTATGGGATGGAACTGAGTTCGTTGACAACTCTTTTCAGTCTGTCGCAAATTTTCCAATTTATCCTGCGCAGGGTTTTGTCTTTTTTGGAGATGGTGCAGTGTCTTTGACTGTCGATGGGGCAGTAAATGTAGAGCGAGTGAAAATTCCTGTTTACTCTGGTTCTGCGGTTAATTTTGTTGGTTTACTTAATCCGGTGGGTTCTTTCGTGCAAAGCGGGGTGGCAACTCCTGTTACACTCGGCTCAAGCGGAATAGGTGAAGGTTTGGAGCCCTTTGTTGGGTCAGTGAAATTTTTCTCAGCAGATGGGGATCTTCGATCAGGACCTGAGCAGACGTTTCTCTGGGATGGTGCTGTCTTTCGCGATGGTAGCTTTGCAGATGCCAGCGATGTCGCGATATCCGCGAATTCGGCCTTTGTAATTTCAAACTCGACGGCAGTATACGTTGATTCTCCGGCGACGATTTCTGAATAATCTTCTATCCGACTCTTCCTTATTTCATTCTCATGTCGCCAACTGGCGATGAAGTCAAACAAAAGAAAACAAACAAAAGAAAATCTAAATAGTTAAATCATGAAACACAAATCGATCTTGATAATCTTCGTCGCTGTAATGGCGCACTCTTACGTTCTTGCTGACGTTGCGGTAAATGTCGTAGCGAACACAGCGACCGGTTTGTACGTTCTTCCCGTTGGAGGAAACTTGTCGGATGGCGATCAGTATATGTATGGATTTTTTGATGAGGCTTCTTTTACCTCCCTCTCCGCGTCTCAGAAACAAGATTATACTGTAGTAAATTCATTGTTTTCAGGCCTCGGATCAGGAACAATAAACGCGTCTGGAGAGATTTTTAGTTTAGGTAACTCTCATCCAATACCTTCCGCACCAACTGAACCGCAGCCGGGGTCCCTTTTGACGATGTGGGTTTTTGATTCAGGTGTTGCCCCAAGTTCTAGTGCATGGGGTATTTTCTCTTCTTCGAGTTGGGTGATGCCAAATGATCTCGGCACAGTATCACTAACCTCCTCGCTTATCGATAACATCATCGTGGGTAGCTCGAGCGGAAGCAACTATGCCCTTGCCCCCGTCCCAGAACCCGCTTCCTACGCGCTCTTCGTCGGAATCCTCGGCCTCGGCTTGACGGTTCTCCGCCGCCGCCGTCGGTAAGTCTTTTTTCATTCTCCCTCCCAACCCGGAAAGCGTCCGGCCCGATTGCGGGCCGGGCGCTTTCTTTTTCCAGTCACCCGCCGGGCGGCTCGGAAGAACCCACGCGGGAGGGGGCGAATGGGGACGGCTGGTGGGACCGGAGGGGCAATCCCCGTATCCCCGGGAGGGGCAAACCCGGGGAGACAGGAGACAGGAGACAGGAGTCGGGAGGCAGGAGACAGGAGTCAGGAGACAGGAGACAGGAGACAGGGGTCAGGAGTCAGGAGTCAGGAGTCGGGGGTCAGGAGACAGGAGGCAGGAGGCAGGAGACAGGAGTCGGGAGGCAGGAGGCAGGG
>CAZDRT010000023.1:0-9064 GCA_964507815.1 uncultured Puniceicoccaceae bacterium
GTGGACAACCATTTCCATCTCGTGGCCGAGGTGCCGTGCGAGCGGGTGGCGCCCAATGGGGAGATTGTCCGGTCGTTCGCGGCACCCTATCCGGAAACCGCTCCCTGGCAGCCTCTTTCAGCCGTTGCCCTGTGAGCGGCAGTCTGAAAAGAGATTTTCCCAATTCCAGGGTGCTTCCCAGTATCAGCACAATCCCTTCCCCGGCTCCACGCCCTTATGGTTACATCCCAGAGGAAACGAAGATTTCGGGATTGGTTTGTCCGCCGTGTTCCGTATATATCCTTCCCGATGATTCGAGTCGGTGTTGTTGGTGCTTCCGGATATTCGGGAGAGGGTCTCGTCGAGTTGCTGTCGGGGCACCCCGGGGTGGAACTTGCGGCCGTGACCTCGCGGAGCCTCGCCGGTCGTCCGGTGCGGGAGGTCTTTCCCCGTCTGTCCCATCGGATCGGCGACCTGGCCTTCAGCGCGTCCGAGGCGGGGGAACTGGCCGCCCGGGATGATCTCGATGCGGTTTTTCTCGCCCTTCCCCACGGGGTGGCGGCGACTTTCGCCCGTCCGCTCCACGAGGCGGGGCGGACGGTCTTTGACCTGAGCGCGGATTTCCGCCTGGGCTCGCCGGAACTCTACCGGGAGTTCTACGGTGCCGACCACCCCGAACCGGACCTTCTGCGGGAGGCGGTCTATGTGATCCCGGAGTTTCCGCCGGAAGGGTGGATGGAGAAAAACCTGATCGCCTGCCCGGGCTGCTACCCGACATCCCTATTGATTCCGTTGTTGCCGCTTTTTGCGGGAGGATTGCTGAAAGGGGAGGGACTGGTTGCCAGCAGCATGAGCGGTATCAGCGGAGCCGGAAAAAAGGCCTCGGAGGATTTCAGCTTTTGTGAACGGGCCGAGAGCGCCCGTCCCTACGGTCAACCCAAGCATCGCCATCTTTCCGAAATCGAGGAGCAGCTCGGACTGGCCGGGGGAGAGCCGGTAACGATCCAATTTCTCCCGCATCTGGTCCCGATGAGAAGGGGGATCGTAACGACGATCAGCGTGCCCGACAACGGGGCGGACGAATCCGCCGTGCGGGAGGCATGGGCGGCGGCGTACGGAGGGCGGCCCTTTGTAAGGGTGCTCGGGGAGGGTGCTCTCCCCGAGTCCAAGCTGGTCGTCGGCACGAACCGGATCGATCTGGCCGTCTGCCACGACCGCCGCACGGGGCGTCTCCTTCTGACCTCGACCGAGGACAATCTGCTCAAGGGTGCCAGCGGACAGGCCGTCCAGTTGATGAACCTGAAGTTCGCTCTCGCGGAAACCCTGGGGCTGCCGTGATGAAGATAACCTTCAAGGAAAACAGTCCGGGCCTGACCGATGTGCCCGGATTCTCCGCCGCCGGTGTGGGCTGCGATGTGCGTGGAAACGGCGGCGACCGGCTGGACCTGGGGATTGTTCTCAGCACCCGTCCGTGTACGGGAGCCGGGGTCTTCACCCAAAACGACGTGGTGGCGGCGCCGGTCGGGCTGTGCCGGTCCCTGCTTTCCCCTTCGCGCGCGTTCCACGCCATCGTCGTGAACAGCGGCAATGCCAACGCCTGCACCGGGGCCAGGGGAGAGGAAGACTGCGCCGCGATGGCCTCCCTGACGGCCGGAGCCCTCAGCCTGCCGACGGACAGTGTCTTCGTCGCCTCGACCGGGAGGATCGGCCGCGCCCTGCCCATGGACCGGATCGGGAAAGGAATTCGCGAGGCGGCCCTCAAAGTGACCCGCGATTCGGCCGGCGGGCACGATTTCGCGCGGGCGCTCCTGACCTCCGACACCCGCCCGAAAACAGTGACGGCCCGGATCGAAAACGGCGCCCGCCGGTTCACGGTCGCCGGTGCGGCCAAGGGCGCGGGCATGATCGAGCCGAACATGGCCACGATGCTCGCCTTTCTCGCGACCGATCTCGCCGTGCCGCAGGCCACTCTCCAGGCGACGCTGACCCGCTCCGTGCAGGCGTCCTTCAACCGGATTTCGGTCGATGGGGACATGAGCACCAACGATACCGTTCTGCTGCTCGCCAACGGCGAATCCGGCACCACCGTGGGCGACGAGGCGGATCTCCTCGACGCCTTTCACCGGGCCGTCGGCGAGATCTGCTCGCGCCTCGCCCGGATGATCGTCGCCGACGGCGAGCGCATCGACCATGTCGTCGATGTGCGGGTCGGGGGAGCGGCGACCGAAGAGGGGGCGGAGAAGGTCGCCCGCTGCATCGCCAATTCCCTCCTCGTGAAAACCTCCTGGTACGGCAACGATCCCAACTGGGGACGGGTCGTCGATGCGGCCGGTTACGCCCGGGTCGGCCTGAAAATGGAAAAGCTCGACATGGACTACGACGAGGTGCCCGTGCTGCGGGGCGGCGTGCCGGTGGAGGAGAATCTCCCGCAGTGGAAGGAAGTGGTCGCCCAAAGGGAATTCGCCCTGCACCTCGACCTGGGGATGGGAAAAGCCCGCTTCAGCCTCCTGACCGCCGACCTGACCGAGGGCTACGTCGATTTCAACAAGAGCGAATAAATGCCAACATTTCCAAAGTGCTCCAGCCGCAGCAATCGAGCCGGAAACGGCCCATCCGGCCCCATCCCCTGGAAGGTGCGGATTGGGAGGGGCTGAACGTTTTCCCGAAGACGCGTCCGTGACCGGTCGGTTTTCGATCATGGGTATTACAAACCGGAAGGGTAGATTCTATCATTGATCGGCGGTGATTTCACCACCTTTTTCGTCCCGGGGGGTGAAAATAAACTCGAGGGTCATCCCCGGGCGGAACCGCCCGATTGCGAATGTCCACGAGTCCCCTTTGCGGGAAACAAATTCCGGGGGTGGCTGGCCGACGGCCTTCGGCCAGACCGAGACCCCCTCGACCGCTTCGCGGAACCGGATCGAGAAGGGAAAGTCGGTGAATTCCGAATACGATCCATTACTGATCCGGAGACGGAGGCGGTCGGAGGGCAGAAACTCCTCGTTCATGACGACCGAGTTGCGGTCCGACCGCCAGGCGACGAGATCGGAGGGATGGGCGACCCAGAGGTCTTCGCGATGTTTCCCCGCGAAGGCGAGCGGATCTTCCAGCGCCAGAAAGTCGGCACCGGGAAGAACCACGAAAAAACAGTCGGTGGGAGCGACCTCTCCCGGCAGGCTCGTCCGGAACGGTGCGAGCGAAAGGGTCTTGGGCGGCTCGAAGGGACCTTTTGGGCGGCGCGAGGCGTAAATCTCCGGATACTGTTCGATCCCGTCGGTGGGCGGAGCGAGGAGGTAGTCGAAACCGGCCGCCAAGGCCGTTTCCGCCGCCGAACGGGTCCGGGCGCCCTCGTGGAGAAGCCCCCGGACCGGTCGCCCCAGGACGCCCTCCATGCGCTTTCGTATCGAAACCAACCAGCGGTCCGGAGAGGACCCGAGGGCGGCCAGGTATTCCCGGTCCAGATGGAGGATCCATTCCACGTCGAGCAAGTTCGCCCCGGGAAGGGCGGCGACCTCGCGCGCCTCGCGGGGGGTCACGAGAATGCCGAGGGGAAGTCCGGCGGCATCTACCCGCGAAAGCAGGCGCGGGGCTTCGCCGGGGGACGCCTCCACAACGAGCCCGAGGGCGGCGGTCTTGCCTTCCGGCCACAGCGGAGTGGTCACCCGGGGACGGTCGGTCAGCCAGGCGATGGTATTCGTGAACAACTCCCGGAAGGCCCGCTCGGCCGTTTCGTCCCCCGGGGGGAACGCCCCGAGGCGGAATCCCGACCACGCGACCCGGCCCTTGAGGTAATTGCCGATGGCGAAAGCGGACAACTCGTCGAAGGTTTCCTCCTCCCGGAAAAAGGGCGCGGTCGCGACCACATCCATCCGCCCGCCGATGGGGCGGACGACCAGAACCTGGTTGTAGGAGGGGATCTCCAGCACGCTCCGCGGAGTCCAACGGAGCGAGACGGGGAGATCCCGCGCGAGGGTCAGCCGCGCCGGCCCCCGGGGCCCGGGGTTGGCGTTGCCCGCGAAACGGGCGCCGATGATGTCGCCGAAGATCGGTTCGTCCCGCCACGCGCCGTCCGCGAACCGGGAACCGACCGCCCCCGAGAGAAATATGGACCCGCCCCGGGCAACGAAATCCTTGATCCGCTCCGCCTCGTAGTCGCTCAGGCACGAGGTGAAGGGCAGGATCAGGAGATCGAAGTCATCGATCCGGTCGATTTGATAGAAGGTCCGGTGGGAGTATCCGAGCTGCCGCAGCAGGCGGTCCCAGGAATCGAGGATGCCCGCGTAATCGAAGCGCATCCCGCGGAAAAACCGGCGTGTGGCGGCCGAGTCGTACACGCCGACCCGCATCTCGGTCTCACCGGCGGCGGCGAATCCCTCCTCCTGGAGAAACGGTTTGAAGATCCGGGGCATCCGGTCGTTGGTTTCGAGGAGGAGATACCAGTAGTTCCAAACGCAAAGACCGAGAATGACGAGAGCCGCCACGAAGACCCCGGCGAAACCGCTCTGTTTGGGGATGAGCGCCGCTTTGTCGGTTTCGTTCATGAATTGCCGGGCGGTCTCCCGAAAACGGCTTCGGAGTCGGCCGCGGATTTCGTTTCGACCGGCGGCTTCGCCCGCCTGCGGCGGTCGATGGCGAGGGCGTAGGCGACGAACGCGAACAAGCAGGACACGGCAACCCCGCCGAAAATGATCAGCGACATCAGGTTGATGAAGTCACGGAGATCGAAGGGGATCATCAGGCCGCCGCCTCCTTCACCGGGGTGGCCCCGGAACCGGTCCGGGCCAGTTTGCCCCATCCCATTCGCACCCGGAAGACCTCTTCGCAAGAGGAAAGAAGTTTGCACACATCCATAATCACGAGAAAAAAGAGACGGTAGAAAAGGACATGAACCACCAGCCGGGCGGTCTCCCGCTCGCTGGCGATGCAGAGGAGGGCCAGCCCCATGTCCAGGAAGGTGAAGTGGATCCACCAGAAGACGAGGTAGGTGACCAGCCCGAACTCGAAAATCAGATAGAAGACGCAGACGTGGGCGAGCAGGTTGGCGACCGGCCAGATCACCCCGTCGAAAAACATATTCATCAGCACGAACCACATCCGCAATCCGCACCGCCCCGTGAACCCGCGGCGGTGCTTGCGGAGCGACTGGAGAACCCCCCGCGTCCATCGGTACCGTTGTTTGATGAAAGGCAGGAGCTTCTCCGGGGCCTCCGTCCGGACGACGGCGTTGATCTCATCGACCACCTTCCATCCGTTCGCGAGCAGGCGAAGGGTCAGGTCGCAGTCCTCGGCAAAGGTATCGTCGGTGTACATCCCGACCGACTCCACGGCTTTGCGCCGGAAAAGGCCGAACGGTCCCGGCACGATTCCCACGCAACGGAAAAGGCCGAGGATCCGCCGCATGAGGTTCTGCCCGATGATGTACTCGAGGGCCTGGAGATTGGTCAGGATTTTGTGCCGGTTGAGAACCTTGACGTTGCCGGCGACCGCCCCGATGGATGGATCCTTCATGTGGCGGACGGCGTAGTGGAGCGAGTCGGGGTCCAGACGGCTATCCGCATCGACACACAGCAGGAGATCCCCTTTCGCCTTCCGGATTCCGTGGTTCAGGGCATGGCCCTTGCCCCCGTTCGGAATCCGATAGACCCGCACCCGACCGAGACTGTCCTCCTCCGCCACCTCCCCGGCGACCTCGGTCGTCCGGTCCGAGGAACCGTCATCGACCACCACCACTTCGAAGGAGGGATAATCCATCCGCAGATGGGAACGCACCGCCTCGGCGATGACCTTCTCTTCGTTGTAGGCGGGCACGATGATGGAGACGAACGGGGCCGAGTGCGACTCCCACCGTCGGCTTTTCTCGTCGCGGGCAAGCCTCCGCCGATAGACGACCAGGTGGACCATCGTGAAGAGCGCGAAGAACATAATACGCAGAATCAGGATGGTGACGAACCCGATAACGAACACAAAGGCCCCGGTCGATAACCACTTCGACCAATCGTGATCGGTCCTCTCCACCAGCAGCCAGATCGCGAACGCGAGCAGGGCCAGAAACAGAAAAAACCCGGTGACAAGGGTGATGCGGAGGGTGCGGCCGGCCATCGGATCAGAAGAGGATTTGGATTTCGGCGCGGCCGCTGAAGGAACGGATGTCGCCCTGGGTGAAGGTGGACTGCCCGTAGTCCAACCGCAGGCTCGCCCGCGACGCATCGGAGATCTGGTGGTCGAGGTAGCCGCCGACCGCGATGTCGAATTCGCTGACCTGCTCGATCCAGAGAACGGTGCCCGCCGCCCCCGCGTTGGTCGATTCGTTGAACCGGTGGTCGTAGCGACCGGTCACCCCCAGCCCGTAGTAGTCGCTCGGCGAAAAGTAATTGGCCGATTCCTCGGAGTAGTCGAGATAGAGTCCCCGGAAGCCCAGCTTGAGGGAGTTCTCTTCATCCTCGATGAGCCGGTTCAGAATCGTGCCGATGACCCGCGAGCGGTAGTTGCCGTCGGAGAACCACCCGGTCTCCCCGAATCCCTCGAACTGCCAGCGCTCGAGGGCATTGTCCCCGACGGTCTGGTAAATCGCCTGGCCGAAGAAGTCGTTCGACCGGACTTCGTCGAGGAGGGCGCTCAGATTGTAGTGCTCGAAAACCGCTTCACGCCGCCGGAAGCCGAAAACGGCGGAAAGCCGCTCCCCCGCGTAGCCGAGGCCGATGCGTCCGAGCACCGTTCCGTCCACATGGTCGTAGAACACTCCGCCGAGCGAGGCCAGATAGGACCAGGGCCGTTTGAGCGGCCCGCCGATCGAAACATTGATTTCGTTGCCGACCACGTCGGAACGACGGCGGTCGCCCAAGGCGGGATTCTGGGTCGCTATCGGCTGGCTGTAGTAGAGAAACCGATACTGGGCGTCGATCCGGTGCTCGATGCCGGAGAAAATGTTGCGAATGCCCAGGTCCATGTTCAGGTGGTCGTAGTCCGAGGACCAATCCCTCGTGAACCCGATTCCCCCGAAGAACTCCGGAGTGAAAATCGCCTCGACCTCGGCCATGCCGGCGAGAGCCTGCGGATCGTCGGGGTTTTCCTCGAGCACCCGCCGATAGGCCCGGCTGGCCTCCGCGTAATCCCCCTGGAAGCGGAAGACATCCCCCCGCAGGGAGGCCACCTCCGGGTCGGGCCCGAATGTCTCGGTCATGGCGTCCAAAGTGGCGGCGGCCTCGGCGACGGAGCCTTCCTCAAAGGTTTGGTAACGGGCGAGGCGCAGCTGCAAAGCACGGTCCGACGGACGCAGCTCGACCGCTTTTTTCATTTGGGCGATCGCCGCCGCTTGATCGCCGCTTTCCGAGAAAACTTCCGCCATCTCGACCCGCACATCCGCCTCTTCCGGCGTCTCGTCGATAAACCGCCGGAAAAACTCCGCCGCCCGCCGCTGCCCTGGCGTGATCCGCCCGTCGGCCTCCCGCCTGTCCAGATCGGCCAGCCGCTGCCGGGTCTTCTCCATTTCCGCGAAGTGCAGGTCGTAATACCGCAGGGCCTCGTCGAGGGAACCCTCCATCCGCGCCTCGCGCGCACTCTCGAGAGCGCGGGTGCGCAGGAGCACCTGGTAGTACCCTTCGGTCGCGCGCTCGTCGGGGCCGCCGATCCGCACCGCCTCCGCGTAGGCCTCCCCGGCCTCCTCGTAATCCCCCCGGAAGCGGTACAAATCCCCGAGTCGGATGTGCCCTTCGGCCAGACCGGGATACTCGTCGAGAAGACTCTCGAAGGCGGCGACCGCCTCTTCCTGACGATCCGGATCGAAGGAAATCCAGACCGCCCGTTTGAGAACCAGCTCCCGCCGCGCCCCGTCCTCCTCTGCGGCGGCGATGGCTTCCTCCAGTTTGGCAAGGCCCTCCTTGGTCTCCCCTTCGTCGAAGGTCATCTGGGCCAGCTCGTGGAGGGCGAGAGGATTCCCCGGATTGGCATCGAGATAGCGGTCGTAAAAAGTGCGGGCGGTTTCCGTATCCCCCGAAAAGCGATGGAGCCGGGCGATCTGGAGAAGGAGCGGCCCCGCGTCCGCCGGATCCACCGACTCCTCGACCCGGCGAAGACTCTCGTCGAACATTTCCCGGGCGCGGGGGTCCCCCGGGTCCTCCGCGAGCACCGGAATCATCTGGTTGGCCGCCTCCGCTGGCTCGTCGAGTTGGAGAAGAAGCTCCGCGAACTCCATCCGCGCGGCCGAGTCCTCCGGTTTTTCCGCGATGTGCGCCCGGTAAAGACGCGCGCTTTCAAGATACACTTCGTTGAGCCGCAGCTCGCGGGCGCGAATCAGCAAGGGATCCTCCGTCTCCTGCCCCACCACGGCGAACCCGAGAGCGAAAAGCAGGGGGATGGAGCCCAGACAGAAAAAACGGAGGAGGCGACGAATAAACATACCAAGGAAACCGAAACCAAAACCGTTCCGCCCGCAATTTACAAGAGATTAACCGTCCTCGCCCGTTTCACCCGCGGCGGCCCGCTGCACCGGAAACCCGGGCTCGGGCGAATGGCTGCGGCGGAACTGGTAGCGGTTCAATTCCGCCAGCGACAGCTGGTTCAACAGCTCCTCCACTTCGATGGCCGGATCCTCGTCGGCGACCATCGAATCCTTCCTCGCGGCGTGGTGGAGCGTGTTGAACTTGATCCGGTCGAGTTCATCTTTCGAAAACTGGACATCCGCCTGCCGAAACATCACCCGGTCGCGCTTTTCGAGGTCGAGGACCGGGGTCTCAAACCGCTTGGAGCCGTAGAGATCCATCTTTTCGACCGCGAACTTTTTGGTTCGAAAGGTCTTCGACTGGAAATCGGACGACCCGGTGGAAAAGCGCTCCGACATCCAGCGCGAATCCGCCTCCGGGCGCTCCACATCCGTCCCGAAGCGCTTGTTCTCGATCCCGGAATTCCGCCTCGTGAAGTCCGTCTGGCGCACCTGCGCGGAAAGCGCCCCGGCGAGCAATGCACCAAGAACCGTAATCCGAATCATGAACCCCGAAATCATAGTCGAAAAGAATATGCCCGGACGGGTGGCCGGGGCAAGGCTAAAGCCATGCCCCACGGGGCAATCCTGGCAGACCATCCTTCAGCA
>CAZDRT010000023.1:9164-24708 GCA_964507815.1 uncultured Puniceicoccaceae bacterium
CGGTGCGGAAACCCACGGCCATCCCGGGCAAGGCTAAAGCCATGCCCCACGGGGCAATCCTGGCAGACCATCCTTCAGCAACCCCCCGTGGCCGGTGGCCTTCAGGCCCCGGTGCGCGTCGGCGAAGCGGCAGCGGTGGGCCGTGCCGGTGGCGGCGGTGGCGGTGCGGAAACCCACGGCCATCCCGGGCAAGGCTAAAGCCATGCCCCACGGGGCCTGTTTTATTCGTTTCGCCGAAAGCAGCGGATATTTTACGAAACTCTTGGGATGTGGAAAAACATAAAATGCGAATTAAGATAAGTGATAAAGTCAGATCCTGCTACCACCTGATGAGCCGGACGGTGAACGGGGAGACGTAGTTCGGACTGCGGGGGGGGGAGTGAAATCTCTTTTTCCCCGAAACGGTTTGATCGTCCATTTCCGTTGCAATCGCGGGTACAGGCGTTGAGGAGATTTCAGGCGACGGGCAGATCCGTCCGGGCCGCGGCCAGGAGGCGGTCCATTTTTTCCGCGCACTCTTCGACCGTGGTTGTTTCGACGAGGAAGCGCAGCTTGGGCTCGGTTCCGGAATAGCGGATCATGACCCGACCGGTCGCGCCGATCTCCATTTCGACCGCGGCTTGTGTCTCCGCGAGCACGGGGCACTCCGACAGGGGGATTTTCTCCTTCACCGCGAGGTTGGCGTTTTGTTGCGGGAGGAGGGGGATGTCGCTTCGCAGGTCGGAGAGCGTCCGGCCCGTCTCCTTCATGACCCGCAGGAGGTAGAGGACCGCGAGGAGCCCGTCCCCGGTGGTCGAGTAGTTGTGGAGAATGATGTGCCCGGAGGATTCGCCGCCGAGCGAGGCCCCCAGCTCCCTCATGCGGGCGGCCACGTTGCGGTCGCCGACATCGGTCCGGACCACCGATCCCCCCGCCTTCTCAACCGCCAGATCGAGCCCGCGGTTGCTCTGGACGGTCGCCACGAGAATCCGTCCGGCGAGGGATTCCTTCCGGATTCCATGCAGGGCGAAAATGCCGAGGATTTGATCGCCGGGGACAATCTCCCCCTGTTCGTCGGCGAAGACCACCCGGTCGCCGTCGCCGTCGTGGGCGATTCCGAGGCTGGCTCCCGTCTCCTTCACCCGGCGGGCCATTGCTTCGGGGTGTTCGCTGCCGCAGTCGAGATTGATATTCTTTCCGTTGGGTTCGGCCGCCGGCGCGATCACCGCGGCCCCGCAATTCCGGAGGACTTCGGGGGTCGTCTCGCAAGTCGCTCCGTTCGCCGTGTCGCAGATGATCGTCTGCCCGTCGAGGGAGATGTGCTTCGAAAGCACTTCGACCGACCGGAGATATTCCGCCCGGGCGGGCCGCCGGACGAAGGAGAAATCGGGATGCGCCTCCCCGGAACCAACGGCGGGATCGAGCAGGAGCGCCTCGATCCGCTCCTCGTCGATCCCTTCGAATTTGATGCCCTCCCGCGAGAACAATTTGATGCCGTTGTCGGCCGAAGGATTGTGGGAGGCCGTCAGGGAGATTCCGAAATCGGCTTCCGCCGACCGGGTGATCCACGCCACCGCCGGGGTCGGGATGATTCCCAGATCGATGCATTCCCCCGGAAAACGGGCGAAGCCCCCGACGAGGTCTTCGAGGATCCTTTCGCCGCTCTCCCGGGTGTCGCGACCAATGACGATCCGGGGTGCCTTCACTCCGTGGGCGCCGCGGATGAACCCGATGATCGCGCCGGAGAGGCGGTGGAGAAACTCCTTTCCGAAGAGGGGGCCGTCGGCGGGCCCCCGGATGCCGTCGGTTCCGAAATATCGACTCATGAATGTTCTCCGTTGAAGGTTTCGAAGCGGACGAGCCAATCGTGGAAAACGCGGTCCCGGATCGCCTGTCGGGCGGTCTCGATCCCGGCTTCGACGGATTCCGTGCGACCGCAGGTGAAAAGGGCCGCGCCCGCGTTGAGGCACAGGGTGTCCCGCATCGGCCCGCCGGCGGTTCCCCCCGCGAGGGATTGGAGAATGATCCGGTTCTCCCCGGCGTCGCCCCCGAGTAGGTCGGCGAGGCGCGCGCGGGCGAGCCCCAGCGATCCGGGGTCGGAGGGGAAATCGAAATCGCGGAGAGCACCGGCCCCGCGGACGCGGTTTTCTCCGGCCACGGTCAGCTCATCGACCCCGGAGTCGCCGCCGGTTTCGCAGTGGACGACCAGAGCCGCCCGCAGGCCGAGCCGGTCGAGCGCCTCGGCGATCGGTGGCACCCACTCCCGGGCGAACACCCCCATGAGCTGATGGGCGGGGCGGCCCGGATTGATGAGCGGGCCGAGCAGATTGAAGATGGTGCGGGTGCCCGATTCGGCGAGGCGCTTCCGCACGGGCATGATCTCCTTGAACGCGGGATGAAAGGCCGGGGCGAAGAAGAAACAGAAATGGAACCGCTCCAGACTCTCCCGGAGGAAAGCGGGACCGGGATCCATCGGCACGCCCAGAGCCGCCAGCAGATCGGCGCTTCCGCTGCGGGAGGTGATTGAACGGTTGCCGTGCTTCATCACCGGCACCCCGAGCGAGGCAAGCAGGAGGGCGGTCGCGGTGGAGAAATTGAAAGTGCCGCTGCGGTCGCCGCCAGTGCCGACGATGTCGATGGCTTCCGGGGCAAGATCGTCGATACCGGTCGGAAGCGAAAGATCCCGGAAGACCTTCGCGAACGTAGAAACCTCTTCGGGGGTTTCCCCCTTCGCCGCCAGGGCACGGAGAAAGGCCTCCTTGGACGCGGGTTCCGGAGCGGGCTCGGCGAGCGCGCCGGCCGCGTCGCCGGTCTCCGCCGCGGAAAGGTTCGCGCCGTCGATCAGCTTTTCCGTGAGGGAGGGCAGTGGATCGCGGTGTTCGGATGGATGCGTCGTTGACATGGGAAAAAGGTGTGGGCGTGCGGTTGTCGGAAAGCGGCAGTCTTTCCGGCCCGCGCGCGGAATTCAAGCCTTCGGTTGACGGCGGGATTTGGTATGGCAGGAGCGTTTCATCTGGCTGTTTCCGTTGGAGTCCCGCCTCTTGACAGCCATAGCTCGCCTTGTCCTCCAAAGCTCGAAGAGCGTGGAAGGGGGAAGAGCGACGGCTGGTTAGGCGGTCCCACTGCAGCTCCACCGCTGAGCAAAACGAAGTCCCGACTCGTCGGGAAAGACCGGATCCCTCCTACGCAATCCCGCCTGCGCCAAGTATCTGGTGGGCGGGCCTAGCTACGGAGGACAGGAAATCCGGGACTCCAACAGGGTGCGCGCTCCACGAATTCTCAGATGAAATGCCTCTGGTCACACCCCTCCAGGATTTCTCGTAAAATCCGTAGAGGAACGACGATAGTCGTTTCTACGGATGGACAGCGGAAATCGGGGTTCGACGAAATCGCTCTCGCGCTTCCGCTCCAGGGAATTCGGATATTTCGAATTAGGAGAGGAACGACGAGAGTCGTTTCTACGAATGCGCCGGGAAATTCGGATTTCCGCCCGTTTTCCAGTGGTCTCCCGACACAAGGGGATGCCTTTTCCGCCAAGCCGCTTCGGGTTGGACGACTAAAGTCATCCAACTACGTGGTCGCGGGGCTTGCCCCTCGATCCGAAGGTTGTAGTGGCCGCGGACACCACCGAACCTCCCGGTACCGACACCGGGCCGCCGTGGGAATCAGTGTCCGTTGCCCGTGCCGCCGGCGATCGGAGGGCAACCGATATTCCCTCCACTCGCTTGCGGTTACACCCCGGCGGGCGGGTGTCGCAGGTTCCGATCGCAGGTTCCGAATTGCCACCGTCGGGCGGACATGGCAGGGTATGCGATATGGCTGGAAATATTTTTATCACCGGGGTCAGTTCCGGACTGGGTCGCGGTCTGGCCGAGGAGTATCTCGAGCGCGGCGCGAATGTCTTCGGGTGCAGCCGTCGGGTGCCGGAGGATTTGGTGGAGCGGGGGCTTCGCCACCGGGCGGTCGATCTTTCCCTCGGGGCGGTGCCGGAGGCGGTTGATCCGGTTCGGGAGTTGGTCGTCGGCGCGGGGACCTGGGAGGTGCTGTTTCTGAACGCCGGTCGCCTCGGCGAGATCCGGGATATGGCCGATACCCCCCTGCCCGATTTGCGCGAGACGATGGAAACCAATGTCTGGGCCAACAAGTGGATCCTCGATCTGTTCTTCGCCAACGCGGAAACGGTCCGGCAGGTGATCGCCGTTTCCTCCGGCGCTTCCCGGTCCGGGAGTCGCGGTTGGAATGGCTACAGCATTTCCAAGGCGGCCCTGAACATGCTGATTACACTGTACGCCGGCGAGGTGCCGGAGACCCATTTCACCGCTCTCGCGCCCGGTCTCGTGGAGAGCGGTATGCAGGACTACCTGACCGCCCTGCCCGCGGATGACCGTTTTAAGCCGCTCGAAATTCTGAAGGCCGCCAAGGGTACGGACCAGATGCCCGACGGACGGACCTGCGCCGGGCGGATCATCGCGGCGCTCCCGCGGCTCGCGGAACTCGAGAGCGGAAGCTATGCCGATCTCCGAAAGCTGTGACGGCGGGTTGCGGGGGCCGTGGTTTCCGGCGGGGGGCGAAGGATTCGGTGCCCGGGAAACCTGCGAATGGCCGCGGGATTTCTCTCCTACTTCTCTTCGAGGGCGAGCCCGGCCCATGTCTTTTCGAATTCCTTCCGGCAGGCCAGAAACGCCGCCGTGACGGCGGGGTCGAAATGCGAGCCGCCCTCCGAGCGGATGATGCCCACCGCCATTTCGTGGGGGAAGGGTTCCTTGTAATGCCGACGCGAGCGGAGGGCGTCGTAAACGTCGGCCAGGGCCATGATGCGGGCCGGGAGGGGGATGTCCGGCCCGGCGAGACCGTCGGGATAGCCGGAGCCGTCCCACCGCTCGTGGTGGGAACGGGCGATCTCGATCCCCATCCGGACGAATGCGTTGCCGGGGTACTTTTTCCGCACGGCTTCGAGTGTTTCGGCTCCGATCTCCGAATGGCGCTTCATGATCGCGAACTCTTCGACGGTGAGCGGTCCCGGTTTCCGCAGAATCCGGTCCTCGATGCCGACTTTGCCGATGTCGTGCAGGGGGCTCGCGCAGATGATGTTGGAGAGGAAGTTGTCGTCGATGGTCGCCGCGTAAGCGGGGTCCGTCCGCAGCTTCATCGCCAGAATCCGGCAGAATTCCTGGATGCGCTCCATGTGCTGCCCGGTCTCCTCGTCCCGCGATTCGGAGAGCTTGGCCAGCGCGAAAATGAGCGCCATCTGCGAGTCGGAGATTTCGCGGACCTGTTCCGCGACCTGTTTCCGCAGGAGGTCCGCGTCCGCCTCGGTGCTTCGCTGGAGGCGGCTCATCCGCAGGTGGGTGGAGATGCGGGCCTTGATCTCCTCGAAATGGAAAGGTTTGGTGAGGTAATCGACGGCCCCGGATCGGAATGCCCGCACCTTTTCGAAAGGTTCGTGGACACCGCTGACGAAAATGATCGGGACGGAACGGAGCGTCCCGAGGGAGCGGAACTTTTCGCAGGCGGTGTAGCCGTCGATCCCGGGCATGACCGCGTCGAGCAGGATGATGTCGGGCTTGTGTCGCCCGACCTCCCGCAGGGCCGTCCCGGCGTCGCCGAAGCAGATCGGCTCGTGCCCCTGGGCCCTGAGGATATCGCCGAGCATCCCGAGGCTCTCCGGGGAGTCGTCGATGACGAGGACTTCGGCGGGCGCGTCGGTTTCGGGATTCGCGGATTCTTTCATCGGTATTGATGGTCGGGGATGGATTCGCGCGGAGGCGATCATTTTTCCTCTGGAAAATCTATCTCCGAGCCGGTCATCGCGCGGATGAGAACGGCGAGGGTGCGGCGCTTCGACCACGGTCGGTGCCCCGCCTCCCGGTTGAGGGCCGCTATGTGGAAGGCCCGCCGCCACTGGGCGAAAAGCGTTCGGTAGGCGTAGGCGAGCGAGTGCGCCGGATCGTAGATGTGGGTGGGCTCGGAGGTGACTCCGTTGAATTCCAGCACGGTCAGGTTCCGCCCCTCCCGGAAGTCATTCTCCGAGGGGCATTTTACGTCAAGCCGTCCGAAGCAGAGCCCTTCCGTTCCCGCGAAGATGGCATCGACGGCCCGCGCGAGAGCGGGGGAGGCGAGGTCGTTTCCGTCGAGGAAGACACTTCCCCGGCAATGCGAGCCGAGGTCGGCCAGCTCGAACGTTTCGCCCCGGGGGAGAATGTCGGTGAGCCGGTCGTGGTGCCTTTCCCTGAAATAGCGGTAGGCGCACACGGCCCGGTCGTCGTCGAGGATCAGCTCCTCCAGGGTGCGGACGCCGTCGCCGGTGACCGGGGTGTGGATCTTCCGGGTGATGGAAGTGATCGTTCCGGAGTCGCCGCCGGGAATCCGCTCGAAGAAGACGCCGAACTCGAGGCCCGGGACAAATTCCTGGACCAGGAGCGGCCGGTCCGCCTCTTCGAGGGCCTGCCGGAGTTCATCTCCGTCGCGGACGATCCGGACCCCGTCGCCCCGTTCGCCGTGGTCGGGTTTGCAGACGAGCGGCCACGGTCGGTCGAGGCTTTCCCGGAATGCCGCGGCCTCGGCCATCCGGGCGGCCGGCTCGCCGCCGGGGGTCAGGGCGCGCATCCGGGCGAGGGTGCCGTTCCCTTGCGCGAGGCGGTCGTGGATGGCCCGTTTCGATTCGAAGGCGATCCCGCCGCCCGGCATGCCCGGATTGGCGGCGGTGAAAAGAGCCGGGCATCGGTACCGCGCGCCCAGCCAGAGAACCCGGAGGACGACCGGCGGATAGAAGACCCACCGGGGCCAGAACTCCCACCGCACGATCCGTCTCCAGCGCCCGTGGAACAACCGGCGGCCGCGGTGGGTGAGCAGCGGCACCCCGATTTTGATGACGGCGAGAAAGAAAAGGATGAACCCGATCAGGCCGAGAAGCGCGTAGTGCTCGAAGGCGGTGAAAAACCGCATCAGCGGATTCCCGAGGAGCATGGCCAATCCCACGAGAAAAGGAGTCCACAGTGCGGCGGCGAGTATAAATACGAGCAGAAATTTGCCCACTCCCACACGGACCATCCCGGCGGTGAAGTAAACGGCCAGCCGGCTGCCCGGGAGAAAGCGGGAGGCGATCACGACCATGGTGCCGCGCCGCCGGAACCATTCCTCGGTGGAACGGAGCCGCCGCTCGCTCAGAACCCATCGGAACGGGGCGTGGCGGACGGCTTTCGCCCCGAAAACCCGGCCGCTGAAGAAGATGGCCAGGTCGCCGACCAATATCCCGGCGAAGCAGATCCCGACCGCCAGCGGGTAGGGAAGGGTGCCGGCGGCGGCCAGTATGCCGGCGATGATGCACGTGAGGTCCTCGCTCGCAAAGGTCGAGAGAAAGAGAACGAGGGCGAGGAAGAGCAGTCCCGCCCCCGATCCGGGAGCGTCGGGCGCGGTCGTGGGGGCTTCGGCGGCGGCCAGAAGGCGGACGGGGTCGGCCTCCGTTCGGACGCGCGCCATTCCCCGCTCGGCCCGGCGAACGAAGTCGGCGACGATCTCGGCGACGGTGCGGGGTTCCTGGATCGGCAGGAGGTGCCCGCCCCCGAGGATCGCCTCCTCCCCGTGGGGGACGATGCGCAGATGCTCCCGGGCGGCGGCGATCGGGACGAGGGCGTCGTCCCGGCCGTGGAAGACGAGAACCGGGACGTCGATCCGCGAAAGGATCCCGCGCAGCGGTCTCTGGTCGGAGTCGAGGAAGCTCCGCGCGTAGTCCGTGTTGAGAACGGCGTCGTCGAGGTAGCCGAAATGCGGGGTCAGTTCCTCCAGCAGAACGAAAAAGCCGTATTGGAGCGAGTGGAGGGCGTGGTTCAGGGTGTAGTGCCCCAGAAGCTCCTGTTCCTGGACGCCGATCGAGGCCAGAAGGGCGAGGCTGCGGATCCGCCCCGGATCGTCGTCCCAGAGCAGGAGGGCCGGCCCGCTCCCCCGGCTGTAGGCGGCGACATGGACCGACTCCACCCCGAGATGGTCGAGAAGTTGCCGCAGGTAGGCCGCGTCCGCTTCGAAGGAGCCGTCTTCGAACTCCAACGTGGAATTTCCGTGGCCCGGCAGGTCGGCGGCGATGATCCGGAACCCCTCCGGCAGTTGGCCGATCAACGGTTCGAAAACCGCGGACCCGACCGGGCTGCCGTGGATCAGGAGAAGAGGCACGCCGTCGGGCGGGCCTTCGTCGAGGTAAGCGATGTCGATTTGCCTCCCTTCGTCGTCCCCGTGGCCTGCGGCGGAAAACACCCTCTGCCCGGGCCCGGGTTCCGGCTCCACCGGACGCACCGCGCGGAAAAGATGCGACAGACCCAGAAGGACCAGGTAGGCGGCGAGGATGCGGAGACCCCATTTTTTCGCGGACGGTTTCACGACAAAACGCGCCGGGGCAGCGGGACGATGGAGGGCCGCAGAAAGGTCGCGGATTCGGGTGCGAACTCCTGGTGGCGCATCGACACATCGGTCCGTCCGATCCGGACCACGGTGAGAGAGCGGGTGTGGGCGTCGGAGCGGATCATGGCCGGTCCGTGGGCGGGCCGGTCGTCCAGGTGCAGGGAGTGGAAGTCCAAAAGCTCTCCGAGTGTCGGCGGGTTTCCCGCCATCTCCCGGAAGAGGCGGCGGCGTTCGGGAACCACCTCCTCCGGATTCCAGGAGGAAGTCGTCAGGGGCAGGCCGCCCTCGTCCGTCGTTTCGGTTTCGAGAAGCCGTCCGTCCCACCGGGCGACGACCCCCTCGCCGGCGGCCCCGAGGGCGACCAGGAAAAAGGGCCGCAGCCGGGGAAGTCCGCCGAGGGTTGCGATCCACTCCCGGACTTCCGCCGCGTCACGGAGCATCATGGCTCCGGAGGGGAGGTTCCCCCGGCTCCACCATCCGGTCTCCGGCGGCGGGGCGTCGCCTTTTCCGGCGGCGTAGTGGTTGAGCACCGCGCAGACGAGGCCGTACTCGTTGGCGGCGATCCAGGTGCCCCCGGAGTCGGGATCGGTCGGTGCCAGGTAGGCGGGGCCGGTTGACGGACGGTGGAGGCGGGGAGGGGTCTCGCGTCCCCGGGAGTTCCGCTCGTCCCGGTTGAAGAGGATATTGCGGAAGCCCTTTCCGGACATCCAGGTCATGGTACACATTGCGGTGGCTTGAGGTGATCGATTGGTGGGGGGGACGGTCGGAAAACCGCCCCTGTTCTGTACCAGGACGAACGAATCGGGCAATCGAATTCACCGCCAACCGCTGTTTCCCGTTTTGAAAATCCCGGTTGCTCATTGGAGCGCGGATGCTAGAACGGAGGGCATGTCTTTGGAATTGTCCGAAAAGAGGATCTGTCTGACCCGCTCCAGGGAGCAGTCGAAGCACCTGGCGGATCTGTTGCGCGCGCGGGGGGCGGAGATTCTCGAGCTTCCGCTGATCGAGGTGACTCCGACCGCCGACAGGGAGGTGCTCGATGAAGTCCTCGAACAGCCCGGAGTCTATGATTGGATTGTGTTCACGAGCGGGAACGGGGTGCGCCTCTTTTTCGACGAACTTTTCCGTAAGTGCGGCGACATCCGCTCGATCGCCTTCGCGCGCATCGCCTGCGTGGGGCGGGCGACGGCCGAGGCCGTGGCGGAGTATTTCCTGCGGGTGGATCTTCTGCCGGAGGAGGCGAACGCCGCCAGCCTCGGCGAAGCCATGGTGGCGACGGGCAGCCTCGACAGCGCCCGCGTTCTGGTCGTGGCGGGGAACCGCAATCGCGGCGATCTGCGGATGATCCTCGAGGACGAGGGGCACGCGATCGTGGATGTCGCCCGGGTGTACGAGACAAAGCCGGTGGATGTGTCCGGTTCCCCGGGGGCGGCGGCCTTCCGCGAGGGGGGGGCGGATGCCATTCTCTTCACGAGCGCGAGCACGGTGGAGGCCTTCGCCTCGCAGGCCGGAGCGCTCCAGATGGGGAAAGGCGCCCGGGTGCCGAAGGCGTTCAGCATCGGAACGATGACCTCCGAGGCTCTCGCGGCGGCGGGGATTCCCCTGGCCGCCGAAGCCGCCGAGGCGAATCTCGAATCGCTGGTCGAGGCCGTCGTGGAAAAGTTGTCTTGAAGAGAAGTGATGGTGCCGCCCCTCGTCAAAATCTGCGGACTCACCCGGAGCGAAGACGCCGTGCTGGCCTTTGCGCTGGGGGCGCGTTTCGGCGGCGTGATCGGAGCGGCTGGTTCGCCCCGTTTTGTCGGGCCGGGAAGTCCGGCGGAAGCGGGGGTTCTGTCCGCGATCCCCCCCGGATGCCGGGTCTGGGTCTCGGTGGAACCCGCCGTCGGCGAAGTGGAGGCCGCGCTCGAACGGGGATTCGACCGCGCGCAGGTCCACTTCGACCCGGCCGGAGACTTCGATCCCGCCGCGCTCTCGGCCGCGGTCGGCGCGGAGAGGGTATGGCTGGCCCCGCGGATGCGGGATACGGGCGAGTTCCGCCCCGGGTGGCTGGGCAGGGCCGAAGCCTTTCTGGTCGATGGCTTCTCGGCCCATCGTTTCGGTGGGACGGGAAAGCGGGTGGACGCTGCCGCCTTCGCCCGGCTTGCCGCCGCCCACCCGGGCGCGGATTTCATTCTGGCCGGAGGTCTGGCCCCCGACGATCTGGCCCGGACCCTCGACCGCAGCGGTGCGCGCCGGATCGATGTCAATAGCGGAGTCGAACGGAGCCCCGGCGTGAAGGATCCGGAGAAAATGAAGAGACTATTCGCCAATCTCGGGGCTCGCCGGGCGTAGCATCGGCGCCACGCGGATGGCGAACCCCCTCCTACCCGGCGACGAAATTGACGATCTTCCCCGGGACAAAAATCTCCTTGCGGAGGGTTTTTCCTTCGAGGAACGAGGCTACCTTCTCGAGCGCTTTCGCCTCGGCGAGGATCTGCTCTTTGCCGGTGTCTTCGGGCACGGTCAGCTCCCCGCGCACCTTGCCGTTGACCTGGACCACGTATTTGACCGAGTCGCTGACGAGCCGGGCGGGGTCGGCCTCCGGCCACGGGGCCGCCGTGATGCCGGGGGCGTTTCCGAGCCGGGCCCAGATCTCCTCGGCCATGTGGGGGGCGAATGGCGCGAGCAGTTGCAGGAAGGCGCCGGCCGTTTCGGGCCGGATCGAGTCCGCCTTGGCCAGATGATTCGAGAAGATCATCATCTGCGAGATGGCGGTGTTGAGGCGGAGATTCTCGATGTCGTTGGTCACCTTGTCGATGGTCTCGTGGAGGCCCCGGACCGTTTCCGGGGTCTCGTCGGCACCGTCGGCGATCCGGTCCGACTTGGTGCCGTCGGGTCCGAGCAGCGTCCGCCAGACCTTTTTCAGGAAGCGGTGGACGCCCTCGATTCCGGAAGGGTTCCAGGGCTTCATGTCCTCGAGCGGGCCGAGGAACATTTCGAAAAGCCGGAGAGAGTCCGCCCCGTATTCGGCGATGACGACCTCCGGGTTGATAACGTTGCCGCGGCTCTTGGACATTTTCTCGCCGTCTCCGCCGAGGATGATGCCCTGGTGGAAGAGTTTCCGGTAGGGCTCGTCGGAAGAGACCGCGCCGACGTCGTGGAGCACCTTGTGCCAGAAGCGTGCGTAGAGCAGATGGAGTACGGCGTGCTCACTCCCCCCGATGTAGAGATCGGGGGAGGACCAGTAGCGCTCCTTCCCGGGATCGACGGGCGCGCGGTCGTTGTCCGGGTCCATGTAGCGGAGGTGGTACCAGCAGGAACCCGCCCACTGCGGCATCGTATTGGTCTCGCGCCGGGCGGGGGCCCAGTCATCGCCCGGGGGCCGCGGGTCCGAGAGCGGAGCGGTTTCGCCGGTCCGCACGTTGAACCATACCTCGAGCCAATCGGGAATGGTCGCGAGGGGGCTTTCGCCGGTGCCGGCCGGCTGGAAGGTTTCGACCCCGGGCAGGGTCAGGGGCAGGCGCTCCGGCGGCACGGGCAGGGCGTGGCGGAGTTCGCCGTCGATGGTCGTGGTGACGGGATCGGGCGGGAGGCAGGCACCGACCGGCGAGGAGCGGTCCTCCGCCGCCCGTTCCCAGGCGGCCCGGTCCACCCAGACCATCGGCATCGGCTCGCCCCAGTAGCGTTGGCGCGAGAAGATCCAGTCCCGCAGGCGGTAGTTGACCGAGGCCCTGCCGCAGCCGCGGGCTTCGAGATCGGCGGTGATGCGCCCGCGCGCCTCGGCGGACGACAGGCCCGAGTAGTCGCCGGAGTGGACCATGACCCCCTCGCCGACGTAGGGCAATTCGGGCGAGTGCCCGTTTCCGCCGGATTGGGCGGCCGGGGCGACGACCGGCTGGACGGGTAGCTTGAACTCGCGGGCGAATTCGAAATCGCGCTCGTCATGCGCCGGTACGGCCATGATCGCGCCGGTCCCGTAGGAGGCGAGCACGTAGTCGGCGACCCAGACGGGAATCCGCTCGCCGTTGACCGGGTTGACGACGTGGGCGCCGGTGAAGATACCCGACTTATCCTTGGCCAGATCGGTGCGGTCGAGGTCGCTCTTGGCCCTCGCTTTCGCCACGTAGGCATCGACCTCCTCCCGCCGGGGCGGATCGACCACGGAATCGACCAGCGGATGCTCGGGGGCGAGCACCAGGTAGGTCGCCCCGAAGAGGGTGTCGGGGCGGGTGGTGAAGACGGTGACGGTCGGCCGGGCGGGGGTGTCGAAAGTGAAGACGACCTCGGCGCCCTCGCTCCGCCCGATCCAGGCCTCCTGCTGGCGTTTGGTCGATTCGGGCCAGTCGAGATCCTTCAAGCCGGCGAGCAGGCGGTCCGCGTAGGCGGTTATGCGCAGGACGACCTGGCGCAGGTTGCGCCGCTCGACGGGGTGGCCGCCCACCTCCGAGCGACCCTGGACGACCTCCTCGTTGGCGAGGACGGAGCGCAGTTCGGGGCACCACCACACGGGCCGCTCGTCCACGTAAACGAGCCCGAGACGGAAAAGCTGGAGAAAAATCCACTGGGTCCACCGGTAGTAGGCCGGGTCGGTCGTGTTGATTTCGCGCGACCAGTCGATGGCGAAGCCGATCTGCTTGATCTGTTTGCGGAAGTTGTCGATGTTCGCCGCCGTCGTCCGGGCGGGATGGGTCCCGGTCTTGATCGCGTACTGCTCGGCGGGCAGGCCGAAAGCGTCCCACCCCATGGGGTGCAGGACGTTGAATCCGCGGGCTTTCTTGTAGCGGCAGACAATGTCGGTGGCCGTGTAGCCCTCGGGATGTCCGATGTGGAGACCGGCTCCGGAGGGGTAGGGGAACATGTCCAACCCGTAGAATTTCGGCCGGCCGTCGGGGTCGGCGGCGCGGAAGACGCCCTCCCGCTCCCAGTAATCCTGCCAAAAGGGTTCGATCCGCGCCGGATCGTATCGGTCGCAGTCCGCGTGGGTGGGTACGCTCATCGGGGGAGGTTCAGTTTTTGCCCGACGCGGATCACGTTCGGGTCGATGTCCGGGTTGGCGTCGAGCAGGTCGGGCACGCTCAGCTTCTTGCGCCGGGCGATGTCCACGAGGGTGTCGCCGGCCTGCACGGTGTAGGTCGCCGGGGCGGGTTCGGGCGTCGGTTCGGGCGCGTCGCCCGCCGGCGTCGAATTTTCGTCCCGGGCGGCGGTCCCCTCCGGGCGCTCCGGTTTCGGCGTCGTCCGCTCGGTGCGCACGTCGGAAGGGATGGCGGGAATGCGGGTGGCCAGCTCGGTGATGGCCTCTTTCTGGGTGGAGAGGCCGTCGATCAACCGGGAGGCCACCTCCCGCGTGGACTCGAGCTGCCGGGTATTGGTTTCGAGGCGGCTCTCGTTGCGCTTGACGGCGAAGGATAACTCCTCGAGACGCTGCGCGGACAGGTCCAGGTTCTCCCGGACGGATTGGTCGAGTTTTTCGATCCGTTCGCGGCTCTGGTCGAGCAGGGTCACGTTGCGCTCGAGCCGGCGCTCGGCGTCGGTGGCCACCGCGCGGGCGTCGATGGCGAGGTAGAGGCAGATGAGGCTGATCACGATGGCCCACACACCCAGCCAGACGCCGAGGGTCGAGGCGCCCCGGCGGTGGTTCCGGGGCGATGTCCCGTTGTCGCAGATGATTCGCATGGCGGGAGTCAGTTTTCGAGGGCTTGGGAGATGTCGGCGAGGATGTCTTCAATGTCCTCGAGGCCGACCGAGAGACGCACGTAATCGCCGGTCACCCCGGAGGCCTCCTGCTCCGCCGGAGTCAGCTGGCTGTGGGTGGTCGTCGCCGGGTGGATGGCGAGGGACTTCGCGTCGCCGATGTTGGCGAGGTGGCTGAAGAGACCGAGTTTCTCGATGAACCCGCGGCCCGATTCGAGACCGCCCTTGATTCCGAAGCCGACGAGGGCGCCGAACTTGCCGGGACTGAGGTATTTTTTGGCGAGGTCGTGGTAGCGGCTCGACGGCAGACCCGGATAGTTGACCCACTCGACCCGGTCGTGGGCTTCGAGGAACTCCGCCACCTTGAGGGCGTTCTCGCAGTGCCGTTCCATCCGCAGGTGGAGCGTCTCCAGTCCCTGGAGCTTCATCCACGAATTGAAGGGGGACGGGCAGGCACCTATGTCGCGCAGGAGTTGGAGCCTCATCTTCAGGATGAAGGCCACGTTCGCCCCGCCCATGGGGGCGAAGTTGCGGAAGGCGTCCCAGTGGACGAGACCGTGGTAGCTCGGATCCGGTTCGGTGAAGCCGGGGAATTTCCCGGACCCCCAGTCGAAATTGCCCCCATCGACCACGATGCCGCCGATCGAAGTGCCGTGCCCGCCGATGTACTTGGTCGTGCTGTGGACGACGATGTTCGCGCCCCACTCGAGGGGGCGGTTCAGGATCGGGCTCAGCGCGGTGTTGTCGATGGCCAGCGGTACGCCCGCTTCCTTCGCGATGGCGGCGACCTCTTCGATCGGGAAGATGTTGAGCTGGGGGTTGCCGAGGCCCTCGCCGTAGAGAAGTTTGGTGTTCGGGCGGAGCGCCTTGCGGAATCCATCCGGGTCATCGACATCCACAAAGCTCACCTCGATCCCCATTTTCGGGAGGGTGTAGTGGAAAAGGTTGTAGGTGCCGCCGTAGAGCTGCGCGACGGAGATCATGTGATCGCCCGCCCCGAGTGTGTTCAGGACGGTGTCGGTGATGGCCGCCTGCCCGCTCGAGTGGGCGAGCGCTCCGGTGCCGCCCTCCAGAGCCGCGATCCGTTGCTCGAGTACGTCGTTCGTGGGGTTGTTGAGGCGGGTGTAGATGTGCCCCAGTTCCTTGAGTCCGAAAAGATTCGCGGCGTGTTCGGTGTCGCGGAAGACAAAGCTCGTCGTCTGGTGGAGCGGTACGGCCCGCGCTCCGTTCGTGGGGTCGGGTTCCTGTCCCGCGTGCAGCGCACGGGTTCCCAAGCCGGTTTCGTTGATGTTTCTCATAAAGGAAGAAGCGTGGAGGATTTCGGCCCGAGTGCAAAGCAAATCCTGAACCAGCACACCCGACGGGCAGGGGCATTTCATCTGGCTGTTTCCGTTGGAGTCCCGCCTTTAGGCGGTCCCACCGCAGCTCCACGGGGGCCGGAAACCGGATAAATCCGGGACTCCAACAGGGCACACGCCCCACCAATTCTCAGATGAAATGCCCC
>CAZDRT010000024.1:0-24113 GCA_964507815.1 uncultured Puniceicoccaceae bacterium
GGCTGAAGCCATGCCCCACGGGGAATCCCGTGGCGCTCTTCCATACACCGAAGCTGAAAATACTTTTCCGGGAGGCTTTTTGATTTTCGCTTAATTTCTTACAATCCAACAGTTTACTCTTTTTTTCATCGGCGATGATCCAATCGGCTGCGGGCGACGCGGCGGCAATCCGGACCGAACCACCGCACCGGGTCGCCCGACTGAAGTCGAACGACTACGTACACGGCTTACACCTTTTCCGCCGTTTCCTTCCCGCGTCCACTCGATTCCTCGATGGGCAGCTGTCCGGCCGGGGTCGGAGCGTCCGGGCCGTGTTTCTCGCCCAGGGACTGCCTCTCGGAAGAATCCTTCATGTAGTAGTAGTCGTGGTAGCTGTAGTTGTAGTAGTGCGAATAGTAGTAATTCGACATCTTTGCGCTGACCGCGTTCATAACGGCTCCGAAAACCGGGGTTTCCGACTCCGAAAGCGTCTTCACGGCGGCCTTGGCGGCCTTTTTCTTCACGTCGTTGAACTTCAGGACGAAGACCACCCCATCGATCAGCGGAAGAAGGCAGAGTGTGTCGCTCACCGCCCCGACCGGAGGACTGTCGATCACAATCTTGTGATACCGGTGCCGGAGTTGAATGATCAACTGCTCGAACTCCACGCTGTTCAGAACCTGGGTCGGATTATCGGGTGCCTTTTCGGAAGGCAGAATGTCGCAATTCGGCGCGACCTCTTTGATGAGGACATCGTCGAGGGTTTTGTCCCCGAAGAAATACCCGTACATTCCCGTCTTGGGTTTCACGCCGAACGACTTGGCCACGTTGGGAAGACGCATGTCGCAGTCGATGATGAGCGTCCGCTGCCCCTGCCCCGCGAATGTGAGTGCCAGGTTCGTTGTGATAAAGGATTTTCCTTCGGCCGGCAGAGTGCTCGTCACCGCCATGACCTGGGCCAATTTTCCTTCGTCGCTCAGTGAGATGGAGGAATGGATGGTCCGGAAGGACTCGGTCACCTTGCTGTCAAGGTTCGTGACCACGGCTTTGGCGCGTTCGGCCGAGGTCAGACGGCGGTCCACCTTGGGAACGATTCCGAGAAGGGGCAGCCCGACCAATTCTTCGACATCATAGGCGCTCTTCACCCGGTTGTCGAGGAAGGCGAGGACGAACGCAAATCCGACGCCGAGGCCCAACCCTCCGACGACCCCGAGGGCCAGATTCAACGGAATGTTGGGCGAACTGGGACTGGGGGGAATCGTGGCCCGGTCGATGATTTCCGCTTGGGCGGTCTTCCAACTCGTTTCCGCCTCCCGGGTCGAAAGCTGGCTGATCAACTCCTGATAACTCAACTGAGCGACCTCAAATTCGCGGAGAATGGAGTTGTATCCGCCCCGCACCTCGGCGAGGTTGAGCATTCTATTCTCGCTACGTTCCATCGCTTGTCTCGCGGCGACCAGGTCTTTTTCGGCCGTCTCGTAGGAAGCGCGGATACTCGATTTTGCCGTGCGGACCGCTCCGGCAAGTTCCTCGTTGATCTGGGCGAGATTCTGCATCGCCTCGATCATCACCGGATGTTTCTCGCGGTAGCGCTTGGAAAGTGTGGAAATGTTGATGATCGCGTTGGCGCGACGAGCCAACAGCTCGTTCACCAGGGGACGGGCCGCGATGAAGGAGAGGTCCCAGAGAGGCTTTTCCTCTTTTTCGAATTCCTGGATCATCTCCCACTGGGTTTCCGATGCCGAGAACCTCGCTTCGGCCTCGTTCACACGGGCGTTCACGGTCTGCAGTTCGCTGAGCGCGACGTTTTCGCTCCGGTCGATCGACACGGCATTATGCTCCCGCCGGTATTCGGCCAGCCGGGCCTCGAGTTCCTCCACCCGTTGTTTCTTGCTATCCGCTTCGCGCTGCAAATCCTCGACCGCTTTGATCACCCTTTCGAGTCCGCGTTCAACGGTGGATTGCACATACTCCTCCGCGAACATGTTCGCGACGTCGGCGGCGATCGCAGGGTCCGGGTGGGTGTAGGTGATATAGACATTCAGCGACATCCGCGACGGCTGGATATTCCGGTTCCTCGCGAGGACCTCACGGGGCTTCAAGGGACCGGCAAACGTCACGGTGTTCTCATAAGGCTCCATAAAGGCCCGCTCTTCCGCTCCGGTCAGGCGATTGTTCACCGCCTCGATCAACCGCCCACTGTTGAGAAAGTTGATTTCGGTGTTCAAGTCCTCCGCCGACCGAATTTGGTTCATGTCGAGCGCCGAGCCCTGCGTGGCCATCGGCGTCGGATCCGACCGGAGAATCTCCACCAAAGCCCCCGCCGTGTACTCCGGAGTTTTCCGAAACGTGTAGAGCGCGGTTCCCGTGGCAACGACCAGAAAAATGATCACGATATACCAAAGTCGTTCCCGCAGAAGAATGAGGTAGTCCGCAAGGCTGCGTTGATTCTGACTGACTTCGTACCCATAGTCGGCCCCGTAGGAACCATAACCCGCGTATCCGTCGCCGTAAGAGGTTTTTTTGTCGTTTTTGGCCATGAGAAGGTAGTGGATGGGAGGGGGAATATTTCGGCGGACGGGGCTAGATGATCCGCTCGTCAACGAAGACAATGTCACCATCCTGAAGAATGAAGCCTTCGGAGTCGGGATCGCTGATCAGGTCGGTGGCGTTGATTACAAATACCCTGGTTTCGCCGTCTTCCGCCTCCCGACGGATTTGGACCGAGCCCTTCCGGGCGAGGCGGGTGAATCCACCCGAGCGGGAAATGGCCTGGAGGAGGGTTAGCTCCTCATCCGGCGGGATCCCGATCGACCCCGGCGACCGGACCTGCCCGAGGACCTGGACCTGCTCCATATTGAACTGGACGACCTGGAGATCAATCTGCGGATTGACCAGGTAGTCCCGGTTGTAAAGTTCGGTTATCTTTTCCCGGGCATCGGAGACGGTCAAACCCTCGACGTTTACCCGCCCGATCAAGTGCAGCGTGATCGTACCGTCGGCCTCCACCCTCGCTTCCTTGTCGAGATCCTGCTGCTGGAAAACCTGGACAAAGAGAATATCGGAGGGCTTGATCCGATAATTGACGGGAGCGACCATGGTCTCCCGGTTGTCGAGCCGGTCCCCGGAGCGGGGGGCGGGGTCATCCGAAGAATCGGCCCCACCGCCGTCTCCCGTTTGAGCGGAAAGCGCGCCCGCGAGAAGACCGAGGAATGAAAGAAGGATAAAGAGGACGAGTCGTGGTTTCATAGCCGGAAAGAAAGAGCCCAGCCTTTTAGGGCTGGACTCTAGGGAAATCAGAAGAATGAGGCGCGATCAATACCGGAAATTGGCACCGACCTGCACCAGATTCTCGGTATAACTCGACCCGCGCTGGTTGGAATCGTTGTCCCGGAAAGTGTAGAAGGCATTGAGCGACAAAAGCTCGTTGAGCCGGTAGTCCGCGCCGACACGGGCGCGGAAGGTGTCGTCGTCCCGGGGGCTGTCCTGGTAGTCGCTATAGGTGTAGGCACCGGTCAGGTTTCCGCTCAGCCGCGGGGTGAAGAGGTAGAAAACCGTTACGCGGGCGGAGGTCCGCTCCACCGAATTCCCTTCGCCGGAAGTGGCGAAATCGCGGTCGAGGAAGAGGCGGACATTCGTCCGTTCGGAAAGATCATAGGTGGAGGCGGACACAAGGGTGAACGTTCCCTCGGAACCACGGTCGCCCGTGAAATTACGATCCTGGTAACCGACTTTGAAGGTGGTCGAAAACTTTTCGGTCAACTCTCCGGTCAGACCGACGTTGTAGAAATAGTCGTCGGTATCGGTTCCTCCATCCACGTCCGTCTGGCGGTAGCGGAGTCCGGCAGTGGCGTCGAGCTTCGGGGTCAATTCGTAAAAGAGGTTCACCGGGACCGTGAATCTGTCCCGGTCCAGATTGGTACCCCCGTCATACTCGATGAACTGGGCTTCCCCGCCCGCGCCCAGCGCGAGTTTCTCGGACAGCGTGTAGCGGATGTTGCCGCCGGCGAACGCGTCCTTCTGGGTGACCAGCTCCCGGTTGGCGTTGATGTCGTTCTCGTTCTGCTGGCGCTCGACGTAACCGCCGTTCACGTTGATCGTGTAGCGGGGGCCGCTGAAGTTGCCGCTGGCCACGACATTCCAGAGTTCCGTGTCGAACACGGAATTGTCAGCGTAGCGGACAATCCCATAGGAAGCACGGAGGGAGGCGTTGAGGTTGGTCAGTCCCCGGCCCAGCTCGAAGGAAAGACCCGGTTGGACGATGAACCGGAAATCATCGAGTTCGTCGAACTCGTCCAGGGTCAGGTTGTCCGTGTAGGCCACGGAGCCATCTACGGTGGCGTAAAGATCGGCGTGCTCGCCAATCGAAAGAAGCGGTGACCCCATCGCCGCGGGACCGGCGGCAAACAAGGCGAGAAGAGATGTAAGTGGATGTTTCATTAGTTTGTGTTGTGAGAGGAATTCGGACGTTTGAGAAATCCTCCGGCAAGGTCAACCCCCTTTTTTCGTTTTTTTTCCGGACTTGATTTTCTTCGGCGGCCATTCCAGATTCGGCCTCCCACTCTCCTCTCCATGCCATCCAAAAACCCAAACAACTCTTTTGACGAACCGGCATTGCTCGGTTTCGGAAAAATCTCCCGTGAACCGAACCGGCCCGTCCGCCTGAGAATCCTCTGGCCCCGGGTTGTTCTGGCGCTCCTTCTCCTGCTCGCCGCCGGCTGGCTCGCAACCGCCGGAGCCCTCTACTTTTTCTTCAAGCACAAGCACGACTTCGAGACAGTGAGCTACGGCAAGATGCTCTTCCTGCCTTTCCGCATGGACCAGCACCGGGTCGAGATGGGGGACTACCACGTGGAAAGGGGTCTGGAGGCGCTCGAAGAGGGCGAACTCCGCCAGGCGCTCCACTTCCTCCGGGTCGGCGTGGCCCGCTCCAAAGCCAACGCCGAGGGGCGGATGGTTCTCGCCCAAATTTTCGAGGCGGGCCTGCAACGTCCCGATCTGGCCGCCGAAATTCTCCGCCAGGGACTCGCCCACGCCGACGAAAACGATGAGTTTCTGTCGAACGACTATCTCCAACCGCTTTTCCGCCTTCTGCTGACCCACCAGTTCGACGAGCAGATCGTTTCCCTCTCGGAGGAGTTGCTGCCCGAACTGCCGGCCGGCTCCCCGGAGGCGGGCCTGTTGGCGTTCGCGAGCATCCAGGCCAACGTTTACCGGGGCAATTACCAGGAAGCCGAACGCCTCCTCGACAAGTTCGATTTGACCCAGAGCCCGCAGGGCCAGATCGTCCTCGCCCAGATCCGGTGGAACCGGGGCCTCCGCGACCGGGGGATCGCCATCCTCCACCGGTCCCTCGAGCGCTTCCCGGATCGGGACGATGTGTTCGGCACGCTCATGAAATTCTACCGGGAAGAAGAGGAGTGGAATTTGGTCCGCCGCTACTCGGTTCTTCGGTCGATCCGCTTTCCGGAGAAAGTCGGTCCGCGCATCGATTTGCTCTACGCGCTGCAGGAGACGGGGGACAAAGACAAGGTTCTGGCCAACGTGGAGGAAATCCTGGCCGAATTTCCGCCCGGGGAAGCCGCCTTGCCCCTCGCGCAGTTCGCGGCGGAGACCGGGCGGACGGACGTCGCCCGCATCGCCTACGACCTCGCCCTGGGGCAGGATCTGAACCTCGCCCCCTTCACCCTTCTTCTCCAGGAGTCCCTGATCCGGGGAGGCGAATACCAGGCGTCCCTCGACTTTTCCGACCAGCTCCGCGAGGAAAAACCCGCCTGGCTGGAGCCGCTCCAAGCCCTCGAAAACGGTCTCCGGTCCCTCGCCCTCTACGGATTGGACCGTCCGCTCGATTCCCAGATTTTCATCCGCGAGTTCATGAAATCCGACCGGGTTCGCCCGCAGACCCATATCGCCGTCGCCCGGATGTTCACCGAACTCGGAGCGCCCGGTGTCGCCCACGACATTCTTTCGCAAAGCTATTCCCGCTACCCCAACAGCCAACCGGTGCTCTCGGCGCTCGTCCAAAACGACATTCTTCTCGGTAACGACCGCGCCTTCGTCGAACACCTGCGGGATCTGCTGCGAATGCGGGTTCCCGATCAGGTCGTGCTCGCGGCCTCCTACGAAGAGCTGGGAAGCGACCGCCATCTTTTTATGCCCGAGCGGGAGACGCTTCTCGCCCGGATCGAGGAACTCATCGTCCGGCCGGGTTGACCGGATCGCGGGAGTCCCGGGGCGGAGGCCCCTCCGCCCTCTTCCCCGGTCACTCTTCTTCCCGCTCGTCCTCTCCATCCCCGGGAACCGAAACGAGGGTCACCTCCGTGGCAATGACCCGTTTTTCGTCCACTTCGGTCACGAGCACCTCGAGGCTCCCGTGCCGCAGCTTCTCCCCCTTCGTGGGGATTCTCCCCAGCTCGGACGTCACCAGCCCCGAAAAGGTCGATATGTCGTCCCGCCCGAGATCGACAGCGAGGTGTGCCTCCAGTTCGTGGATCGGGGTCAGCCCGGCGACGGCGTAACGGTTTTCGCCGAGGGAAACGATCTCCTCGTCCTCCATGTCGAACTCGTCCTGAATCTCGCCGACCAATTCCTCCAGAATACTCTCGAGGGTGACCACGCCCACGGCTCCGCCGAACTCGTCGTGGACGAGGGCCATGTGAACCTTCAGACCGAGCAGGTGCTGGAGCGACTCCATGAGCCCGTCCTCGAGCCCGAGAGTCGCGATGGGGCGCCGGATCTTGCGGAAGTCCGGACCCGCCTCGCCGAACGGCGTGCCACGGAAAATGTCCTTGATGTGGATGATCCCGATGCACCGGTCGAGATCACCCTCGCAGAGGGGAAAACGGGTGTGTCCGGTTTTCCGGGCCATGGCGAGGCTCTCGCGCGGGTCCTCGTGCAAATCGATCCACTGCACCTGGTTCCGGGGAAGCAGAATATCCGAGACATCCAGATCCGGCATCTGGATCGCCTTATCGACGATTTTCCGGACCAACGGGGACAGCACGACGTGGTTCTCGCCCATCGCCCGGAGCTGCACTTCGATGTCGAGCGGATTCAGGTCGTTGTCCAGGTTCAACCGGAGCGCCCCGTAAACGCGCTCTTTGAACCGGCCGATCACCCAGAGCGCAGGCTGGAGAAGGAAGATCAGAACCGCCCCGATCCGCCCCGTCCGGCGGAGGACCTGTTCGGGACTGCGGATGGCCACCGCCCGGGGCAAAAGCTCCGCGATCACGTAAAAGGCGGACGCCCCCAGAAAGCAGAACACGAGGAAGAAAAGCGCGCCGGAAACGGTTCCGACCATCCGCGACGCCCCGCTCCAGAGAGGCGCGGCCAGCGTGAAAAAGGCCCCGCTCCAGAAGAGGACGAGAAGAACCCTGCCAAACCGGAGGGCGCGGGCCGTCCGGTCCGGGTCGGAGACCAGCCACCGGATCAGCCGGGGCCGGATCAACCGCTCGTAGGCCTCCGGCGTCATGTGCGAGTAGCGGATCCGCACCAGACTGAACTCCACGCCGACAAACAGGGCGTAGGCGACCAGCAGCAGCAGAAGCGCGACGATGCTGATGATCATCCCGCCTCCTCCCTCCACCAGTCGGTGAACGCGGCCACGAACCGCTCGTTGCCCTCCGCCGTGCCCGTCGAGACCCTGATCCGGTCGGGAAGCCCGTAGCCGTCCAGCGGGCGGACGATCACCCCCCGGCGGAGCAGTGCCTCGAAGCAGCGCCGGGCGGACGGCACGGTGAGGAGAATAAAGTTCGCCTCGCCGCGCCTCACGGGCACCCCGAGCTTTTCCATCGCCGGAACCAGATAGTCGAGGGACTCCTTGTTCAGCCGCCGCGTCCGTTCCTGGTGCTCCCGGTCGTCGAGCGCGGCGGCGGCGCCCAGCTGGGCGGCCGTGCCGACGTTGAAGGGCTGCCGGACCCGATGGAGGGTCGCGATGATTTCGGCGGGACCGTAAGCGTATCCGACCCGGAGCCCCGCCAGACCGTGGATTTTCGAAAACGTCCGCACGCAGACGATCCGGCGCCCCTCCTCCATGAGAGGACGCAGATCGACCGGACTCTCCAGGTATTCGACGTACGCTTCGTCAAAGCAAAACAGCACCTGCGGCGGCAGCCCGCGGACGAAGTCCTGGAGCTTCGCGGCATCGACCGAGTCTCCGGTCGGATTGTTCGGCCGGGCCAGGAAAACCACGCGGGTTTCGTCGTCGATCCGCTCCCGGAACGCGTCGAGATCGTGAACCAGAGCCGGCATGGGCGCGACGCGCGCGGCCGCCTTCGCGTGCAACGTGGCGAGCCGGTAAACGACGAATCCATACTCCCCCATGACCGCATTCAATCCCGGCGCGAGATAAGCCGTGCCGATCATCTCGAGGACCTCGTTCGACCCGTTCGCCGGGAGAATCCGGTCCGCCTCCAGCCCCAGCTCGCGGGCGAGGCGCTCTCTCAGCGCCCACGTGCCCCCGTCCGGGTAGTCGTGCAGCCGCCCGAGCCCCCGCGCCACCGCCTCGACCGCCCGGGGCGAGGGACCGAGGGGATTCTCGTTCGAAGCGAGCTTCACGATCAAATCCGGGTCCATACCCAGATCGCGCGCCACGGTTTCGATCGGCAACCCTGGCTCGTAAATGGGGCAGGCCCGGATGGATTCGTCTGTCCAGTGCGACTCGTTCATCCGGTTTTGCCGCAACCGACCCGCCCGAGATAGTTCAGCAACAGAATCTGCTTCCAGATCCGGTAGCGCCCGTCCCCGGTCAGCTTCCCGAGTTCCGGGCGCTGCCCGCGCGGAACGAGGATGCCCTGCTCCGTGCTCACCTTGTCCAGGGTCTCCTGCTCGTCCGCGAGAATCTCGGCCAGATTTTTTCCAAACGCCTCCGGCTCCCGTTTCCACCGCCCGAGATTGCGCTGGTGCCTGCGGAAAAGCTTCCGCGGCGAGAGGGTGAACGGACAGCGGTCAACGGTCCAATCCGCCGGAAACACTCCGCCGAAGGGCAGCCAGACGTTGTCGGTCATCAATCGGCTCTCCCCGTTTTTGCTCGCGAACACAAAGAACACCGCCGGCAGTCCGCCCGACCGCGGCACGAAAATCACCTGCAATCGGTTCTTCCGGTCCGGATCAACGTAGAGAAAGGAGTGCATCGGGATGGGACCGCCACATTCGGCGAGCAGTTTTTCCTCGAGCCGGAACCCGAGTTCCTGGATCTCCTCCTTCGCCTTCATGTAACGGGGCGCCACCGGCCAGTAGATATCCGACGACGTGGGCTGGTAATCCGGATAGACCGGCATGTTCCCGTAGCTGAGCGCCCGCACCGCCAGCCAGGTGTAGATGCTCTCCAGGAGCATCCACACGAGCATGAAGGCGGGGGCCAGCGCCCAATACGGGCGTTCGGAGATCCCCCATTCCCGCAAGAGATAGGCCATGCCCAGCCCGAAAAGCGTCCACCGCAGCCACCGGTGAACCAGCAGGAGGAAAAAGCCGGGCTCCCGGCGCAAGCGGGTCGAGGCGAGAAAAAATCCCGCCGCCAGTGCCAGAACCGCGAATCCGACCACCGTGTCGGTCATCGGTGCTCCACCGCGACCGGAAATTCCGGCCCGGCGCTCCCTTTCTGTTCGGACGGCCCGCTCAATTCAGCCGGAGCGGCATCACCACGCAGAGGAAGTTCTCAAGAGTCTTGAAAACCCCGGGGCTAAGCTCGTCTTTGAATTCCAGATAAACCTCGTCCTGAAGAACCGCCTTCAGGGGATCGAGAAGAAACTGCGGGTTGAAGGCAATCTGCACCTCCGGTCCGTCGTAGCTGATCGCCATCGACTCGTGGGACTCCCCGTATTCCGAGCTGCGGCCGCTGATCTCGAGCAGATTCTCCGACATCTTCAGCTTCACGGAGTTGGTCTTCTCACTGATCACCAGGGCCGCCCGGTGGACGCAATCCTGCAGCAGCTCGCGCTCGATGCGGACGCGGTGCTCCGTCTCTTTCGGAATCACCTGCTGGTAGTCGGGGTAGCGCCCTTCGACCGTCTTCGAGACCAGGTAGAGATTCTCGACCAGGCCGCTTTCCTTCGCCGAATCGTGCAGATCGATCTCAAAGGCGACCTGCCGGTCGTTGAAGGAAATTTTCACCGCCTCGCCCTGGCCGAGGAGCCGCTCCAGCTCCGCGACCGTCTTGGCCGGAAGAATCAGATGCCCGGCCTGCCCGTCCTCGACGGGCAGATCGAACCCCACCATGGCCAGGCGCCGTCCGTCCGTCGCCACCATGGTCAGCTTATCGTCGGCGAAGTTGAAGAAGACCCCGTTCAGAATATACCGGCTCTCGTCCGTGGACTGGGCGTAGGAGACGCTCCGGAGCATCGACAACAGGGTTTCCTGCGGCAGAGTGAACTGGCGCTGGTCGTCGAATTCCGGCAGCGGCGGGAACTCGTCCGCCGCGATTCCGACCATCTGGAACTGGGAGCCGCCGCTCTTGATGCGCGCGGAGGGCTTGGAATCCGTTTCGACATCGACGTCGAGGTTGGGCAGCTCGCGCACGATCGACGAGAGTTTCCGCACCGGCAGGGTCAGGCCGCCCTCCTCCTCGACCTCCGCCTTGATCGAACAACGGATGGCCAGATCGAGGTTGGTCGTCCGGAAGGTCACGGCCCCGTCGGAGGCCTCGATGAGCACATTGCGCAGAATGGGCATCGTCGGGCGGGTGCCGACGACGTTGAGAACCTGGTTCAGTCCGTTGCTGAAGTGATCGCGGTTGACTTTGAATTTCATGGGCTGGAGCGCGTTGCGGGTTCGAACGAAATCGAATCAAGAGGGGAATAGGAAGAAAATAAATAAATCTCTCTTCTTATTCTTATGGTCGGTGAATCGTGGGAACAAGTCGGGAAGTGGCTGACGGAACGAATTTTGTCGTTTCTCCGGGCATGGAAGAATCCTGCGGAGGAGGCAGCGGGAGCCCGGAAGGAATGGGAAGAAAAACGGATTGTTCCCGATGCTTCCGGTTGTCGGCACAGGGTTCTTCGCAGGTTGTTCCCATCGTCGCATGGTCTCATTTCTTCAGGGTTTCGAGGTATTTCCAGAAAGAATCGTGCTGCTCGAGCATCTGCTCCTCCGAAATCGGCAGCTTGAACCGGTAGATGAAGTCGGTGAGGGTGTTTTTGTGCAGGACGTAGTGGCAATAGAGCGTGCCGTCCTGCCTCTCGAAATAGAGCCGGTATTCCCCGGCCCTCATCCGGTAGAGGGTGCGCCCGTTGCGGTGGAAACGTCCGAGCGTCTCGCTCTGCTCCTTCAAACGCTCGGCCGTCAGCGAGCTGATCTGCTCGACCAGCCCCATCTGCACGAATTTGTCCAACTCGTCCAACTGACGGATGCTCTGATCGCTGAAATTGACTTGGAACATGGATTTACGGAAGGAAAGGATGCCGGGAATTGGACCGCTTGCCAATCCGAAAGACGCCTTTTCGTGATCCGTCAAGCCCTCCCCCCGTGGTCGCGGGGGCTCTTGACTCGGCGAAGCCCCGCGTCGGCGGGGGCGAAGACGGTTGCCCCTCGATCCGAAGGTGGTGGTGGCCGCGGGCACAAGGAAAAGTCTCCCCCGCCAAGCCGCTTCGGGTTGGACGACTGAAGTCATCCAACTACGTAGTCGCATGACTTCAGTCGTGCGACCCGGCCCGGCGGTTCGGTCCGGATCGCCGGTACGGTAGCCGCGTCGCCCGAAGCCGTCGGGATGCCTTTCCCGTCAAGCCGCCTGATGGACCCACAAACCATGCGAAATTCGAAAATAGTGCGTGCGCCGAGCGGCGGACCCTACGCGGGAATGTAGGGCTCGCGCTCGCGCGATGCCGCGTAACGCCGGAACATGCCGAGGAGACCACCGACTCTCTCTGGACCGACACCGGGCGCCCGTGAAAATCAGGGCCGTTGCCCGCGTCGCCGGAGATCGGAGGGCGAGCCCACCGACCACGAATATCCCGGGTCGGGGCCACGATCCGCCGCCGATTTCGGCTGCCCCGGACCGGCGTTCCCGTCCGCGCAATGCGGCGGCTGGGGACGGCCGCCCTCCCTCAACCGATGGAACAACATCCCCCACCATGGGCTCCCCCGTGGTCGCGGGGCTTGCCCCTCGATCCGAAGGTGGTGGTGGCCGCGGGCACAAGGAAATGTCTCCCCGGCCAAGCCGCTTCGGGTTGGACGACTGAAGTCATCCAACTACGTAGTCGCATGACTTCAGTCGTGCGACCCGGCCCGGCGGTTCGGTCCGGATCGCCGGTACGGTAGCCGCGTCGCCCGAAGCCGTCGGGATGCCTTTCCCGTCAAGCCGCCTGATGGACCCACAAACCATGCGAAATTCGAAAATAGTGCGTGCGCCGAGCGGCGGACCCTACGCGGGAATGTAGGGCTCGCGCTCGCGCGATGCCGCAGGCCGCCGGAACGTGCCGTCACCCCCCGGAGGCGGCGCGCCGCAAGCGGCGGACCCTACGTGGAAAATAACCCGGGTCGGGGCCGCGATCCGCCGCCGATTTCGGTTGCCCCGGACCGGCGGCCTGCTACACCCGTTTCTTCCGACTACCGGCCTGGCTCATGAATTTTTTATCAACCAACGACTGGATGGGGGGACTGCTCTACGGGGCGGCGGCTCTCGTCGTTCTCTATCTCTGGCGCTCGGATTGGCGGCACGGCCGGACGAACGGATTTCCGGGGGCTTCGGGAGCGCCCCTGCGCGTTCTTCTGATCGCCGGCCTCGGGGGAGTCGCCCTGACCCTGCTGGAAACCATCGGCGAGGCGCTCCTCGGTCTGACCGCCGAACAAACCGAACTGGCGGTCTTCGCCCTGGTGCCGCTCCTGGCCGCCGCAGTGATCGAGGAGATCGTCTTCCGCGGCTACCTGGTGGTGCAAAACAGGGGAACGGCCTGGCTTTGGGGAAGTGTGGTCGGGTTTTCCCTGATTTTCGCCCTGATCCACCCCTATTTGTGGTCGTGGGAGGAGGGCGCGCTCTCCCTCGAGTGGACGACGAAGGCCGTTTTCAGTACGGTCCTCGTTTTCGCCAACAGCCTCTGGTTCTACGCGGTGCGGTTTTCTTTCGGGAACGACAGTCGCTCGCTCCTGCCCTGTTTCATCGCCCACGGCGCCTCGAATTTCTCGGTGTGGGCGATCAAGGGGTTTCAGGGGTTTCTGGTTTGGTAGGACGGTTTCGGTAGTACAGCTCCGACAATTCCCGCAGGTAGGCCGTACTCTCGGTGCGGAGCCGGTCGAAGTGCGACGGATCCGCCCGCCAGGTCCAGTTGCCCTCGGTCGTGCCGGGGGTGTTGAAGCGGGCCTCGGAGCCGAGGCTCAGGAGATCCTGGAAGGTCACCACGAAGAGACGGGCCACCGAGGCGTAGCCGGCGCGGATAAAATCCCAGGCGATTTCCCCGCCTGAAATCCGCAGGTAGCGGCGAACGTAATCGCGGATCTCCCCGGGCTGGCTCGCGAACCAGCCGACGGTCGTGTCGTTGTCGTGCGAACCGGGGTAGAGAACCGTGCCGGGCTCCAGATTATGCGGTAAATAGTCGTTCGCCGGATCGTCGAAGGCGAAATGGAGGATCGCCATTCCCGGCAGCCCCGTCCGCTCCCGCAGGGCGGTCACCTCCGGGGTGATCACGCCGAGATCCTCCAGAATGATCCGGGGCTCGGGAAAAGCCTCGCGAACCGCGCGGAAAAAATCGAAGCCCGGCCCCTTTTCCCATTTCCCCTCGCGGGCGTCGGTCGCGTCGGCCGGAATCCAATAGGCCGCCTCGAATCCCCGGAAATGGTCGATGCGGACGAAGTCGAAAAGGTCGAAGTTGAGCCGGAAACGCTCCAGCCACCAGGCGTAACCGGTCTTTTTCAGTGCCTTCCAATCGTAAAGGGGATTGCCCCAGAGTTGCCCGGTTTCCGAAAAATAATCGGGAGGCACTCCGGCGACGGCGGCGGGACGGAGATCCTCGTCGAGCTGGAAAAGCCCCGGATGCTGCCAGGCGTCCGCTCCGTCGAGAGCGACGAAAATCGGGATGTCGCCGATCAGCCCGATTCCCCGTTCCGCCGCGTAGGACCTGAGCCGGCTCCATTGGGCGAAAAAGAGGTATTGGATGAATTTGTGCTCGGCGACGGCCTCCCGGATCGCCGGATCGACCGGTTGCCCGACCGCTCGCTCGTAGGCGCGGTATTCCGCCGGCCACTCGTACCACGGGGCGTGGTCGAAATGCTCTTTCAGCGCGCGGAAGAGCGCGTATGGCTCGAGCCAGGCGGCCTGGCGCTTTTCGAAAGCCGCGAAATCCCCGTATTCGGCCTCGACCTCCCGTTTCCGCGGGCCGAATCGCTCCGCCGCCAGATGGAGGAGGCGGGGGCGCAGATGCCAAAGCGCGCCAAAGTCCACCGTTGCTCCGGGGGCGGTGCGCGAAGGTTCGATCTCGTCCGGATAGAGCAGGCCGAGCCCGACCAGTTCGTCCGGATCGATCAAATAGGAGTTTCCGGCGAAGGCCGACAGGCACTGGTAGGGCGAATCCCCGTAGCCGGTCGGCCCCAGCGGGCACATCTGCCAGCGGGAAAAGCCGGCTTCGGCGAGCAGATCGACGAAATCCCGCGCCGGGGTGCCGAGCGTGCCGATCCCCGTGGTCCCCGGCAGGGCGGTCGGATGCAGCAGCACGCCGCTCCGCCGGTCGTTGTCCGGGACGAAGAGGGGAACGTCCTTTTTCCGGGTCTCACTCAAGTTCGTAGGGCTCCAGAACCTTCTCCACCCGGCGACCGCGGATGCGGACGAACGCAGGCAGTCCGTTTTCAAAGGGCGGGGCGACCTCTCCCTGAATCAGCGGCTGGGCGTATTTCAGGAACTGGTGGTTCATGCTGATCCCGTTTTCGTTGATCCACTCGGCGGGCATGGTCTTCACGCCGTTGGCCACCTCGGAAAGCGGGGTGAGGCCCGTCACGCACTCGTAGTTTTCTTTCTCCGCGCGCAGGAGCGTCACCATCTTGCCGCTTTCCCCGTTGACGGCCGCTTCGACGGCGGCCTGCCCGGCCAGGAAGGCCTCGTCGTTGTCAGCCTGCGAGGCGCAGTGGGCGGCCGCCCGCTGCGCGAGTCCGGGCTTGGCCGCCCGGACGCGGATTCCGAACTGCTCCTCGACGAGGGTCCGGAGATATTCCCCGACACCGCCGAGCTGGGCGTGGCCGAAAGCGTCCGTGCTGCCGCCCGAAGTCGTCAGGTAGTTGCCGTCCTCATCGACCAGGCCCTCGCTCGCCACAATCAGGCAGAAACGATTCTTCTGGAGGGCCCGCTGCACGTCTTCGAGGAGCTTCTGCGTGGAGAGGGGCACCTCCGGCAGGAGGATGATGTGGGGCGGGTCATCGGGCCGGTCCTTGCCCTTGACCAGGGACGTGCCCGCCGCCAGCCAGCCGGCGTTGCGGCCCATGACTTCGAGGATGGCCACGTAATCGTGGTTGCCCATCGCCTGGCAATCGGCGGCCATTTCGGAAACCGTCGTGCAGAGGTATTTTACCGCGCTGCCGTAGCCCGGGCAGTGGTCCGTGCCGACCAGATCGTTGTCGATGGTCTTCGGAATACCGATCACGCGGAGATCATAGCCCCGCTCGGCGGCCAGGGCCCCGATCCGGTCGGCGGAGTCCTGCGAATCATTGCCGCCGATGTAGAAAAAGTAGCGGATGTCGTGCGTTTGGAAAACCTGGAGAATGCGGTCGAAATCCTCCTGCTTTTTGAGTTTGTAGCGGCAGGTCCCCAGCGCCGAGGCGGGCGTCGTGCGGAGGCCGCGGATGACCTGCTGCGATTCCTCCGCCAGATCGATCAGATCCTCCTGCAGAATGCCGACCACGCCGTTGCGGGCTCCGTAGATCTCCTCGATGCAGGGGTGGTTCAGGGCCTCGGTGATCGCTCCCGCGAGGCTCGAGTTAATGACCGCGGTGGGCCCGCCCGATTGGGCGATGAGACAATTTCCGTTCAATTCTTCTGACATGTGGTTTCCTTTGGTGAAATGCGAAGGTTGCTCGGGATATCCGCGCATGACAAATCAAAAGAGACGGACCCGTGACATGGGGGTGTAACCACAAGTGGGTGGAGGGAATATCAAAATTTTTCTTAACGCACTTGTGGTTACATCCGTCCGAACCCGCGTTTCCTCAGGCCTTGTCCTCCCGGCGGTCGCCTTCTATTCTGGTCTGCTCTGGATCGGAAATCTTTCCGCCATTGTTCGAACCAGGGGTTTTAGAAAACTTGTAAAATATTGATGAACAACACCTTCCACGCTCTGGCAACTCCGCCTGGCACGTCCGCGCTCGCGGTAGTCCGGGTCTGCGGACCGGCGGTTCCGGGTCTCGTCGCCGGGATTTTCGGGTCCCCACCCTCTCCCGCCGACGCGCGCCGGGCGAAGCTCGGGAGCTATCGCGACCGGGACGGGCACCGCGTGGACCAGGTGCTCCGGACCTGGTTCCCGCCGGAGTCGTCCCTCACCGGGCGGGACACCCTCGAAATATCGACCCACGGAAACCCCTTTCTGGTCGATCGCATTCTGGAGGACCTGACCCGCCGGGGAAGCCGCCCCGCCGAACCGGGCGAATTCACACGGACGGCCTTTCTGGAGGGCAGGATCGATCTTTCGCAGGCGGAAGCCGTCGCCGATCTGATCGCGGCCCGAAGCGACGCCTCGCTCGCAGCCGCCCACCGGCAGCTTGCCGGCGGCCTGGGCGCCGAGGTGGAGCGCCGTGTCGGGGAGATCCTGGCGATTCGCGCCGAGGTCGAAGCCTTCATCGACTTCCCGGAGGAGGACCTTCCGCCGGAAGACCAGGAGGGGCCCCTCTGCGCTCTCACCCGGACCCTCTCCGAAATCGACCGGATGATCGCCACCGGCCGTCAGCGGGAGCTTCTCCACCGGGGCATTCGGACGGTCCTCGTCGGCGAGGTCAACGCCGGTAAAAGCAGCATTCTCAACCGCCTCCTCGGCGAGCGCCGGGCCATCGTGAGCGAGACCGCCGGAACGACCCGTGACTACCTTTCGGATGCATTCTCCCTCGGGCCTTATTGTATCCAGATTTACGATACTGCCGGATTCCGCGAGGTGTCCGACGCCATCGAGCGGGAGGGGCTCCGCCAAACCGAGCGCCTGGTCGGCGGGGCGGATTTTTTCCTTGTCGTCGTGGACGGCGCGGCGCCCTCCCCCACCCTGCCCCCGGCCCTGTCCGACCGATTGCGGCCGGAAAACGCTCTTCTTCTCGTCAACAAGTCCGACTCTCCCGGGTATTCGCCGAACGACACCCTGCTCCCCGCCCTGCCGCGGGCCCGGATCTCGGCCCTGTCGGGCGAAGGGTTTCCCGATTTTCTTGAACTCTGGGAAAGCCGGATCCGAAGAGAGCTTCTGGAAGGAGCCGAAACCCGGGTCCTCTACAACCAGCGGCACCTCGGTTGCCTGCGGGATTGCCGGGCGGCATTGGAGCGCGCCCGGAAAGGTCTGCGCGACGGAGTCTCCTCCGAATGTGTCGCGCCTGACCTGCGCGACGCGCTGGATGCCCTGGGTGCCATCGTCGGCACGATTGACAACGAAGCGATGCTCGATGTTCTCTTCAGTGAGTTTTGCATCGGAAAATGAGCCTCGCCCTACGCCACGGACCCAATCACCCGTATGACGTCATTGTCTGCGGGGCCGGCCATGCCGGTTGCGAAGCCGCCCTGGCCGCCTCCCGGCGCGGGGCGGATACGCTGTTGCTCACGGGGAATCTTGATACCGTCGCCCAGATGAGCTGCAATCCGGCGATCGGCGGGCAGGCCAAAGGGCAGATTGTCCGGGAAATCGACGCGCTGGGGGGTGAAATGGGAATCAACACCGACTGCACCGCCATCCAGTTCCGGCTCTTGAACGCCTCGAAAGGCCCGGCGGTCCGCGCGCCGCGGGCGCAGTGCGACAAAAAGGCCTACCAGTTCCGGATGAAGCACGTGTTGGAACGGATGGAAGGACTGGCGCTTTTCCAAGCCATGGTCCAGGGCCTGATTTTCGACGGCGACCGCGTGGCGGGAGTTCGCACCTCGCTCGGAGTCGATTTTTACGCGCGGGCGGTGATCGTTACGACGGGCACCTTTCTGCGGGGTCTCATGCACATCGGCGAGAATCAAAACAAAGGGGGCAGGCTGGGGGACTTCTCGGCGGAAGGGCTCTCGGGCAGTTTTCTCGAGGCGGGAATCGAGCTGGAGCGCCTGAAAACCGGCACGCCACCGCGGATTCTGGGAAGAAGCCTGGATTTCGCCCGAATGAAGGAGCAGCCCGGGGACGAAGAGCCGGTCTGGTTCGCATTCTACGACACCCGCCTCGGCGGGGATTTGTTCCACGTGGAACAAAATGGCCGGGGGGGGGCCGCGGAATCCGGTTTGCCGGATCGGGTGGGGCGGGAATTGTTCCACGTGGAACAGTCCGGCGAGGAAAAGGCCGGGTGGCGTCCCGGGTCGGTCTCCGTCTCCTGCTGGATGACCGAAACCTCCGCCGAAACCGAACGTCTGATCCGGGACAATCTTCATCGCTCCCCCCTCTACGGCGGGAAGATCGAGGGGGTGGGGCCCCGGTACTGCCCGAGCATCGAGGACAAGTTCGTGAAATTCGCCGACAAGGAGCATCACCGCCTGTTTCTCGAGCCGGAGGGAATCCACACCAACGAGTGGTACGTGAACGGTCTCTCGACCAGTCTGCCGTTCGATGTTCAGGTTGAGATGCTCCGCACGATTCCGGGGATGGAGAGAGTGGAGATGCTCCGTCCGGCCTACGCGGTCGAGTACGATTTCGCGCCGCCGACGCAATTGTTTCCGAGTCTCGAGTCGAAGAGGGTGGGGGGGCTTTTTTTCGCGGGCCAGATCAACGGCACCTCGGGCTACGAGGAGGCCGCCGGGCAGGGGCTGGTTGCCGGGGTCAATGCCGTTGCGAAGATCAGGGGCGAATCCCCCCTGATTCTCAGCCGTCAGCAGGGCTACATCGGCGTGTTGATCGACGATCTGGTCACGAAGGGCACCCGCGAGCCCTACCGGATGTTCACAAGCCGGGCGGAGTTCCGCTTGCTGCTCAACATGGACTCCGCGGAAGCCCGTTTGGTGGACGCCGCCGACAGGTTCGGTCTGGTTTCCGAAGATCGCCTCCGTCGGATGAAAGCCAAGCGGGAGCGGATCGAGACAATGGTCGGTCGGTTCGAGTCGGAAAGGGTGGGGGACGGCACCTGGGGCGACGCCGTGCGTCGCGGCGCGGCGGTGGATGATTTCGCGGACGCCTCGGGGTGGAGCCGTTCCGAGCGGGAGGAAATTCAATACCGGATCCGCTACAAGGGGTATCTCGAGAGAGAGGTGCGCGAGGTAGCCAAATTCCGCAACCTTGAATCCGCTAAAATTCCGGAAAACGTTGATTACGAACGGATAAGGGGACTAAAAAAGGAAAGCGCGGACAAGCTGGCGGCGGTTCGCCCGGCCACTCTCGGCCAAGCCCTGCGAATCAGCGGCGTGAGCCCCGCCGACATTTCCATTCTCCAGGTTTTCCTGAAGAGATCTTTCCAGCAGCCCGCCGGGAAGGCGGAATAGGGCCTCGCAAGGCGGAGAGGGGTGTAACCACAAGCGCGTGGAGCAAAATCGTAAAGCCCCGCGATTTTGGTAATGGGATACTATTTCTCGGCTGAGGGAGGGCGGCTGTCCTCAGCCGCCGCATTGCGGGGAAGGAAATCGAAAGCGACGGAATAAATTCGGCGGCGCGGGAATCTCACGGAAGTGCATCGCCCGCCCGGACGTATCGCGGCGGCTGAGGACAGCCGCCCTCCCACCGCAATTCGGCGGGGCACGCACAGCTATCGAATAAATTTCGATATTCGCTCCACGCTCTTGTGATTACGCCCTGCATAGAGGTTCTGGCCCCATCGAGCCTTGACAATATGCTAACAAGGCTATCAATTGGCCACATGAGTCAATTACTCGTTCGAAAAGTCGATCCCCAAACGGTGCGCAAACTAAAGGCGAGGGCCGCCGCACAAGGGGTATCCGCAGAGGAGGCGCATCGTCGCATTCTCCGGGATGCTCTCAGCCGCCGGGACCATCCAAAGCCATCGCTTATTGAGTTTTTAAGCGACACCGAAGTCGCCCCCGATCAGGAACTCGACCTGAGCCGAAGCGACGAAGGGGAAGAACGCGACACGGGCTTTTGATGGCTTACCTGCTCGATACCAATATCATCAGCGAACTCAGACGGGGAAAACGCTGTGATCCGGAAGTCCGAAGGTGGGCGCAAAAAACCAAAGGAAATCGTCACTGCATAAGTGTTTTGTCGTTGGGAGAGATTCGTAAAGGCATCGAAATTTTGAGACGTCGTTCCCCGGAGCAGTGTCCCGCCTTCGAAGATTGGCTGGAGATCCTGCAATCGGAATACGAGGCAGACATATTGCCAATTGACGAGGCCGTTAGCGCAAGATGGGGACGGGCTCCTTCCGGGGTCAGCGACCCCAGCTACAGGGCTGGATAGTTTCTCCGCATCAATTTCTCGAATCGGTATCCATTGTAGCCGGCCTCGCTGAGGCCGGGTGTTTGGGTTGGAATCGACGAGGCATTGCGAATCGGACTCCTTCCGGGGTCAGCGACCCCGGCTACAGGGCTGGACTGTTTCTCCGGGTCAATTTCGCGAATCGGCATCCATTGTAGCCGGCCTCGCCGAGGCCGGACATTTTGGTTTGGAATCGACGAGGAATTGCGATTCGGACTCCTTCCGGGGTCAGCGACCCCGGCTACAGGGCTGGACTGTTTCTCCGGGTCAATTTCGCGAATCGGCATCCATTGTAGCCGGCCTCGCCGAGGCCGGACATTTTGGTTTGGAATCGACGAGGAATTGCGATTCGGACTCCTTCCGGGGTCAGCGACCCCGGCTACAGGGCTGGATTGTTTTCCCGGACAAATTTCGCGAATCGGTATGTATTGTAGCCGGCCTCGCCGAGGCCGGGCCCTCGCTCTATGTCATCTTTCCCGGAGAACCAGGGAAACTTGCTGCCCCATCTCCGCACTGGTGATTACTTGTGGTCTTGACGGGTTGTCATTGTCCGACTTCAAACTTAAAAGTCGTTTCCCCGAACTTCGAACCATGACCCCTGTGACCAATCATTCCTGCCTGAAAATGCCGTCGCTCCGCGCTTGGAAAAGGGCGGGGGAGCTTTTGCTGATTTCCGCTCTGTGTGCGATCGGGGTGGGCTGGGCAGTTCCCCTCGAAACAGATCCGCATGAAATTTCGCTTTCGGAACTGCGGGCGGACCCTGGCTTTTCGGAGATTCTCTGGGTCGATGCCCGCTCCCGCGCCGCCTATCAGGCAGCGCACAGGGACGGTGCGATTCTCGTGAACGAAGAGGATTGGGAGGGAGGATTGGTCCGGTTCATGGAAGTGTGGGAGCCCGGGGTGCGGGTTGTCGTGTATTGTGACGACCGGGCCTGTCAGACCAGCGGGGCGGTGGCCGAACGGCTGCGCACGGAACTCGGGATCACCGATGTCTTCGCACTCGAGAACGGCTGGGCGGCCCTGAAATCCCCAAGCCCGCCGTGAGGCGGATGAGGAAAGGAGGGAGGACACCGGCCCACCTGCGCTCCGCCCCAAGTGTCCTCAGGTCTCAAGTTTCAAGTCTCGTCCCTTCCCCTCAGGTCTCAGATTTCAGGTCTCCGCCCTCAACCTCCCCCCGCCCTCCAATGAATCACATTGACCCCATCCTCCGCCTACTGCTCGCGGGGGTTTTCCTCTACGCCGGAGTGGTCAAATGGATCGACCCGACGGCCTTTTACGAGGCGATCCTCACCTACCGCATCGTCGATGGACGGTTGGCGCTCGCCGCGACCTACTGGATCTCCTCCCTGGAGGTCGTGCTCGCGGTCGCTCTCTGGGTTCCCCGCTACCGGCTCGTCGCGGCGGTCGTCTCATTCGTGCTGCTGCTCGTGTTCTCCGCGCTGATCGCTCTCGCATGGGTGCGGGGAATCGACCTCTCCTGCGGCTGTTTCGGGGCGACGGGGGAGGGGGCTGCCGCGCATTGGGTGCTGTTGGGCCGGGACATTGTCTTGTTGCTTGTCGCCGGGAGAGTCTGGCACGATTCCCGCCGAAGAGAGGTCGATCCATGAAGTTCATTCTACTGTTTTCCCCATTATGGGTTTTGCTCTCGTCTCTGGGCGCGGTATCCGCGGAGTGGGAGCACCGTGAACGGGAGGTTTCCTGCGAGCCCGGCCAGCCCGAGATCCGGGCCGGGTTTTCGTTTCGCAATCAGGGCGGCTCCCCGGTCCGTGTCGCCGCCGTTTCCTCGAGTTGTGGCTGCACCGTGGCGGACACTCCCGATGAGGACATCGCCGCAGGAGCCCGGGCGACCATCGAGGTCGTGTTTACGATCGGCGACCGCGTGGGACCCCAGCGCAAAACCATCCGCGTTACCCTCGAGGACGGCGAAGAGAGCAAGACCACGACCCTGGTGCTGAAGACCGACATCCCGGAGGAACTGAAAATCGAGCCCCGGTTGCTGCTGTGGAGAACCGGGAATTCCCCGGAAGCCAAGAGCGTCGCCGTCCACGCCCTCCCGGGAATGGAGTGGACCCTCCCCGCCGATCTCGAAGAGCGAATCCCGTTCACTTGGAAAATTCTCGACCAGGAGGAATCCGGTCGGAAACAACTCGTAGTCACCCCCGTTCTCCCGATGAAATCCGGCAAGTGGAAAATCCCCCTCGAAGTCCCCGGCGAAGAAGGCGACCCCCGCACAGCCAAATCCCTCTACCTACTGATCCGCTGAGACGAGGCCACTGAGGGATATTTTATTCGAATTTGATTCGCGGACCACATTACGGACCTAATAGTCTCCCCATCAATTACCGCTCGGAAGACGAAGCGATTTCGGTGATTATTACAGCCAGATCGACCTCAAGGGCCGCGCTTATTTTCAGGAGCGAATGGAGGGTTGGGCTGATTTTTCCGCTCTCGATGTGCCGTAGGCCCGTCCGGCTCAGGGAAGCCATCTCACTCAAACGTTGTTGGGATATTTCCTTCTCCTGCCGGATACTCCTAAGCTTGCGGCAAACTTCAAAAACTCGTTCCTGGTAAATTTCTGAATTCACTCAGCCTGAGTGAAACGGATTTTTAAGAGACATACATATGGCCATAAATGGCCATAATGGGCTTGACTTGCTCGCCTTGCATCGCTTTCTTCGGGTAAATCGTTAGAAAAAAATCGTCAGTCTCTCCATCGCATCACCAAAAAAGATTGCCCCGCACCGAGATCGTTTTTTAGAAGCCAATAAACTTCATCCTCTTATGAAATTTCTCACCCCATTTTTCCTAGTCTTCGCGCTTTTCCCCACGCTTTCCTTCGCCGCAACGGAAAAGTCACCCGATGTGCCGACCCGCTCGGAAGCCGCCTCAGTGATCGCCGCCGAGATGCAGGCCCGCGAGGAACGGAAAGCGGATCGCAAAGCCGCCATTGAAGCAGTGCCCGCGTTCGCCGAATGGGAGGCAACCAAGAGCGACGGGACCAAAACGGTCTTCCGCCGGGTCGCCCCGCCCCCGGCTCCGCCCGTTCGCGAGGGGGCCGACCCGGTCCGGAGTGAACCGACGAAGGCCGAACTCGCCGAATTCCTCCGCCAACAAGCCGATGCCAAGCCGCCGAAGAACATTTCCCTCTCGGCCACGGTTTACGACGGGGAGATCAGCGAGATCCGTCTCTGGCACGAAGGCGAGCGCTACGAGGCGCTCAGCAACGTTCCCTTCACCTACCTCCAGGTGATCGGGAGCTTCGAGGACGAGACCGCCGAATGGAGCTTCTTCGGAATGGTCGAGACCGTGGACCGGGAGGAGGAGGCCCGCTTTGCCGCGGACGCCCGCGCTCTCGGAGCGGAATACACCCCGCGTGTTCGACCGGACAACAGCCGCTTCGCCTCGATGAAGGTTCCGGAGTATCACGTCCTCGCCCGGTCGGGGCAGAAGATCCCGGAGGGGGTCCTCGACCGACTCGACGCCATCCACGCCTACTATCTGGCCAACGAGCGAACGCTCGCGATCCAGCACCAGCGCCGCGAAGCCCTCGGCGCAGCCCACCGCAAGTGGCGGGCGGAAAATCCCCAAGTGCCCCAAGACACCATCATCAACTTCTGGAAAGTTGAATAACCCCTTCCTTAGTCC
>CAZDRT010000025.1:0-23184 GCA_964507815.1 uncultured Puniceicoccaceae bacterium
GCCCGATCCGGCCCAAGCCGATGGAGGGAGCCGATTGGGACGGGCTGACCGTTTTCCCCGGGATGCGTCCGTAGCCGCCGTTCCTACCGGAACCGGTCGCCCCCGACTTTGCCCGATTGGCGAAGAAGGTCTGCCGCGCTTCCGAAAGATTTCCGGGCCGCCGAATCTATTCCCTTACTCCCAATTTCCCTCCCCGCAATGCGGCGGTCGGGGACAGCCGCCCTCCCCCAACCGGTGGATGGCGTCCCATTTTCAAAATCGCGGTATTTTACGATTTCGCTTCTCCTCACTTGTGGCTACACCCTTCTCCTCGTCGTCGCTGATGCAAAATCGGTGAAGAAAGAAAGGCAGGAGCGGGACCCGGGCTTGACATTCTCCGCCACCGCGGCGGACTGGAGACAGGGCGTTCAATGAAGGCGGCGGAGAAACATCTTCTGGTGGATGGATACAACATGATCCATCGCATAGGGTCGTTGTCCCGCATTTTCGCGGAGGGACCGGAGGCCGCCTGCGAGGCGCTGGTCCGTATGGCCCGGACCATCCACGACGAGGAGGGCATTCGGGTGACGGTGGTTTTCGACGGGCGGGAGAAGCGTCTCCAGGTGGTCGAACCAGTCGAACCATGCGGGCGGCCGACTTTCGCTGTCGTTTACGCCCCGCGCCAGTTGACAGCGGACGGGCTCATCGAGCAACTGCTGGCCCGCGCGAAGAATCCGGACGGGGTGACTGTGGCTTCGCGGGACAATATGATCCGGGAGGCCGCGGCGGCCCGGGGCGCTTTCTTCATCGACGGCGATGCGTTCGAGGAGTGGGTCGGGCGGTGCGAGGGGCGGACCCGGAGTCGGCTTCGGTCGAAGGCACCCGGGTGCTGGAAGCGGTCGCTCGGCGACATTTGGGGCGGAGCCGGCCCCGGGGAGGACGTGAAGTGACGGAGCCCTCCCCCATCCGGGTCGAGGAGCTGACGGGACTCTACGGACCGGTCTTTCTCGAAGAGAAGCAAATCCAGCGGATATGGGCCACCCGCGGATTCCGTGGATCGGGCATGGTGACCCGGTCGGGACGGCGGATCGAGATCCTCGATCCGGGCCGTTGGAATTTCCAGGAGGGGCCGGATTTCCGGGGAGCGGTGCTCGAACTCGACGGACGCCGGGTCCACGGCGACGTGGAGATCCATCTCCAAGAAGCCGACTGGCGGCGGCACGGCCACGGGCGGGATCCGAATTTTCGGAACGTGGTTCTCCACGTGGTGCTTTTCCCTGATCGGAACGTCGCCCGGCCATGGGACGACGGGCGGGCCGGACGGTTCGAAACGCTGGAGTGGCTCAAGTATCTGAGCAGCGATCTCGAATCCTACCTGGAGGACCAGGGGGTGGACCGTTTGCTGGACGATGATCTGCCCCCCGCGCTCGCCGAGTTGCTGGAAATGCCCCTGGAGACGAGGGAGTCGGTCCTGCTGCGGGCGGCTTCGGAGCGGTGGGCGCGGAAGCGCTCGGTCGCCGAAAAGCGCCTGCTTGCGGACGGACGGGCCGAAGTATTCCACCAGGCGTTTCTCGAGATCCTCGGGCTGAAGAGAAACCGGGCCCTGATGAGCCGGATCGCCGTCGAGGAACCGCTCATCCACTGGGCGGATGATCCCGGGGGTACCGCCCGCCGGGCCTTCGACGGACACCGAAACGAGTGGCGGCTGGCCGGCTGCCGTCCGGCGAACCATCCGCGCCGCCGCCTCGAGACCTATGCCGGGTGGATCGGAGAGCGGGGGGAGGACTGGCCGGACGCCATCCCCCGCCAAGGATCGCCGACCGGGGCCTTCCGCAGCGAATGGTGCTCCCGCCCGCCCCGGATTTCTCTCCGGCGGCGCGAGTTGGGAATCGCCCGATGGGAGAAGCGCTGGCGGGCGTTCTTCGCCCCGGCCGCCGCGGGAACGCGTTTCAACACCTGGGTGGCCGACGGGCTGCTCCCGCTCCTGACCGGGGTGGACGGTGGGGATCGGTTCCTGCCCTGGTTTCTCTGGCCCGCCGGAGACATTCCGGACCCGATGGGCCGGGCCCTGCGCCTGATCGAAGTGGTCGGTCCCGGTCGCCCTCTTTGCAACGGTTGGGCACAGGGCGTCCTCCGCGTCCTCGAACCGGATTATTCCGGCGGGGGCAGCGGATGAAGGTGGCCCGAAAAAAGCGCCTGGTAGATCTTGTTTTTCGGCCGGGGCAGCCGGTCGATCCGGTAGTCGGCCCGTTTGACTGCCCCGGGGCCATAGCGATAGGACGCGGCGAGAAGGGGGTAATTGAAACGTTCCGCGGCGACTAGCGAGTCCCTGCAGTGGACGAGGTAGCGCATTGCCATGTTCAGGTTGGTCCGCCAGTTCCAGGCCCGGTCGTAGGAGATATCCGTGACCGTCTCCCACGCATCCGGCCCCATCTGGGTGATGCCGCGGGCCTGGCCGCTGTCCGCGTAAGCGTTGAAGGAACTTTCGGCGAATGCCACGGCGTAAACAAACCCTGGATCGAAGCCGTGTTCGGCGGCTTTCTTCCGGACGTAGGACCACACATCCCGAGCGGGGATGATTTTTTTCTCCGGGCGGGAACATCCGCCGACCAGCAGAATCACGGAGAGAACAATGACGAATCGGGACAGATGGCGGGGAATCACAGTGCGAAAAAGAAAAGCCGGGCGGACGCCAAGGTCAACGCCGACTGATCGGGAGGCGGACGGAGCTTGTCCGCCGATCAAGACGGAGACGGACGGAGTGCCGGACGTTTTCAGCAACCCCGGATAAACCGAAACGCACCGGCCCCGTCGTGGCCGGTCCGGGTGGGCAGGGCGCGCAGGGCGGCGGTGAGGCGGAAGCCGCGCCCTTCCGTGGAGGCGAGAAAGGCTCCGGCCACTTCGCGGTTTTCCTCCGGCTCGAGGCTGCACGTGCTGTAAACGAGCGTGCCGCCGGGGCGGACGAATCCCGCCGCCCGGCGGAGGAAGTCGGTTTGGAGCCCGGGAAGGCGGTCGAGGTCGGACGGTTCCAGCCGCCATTTCACGTCCGGCTTGCGCCGGAGCACGCCGGTGTTGCTACAGGGGGCGTCGAGGAGGACGCCGTCGAAGGCACCGGACCACCCGGCGGGAAACGATCCGGGGTCGGTCAGATCCACCGGCGAGACCGTCGCCCTTTCCTTCCAGGGGGCGAGGCTTTCGCGCAGCCGTCCGAGCCGCCCGGGCAGGTCGGCGGCGGTGAGGACCCCCGGTCCGGCCGGATCGGAGAGGAGGGCCCGGCTCTTTCCGCCCGGGCTCGCGCAGAGGTCGAGAACGTGGCGCGGACCTCCCGCCGTCAGGAGGGCGACCGCGATGCGGGTGGCCGGGTCGCGGATGGTCAGCGCGCCGGCGGCGATCGCGGCGCGCACCTGGGGCGGGATGCCCTGTTCGAGCCGGTAAAACCCCTGCCACCGCGCGGGGGCGAGGCCCTCCGGCACGGGCGCTCCCGCCGCGACGGAGGCGAAGGTTCGGGGCACCCCCTGGTTCCAGGCGAGCAGGCGCAGGGCCTCCGCTTCGCCGGGATCGCGCCGCCACCGGTCAACGAGCCAGTCGGGGTGGGAGTGCAGGAGGGCGGGCGACAGACCGGAGCCCCCGGAGCGGGCCTCCGCCAGGGAGCCGGCGGCTTTGCGGAGAACCGCGTTGGCCAGGCCGGCGGCCGGTGCCCCGCCCGCGCGCCGCGCGGCCGCCACCCAGGAATCGATGATCGCCGGGCGTTTCCCGCGGGCATCGGGATCCAGCTCGGCGAGGGCGAGGTGGAGGACGGCGAGAACCTCCGGTTTCGGCCTGTGGCGCAGGAACGAATCGAGGATGTGCCGGTGGAGACGGAGGTTCCGGATGGCCGCCGAATGGAGCCGCCGGGCCCGCCGCTCTTCCGCCGAATCGGCCGCCGGGCCGTCCTCCGGTGCCCGGATTTCGGAGACCTTCGCGGGGGCGGCCAGATAGCGGGCCATCCACCGCCGGGCGAGGTCATGGCCATTCCGGGAAAAACTGTTGTCATTCATCTCACTTTCCGCACTATCTTTTCTTTTACTATCATTGAAAAGAGCAGGTTGCCACAAACATTTATGGATTCAGAAACAATCGATCAGTTGATTGCCGGAGACGCGAAGTTGGAAGCGTTCCGGGATAAATTGGAGGCGATGCGACCGGGCGCGTATTGCATTCACCGTAGCTGGGGCTTCGGGAAAATCCAGGAATACGACGCCGACGCGAACAAGCTCCTCATCGACTTCGAGGAAGGGAAGACGGGGCATCCGATGGATCCCGCCTTTTGCGTGGACAAGCTCGATGTGCTCGCGCCCGACGATATTCTCGTCCGGAAACGGACCGAGCCGGAAGAAATCGACGCCATGATCGAGAAGGACCGGGTCGGGGTCATCCGCGCCATCCTCGCCTCCCGTCCGGAGGGGCAGGCGACCACGATCGAGATCGAGCGGCAACTCGGCTATCTGATCCCCAATGACCGCAAGCGCAAAAAGTGGTGGACCGATACGAAAAAGGATTTGGTCCGCGAGCCGCTGATCGCCGTGCCCGCGAAAAAAACCGACCCGTACGTCCTCCGCGAGGAAAAGATCACCGCCGAGGAGGAAATCCTCGAAGAATTTTTCACCACGAAAAAGGCGAAGCAGAAAATCCTCCTCGCCGAAAAGCTGTTTATTCTGTCCCGCGACAAGGACGAGCTGAAGGCCCACCTCGAAAAAGTGCTCGAAACGCTGACCAGGGCGATCAAGGACACCAAGCTCCTCACGCAGGCTGATCGGCTGCACGGGGTCTGGGTCCGTAACGATCTAGCCCGCGACGATTCCACCGACATCGACGTCGAAACCCTCGAGCCAACCTCCTTTTCCATCATCGAGGAATCGGCCGAGAATTTCGACCGCCTGGCGGGGGATTTGCCCGCCGCCTACTACCATCGTTTTCTCGACCTGCTGACCCGCACCTACCCGGACAAGTGGGAGGACATCATCGTCCGCCTCCTCCGGCACAGCGAGGGCAAGTTCACCAGCGAATGCATCGCCTTCCTCTACGAGCACAAGAAGGAGGAGCGGGTGAAGGAGTGTTTCGAGCGCTGGCTCAACGAGCAGACCATGCGCGGTCCGATCCTCTTGTGGATCATCAAAAACCGCAACTCCCAGAAATACGCCGACCTGATCGAGGCGCTCCTCAGCCCCCGGTTGCTCAACGCGGTCTTCTACGCGATCGACCTCGAGTCCCTCCAGAATGCCTCGGCCCGGCGGATTCCGCTGGCCGACGCCCTGAGCGAGGACACCGAGCTGATCCCGCTGCTGCTCGACCGGGGTACGGCCGAGACCGCCCGGGACCTTGCCCAGACTCTCCTGCTCAACCAGGGTTTCGACGACCTGACCAAGAAATCCCTCCTCGTCCGCTTCATCCGCAAGTATCCGGCCATCCAGAGCCTCCTCGAGCGGGAGGCCGCCCCCGACACGGATGTCTCCGCCACCGACTCCGCCCTGACCATCTCCCGCGAGAGCTTCGAGACCGCCAAGAAGGAATACGAGGATTTGGTCGGCCGGAGGATCCCCGAGAACAAACAGGCCATCGAAACGGCCAAGGAGCACGGCGATCTGCGCGAGAACGCCGAGTACAAGATGGCCCGCCAGGACCAGGACACCTTGCTCGCCCGCAAGGCCGACCTCGACCGCGATTTCGCCCGGGCGCGAATCACCGACTTTTCCGAGGTTTCCACCGACGCGGTGGGTATCGGCTCGGTCGTGGCGCTTCGTGAGGGATCGACCGGGGAAACGCGCCGGTACGCGATCCTCGGTGCGTGGGACGGCGATCCCGACCGCGACATTCTCTCCTACCTGACCCCGCTCGGGCAGAAGCTGCTCTCGCGCAAGGTGGGTGACGAGGTCGAGACGGAGGTCGATGGGGCGAAGGAGAAATGGACGGTCGAGTCCATCGCCCGGTGGGTGGACCAGCCCTGGTAAGGCGGGCGGATTTTCCGGTTTCATGACGGCGAAGGCGGAAGGATGGGAGGTTCTCCGCCTGTTGTCGGAGGCGACCCGGGCCCGGATTCTGGCTCTCGTCGGTCGGGAGGAGCTTTCCGTCGCCGAGCTGCAGGAAATCCTCGGCATGGGGCAGTCGCGGATATCCTCCCACCTCGGCCTTCTCCGGCAGGCCAGCCTCGTCGTTGACCGCCGGGAGGGGAAGCACACTTTCTACGGCCTGAACCCCGCGCTTGCCGCGCCCGTCCGCCGCCTCGTTGACGCCGCCCTCGCGGTCGCCGTCGCCGAGCCCTCGTTCGCGGAGGACCAGCACAACCTCGACCGGATTCTGGAGCGTCGCAAACAGGTGGCCGAGCGCTACTTCAACCTCGTGGCCGGGCGGCTCGGGCGCAGCTACTGCCCGGGGCGTTCGTGGCAGGCCCTCGGGCATTTTCTCCTGCTGCTCTCCCCGCGGATCCGGGTGGTCGACCTCGGGGCGGGGGAGGGCATGATCGCCCAGCTCCTCGCCCGGAACGCCGAGACCGTTTACTGCATCGACAGCTCCCGGAAAATGGTCGAGGTCGGGACCGACCTCGCCGCGAAGAACGGCCTCACGAACCTGCACTACAAATTGGGCGATATCGAAAAGGTGCCCCTGCCGGACGCCTCGGTGGATCTCGCCATCCTGAGCCAGGCTCTCCACCACGCCGAAAAGCCGGTCGCAGCCATCGGCGAGGCCCACCGCATCCTGGCTCCGGGCGGTCGTATCGCCATCCTCGACCTGGCCGAACACCAGTTCGAGAAAGCGCGCGAACTCTACGCCGACAAGTGGCTCGGGTTCTCGGAAAACATTCTGTACCGCTATCTGCGGGACGCCGGGTTCCGTTCGGTCGAGGTGACCCCGGTCGCCCGCGAAGAGGAGGAGCCGCGCTTCGTCACCCTCCTCGCGACCGGAAAAAAGCCAGGGTAGCTCGGGGCGCCCGCCCCACCGCCGATGAATAATGAACCTTAAACTTTTCGTTTGTAACAAATTAAGCGTGAATCGAGCAAACTCCCGCAAAAGTATTTTTAGCGTTCGTGCAGGGAAGACTACCACGGGATTCCCCGTGGGGCATGGCTTACGCCTTGCCCGGTATCGCGCCGATCTTGCATCAGCGATGCCCACTCCCCCGGGTGTAACCAGAAGTGCGTGGAAGGGTAATGGAAGGGATTCTTCGATTTTCCAGTGGTTTCCCGCCACAGGGGAATGTCTTTTCCGCCAAGCCGTTTCGGGTTGGACGACTGAAGTCATCCAGCTACGGAATCTGACCGGGTCCAATCTTGGTTGACATCGAGCCGCGCGGGAGGTGGGACACTCCTGTCCGCCGATTCTCCTCCATCCAATAGGGAATTCTACCCGAGCCGGCGGGACAGGAGTGTCCCACCCCCTTATTGGTATCAGACAACTAAATATTTTGACCCGTCGGGCAATTTCCCGAATCCATGGCTTTCGGGAAGGCGTACTCGATTACACATTAGGCGGTGTAAACTGGACGAAGTAGTTCGTTTACCGCCAAGTCGCCTGATCGACCCACAATCCATGCGGGATTCGAAAATTGCACGATTTCATCGATTTTGCTCCACGCACTGCTGCTTACACCCCACTCCCCCGGCGGACCGCCATCCCCATTGACACCCGCGAACCCGCCCTTTTTGCTCCGGGAATGCAAAACTCCGATTTCTCACTGGAATTCGAGAAGCCCCTGCGGGAACTCGACGACCAGCTCCGCCGATTGCGGGAGACTTCCGCCCAGAGCAACATGGACGTCTCCGAGGAAATCACGGCGATCGAACGAAAGATCGAGAAAACCAAGCGGGAGGTTTACTCCGGACTCACCGTCTGGCAGCGGGTACAGCTGGCCCGGCACCCGAAAAGACCGACTTCGCTCGACCACATCGGTTTCCTTTGCACCGGCTTCGAGGAGATCCACGGCGACCGCCTTTTCAAAGACGATCCGGCATTTGTCGGCGGCCCCGCCTATTTCAACGACCGCCCTGTCATGGTCATCGGCCAGCAGAAGGGCCGGGACACCAAGGGCAACCTCCGCCGGAATTTCGGCTGCCCCCACCCCGAGGGCTACCGCAAGGCGCTCCGCCTCATGCGCCTGGCCGACAAGTTCGGGATGCCCATCCTCTCGCTGATCGACACCCCCGGGGCCTTTCCCGGAATCGGAGCGGAGGAACGCCACGTCGCCGAGGCGATCGCCGTCAACATCCGGGAAATGAGCCTGCTCGAAGTGCCGATCATCGCGGTGGTCATCGGCGAAGGCGGTTCCGGGGGCGCCCTCGGCGTGGCGCTGGCCGATGCGGTCCTCATCCTCGAAAACGCCTATTACTCGGTCATTTCGCCGGAAGGGTGCGCGGCGATCCTCTGGAAAGACCGCAAGTTCGCCCCGGATGCCGCCGAGGCGCTCCGTTTGAGCAGCGACTCCCTTCTCGAACACGGCGTGGTCGATGAGGTGATCGAAGAACCCTTCGGCGGTGCCCAGTCCGATCCGAAAGTCGCCGCCGAAAACCTCCGGTCGGCGATTTCCCGCCACTTGAACCGCCTTTGCCGCCTGAAACCGGAGAAACTCCTGCAACACCGCTACGACCGGTTCCGCAAGCTCGGCGTCCACGCCTGACAAAGACCGTTCCCATGAAGTCCCTCCTCCTGACCAACGAGTATCCGCCCCACGTTTACGGTGGGGCGGGAGTCCACGTCGATTATCTGAGCCGCCATCTCGCTTCGCGGATCGACGTCGATGTGCGTTGCTTCGGCGGACAGGCGAGCGCCGACGGCAATCTCCGCGTCCGGGGCTTCGAAGGAATCGACACCGCGACCGGCTTTCCGCCGAATCTGAAATCGGTCTTCGATTCGGCCTCCCGCTGCCTCGGGTTCAACCTCGCCGGGATCGACGCGGATCTCGTCCACTGCCACACGTGGTACACCCACCTCGGCGGCATCATGGCGAAACTGAACTACGGGATCCCCCTGGTGGTGACCGTCCACTCGCTGGAACCCCTGCGCCCCTGGAAACGGGAACAACTCGGCGGAGGCTACGAGTTTTCCCTCTGGGTCGAGAAAACCGCCATCGAAATGGCCGACGCGGTCATCGCCGTCTCGAAGGGCACGCGGGACGACGTTCTCCGCAATTTCCATGTCAACCCGGAGAAGGTCACCGTCATCTACAACGGCATCGACACCGACGAGTACCACAAGACGGATCGCACCGAGGCGCTCGTCGAAAACGGGATCGATCCCTCCCGGCCCTACCTGCTGTTCGTCGGACGGATCACCCGGCAGAAAGGAATCGTCCACCTGGTCCGGGCCCTCCGCTACCTGGATCCGGAAATCCAGGTCGTCCTCTGCGCCGGGGCACCGGACACACCCGAAATCGGGGCGGAAATGAAGGAGGCCTTCGCCGCCGTCGCCCGCGAGCGCGAACATCTTGTCTGGATCGAAAAAATGCTCCCGCGCGACCGGATGATCCAGATTTATTCCCACGCGGCCCTTTTCTGCTGCCCCTCGATCTACGAGCCCTTCGGCATTATCAACCTCGAGGCGATGGCCTGCGAGACCCCCGTGGTCGCCGCCGCGGTGGGGGGCATTCCCGAGGTCGTGGTCCACGGCGAGACCGGGCACCTCGTTCCCCTCGCCCAGGAGGAGGCCGCTCCGTTCGAGCCCAAGGATCCGGACACCTTTTCCCGGGACCTGGCCCGGCCCATCAACCGCATCATGGCCAATCCGGACCAACTGCGCAAATACGGGGCCGCCGGCCGACTGCGGGCGGAATCCACCTTTTCCTGGAAGGCGATCGCCGACGAGACGGTGCGCCTCTACCGGAACCTGAAGAAAACCGCATGAAAACACCGCCCCCTCCCGATACCGGCGACCGCCGGGTGGTTATCGAAAACGTGGAGCCTTCGTGCGATCACGGAAGATTCCCGGTCAAGGTGGTGATCGGCGACGGAGTGGACGTCGGCGCCCACGTCTTCGCCGACGGCCACGACACCCTCCGGGCCGTTCTCCGGTTCCGTCGGCTCGGAGAAGACTCGTGGCACGAGAGCGACCTCGAGCCGCTCCCCAACGACGAGTGGCGGGGAAGTTTTTACCCGGAGGAGATCGGCATCCACGAGTATTCGATCGCCGGGTGGGTCGATCCGTTCCTGACCTGGCGGAACGGATTCCGCAAAAAGGTCGATTCGGCCCAACCGCTCCCGGTCGAGATCGCCATCGGCACCGGGATGGTCGAGGCCCTCCTCGGGCGGGCCGGCGCCGGGGCCCGACCCCTCATCGAAGAGATGCTCACCCTGCTCCGCGAGTCGGCCGTTCCGATGGGAGAGAAAATCCACATCCTCCTCGGCGCGGAATTGCTGGAGCACGCCCGGTCCTTCCCCGACCGGAGCCGGGAAACCACCCTGCCCCCCCGGGAGGTATGGGTCGAGCGCAAGCGGGCCGCCTTCAGCGCGTGGTACGAATTCTTCCCCCGCTCCTTTTCCAGAACCCCCGGCGGCCACGGAACCTTCGACGAGGCGCAGGACATGCTCGCCGAGATCGCCGGTCTCGGGTTCAACATCGTTTATCTGCCCCCGATCCACCCCATCGGCCGGACCAACCGCAAGGGGCGCAACAACACACTCGAAGCCAGCCCCGCCGATGTCGGAAGCCCGTGGGCGATCGGTTCCGGGAAAGGCGGCCACAAGGCCGTTCATCCGGCTCTCGGCACCCTCGAAAGCTTCCGCAAATTCGTCTGGAAAGCGGGGGAACTGGGCATGGAGGTCGCGCTCGACATCGCCTTCCAGTGCTCCCCCGACCACCCCTACGTGCGCGAGCACCCCGAGTGGTTCAAGTGGCGCCCCGACGGCAGCGTCCAGTTCGCGGAAAATCCGCCGAAACGATACGAGGACATCATCCCCTTCGACTTCGAGTGCGCGACCTGGCCCGAACTGTGGGAGGAGCTGAAATCGGTCCTCGACCACTGGATCGGTTGCGGAGTGAGGGTGTTTCGTATCGACAATCCCCATACAAAGCCTTTCGGCTTCTGGCAGTGGGCGATCCGGGAGATCAAGACCCGGCATCCGGACGTGCTCTTCCTGAGCGAAGCCTTCACGCGACCGAAATTGAAATACCGCCTCGGCAAAGCCGGCTTCACCCACGGCTACACCTATTTCACCTGGCGGAACACGAAGGCCGAGCTGGAGTCCTACCTGCGGGAACTCTGCGACCCCGCCCGGAAATCCGTGTTCTGGCCGAATTTCTGGCCGAACACCCCGGACATCCTCGCCGAATCACTCCAGTACGGCGGACGCCCCGCCTTCGTGCAGCGCCTCGTGCTCGCGGCGACCCTCTCCTCGAACTACGGCATGTACGGCCCGGCCTACGAGCAATGCGTCCACGAATCCTACCCCGGAAAGGAGGAGTACGACCACTCCGAGAAATACGAGATCAAGACCTGGAACCTCGACGCCCCGGGCAATCTCCGTCCGCTCATCCGGCGCCTGAACCACATCCGCCGGGACCACCCCGCCCTTCAGCGGACCTTCAACCTCCGGTTCGTCGATATCGACAACCCGCAGATGATCGCCTACCTCAAGCAGGATCCGAGCGGACTCGACATCATCCTGACCATCGTCAACCTCGATCCCTACCACGAGCAGACCGCCTGGGTGACCCTTCCCCTCGGCGACTACGGCATCGACGACTCCCACCCCTTCCTCGTGCAGGACCTGCTCCCGGAGACGGACCAGAGCGACATGCCGAGGGCGAACTACCTTTGGAACGGCCCGCGCAATTTCGTGAAACTCCATCCCGGGGTCTGCCCCGCCCACATCTTCGGGATCTTCCGCAAACAGCGGACGGAAGAGGACTTCGATTACTGGCTGTAGTATGCTGTCGAGCTGCCTATTCTGGATCATCCGTGTGGTCGGACCGGCTTGCCGTCCGATCCTTATCGGCCCGGGCGCACCCCAAAGAGTCGGGGGCCAAGGCCGCCCGACTACGTTCCGACGCTAACTATTTCATGATTTACAGCATCAGGGTCCCCTCAACATGAACACTCGCAGCAATCCCACTTCCCGCCTCCGGCTGATCGCCCTCCCGGTCCTGCTGGTCCTTTCCCTGACGCCCATGTCGGGCGCACCGGCCGAACCCGCCCTTCCGGACCTCCCCGCGGACCGGCCCGCCGAACTCACTTACCTCGACGCGGTCGTCCTCGGCGTCGTCGAAGGTCTCACCGAATACCTTCCCGTCTCGAGTACCGGGCACCTCATTCTGGCGAACCGTTTTCTCGGGCTCGACAGCGACCGACCCCTCGGCGAACCGCTCCCCGGAGACCCGGAGCCGAAAACCCTCCGCGACGCCGCCAACGCCTACACCATCATCATTCAGGGCGGGGCCATACTCGCGGTCGTTCTCATCTATTGGCGGCGCATTCTCGACATCGTGGCCGGCGTCTTCGGGAGAAGCCGGACCGGATTGCTCCTTCTCCGGAACCTCGTCGTGGCCTTCCTCCCGGCCGCCTTCATCGGGCTCCTCCTCGAAGACTGGATCGACCGCCACCTCTTCGGCCCCCTCCCCGTTATCAACGCCCTGGTTCTCGGGGGGATCCTCATGCTCGCCGTGGAGCACCGGCGACGGAAGCGGAAGGGGCCGGAGGTATTCTCCGAGGGGCCCGACCTGCATGAACTCTCCGTCCGGGGGTCGCTCTTGATCGGCCTCCTGCAATGCGTCGCCATGTGGCCGGGAACCAGCCGGTCGATGATGACCATCGTCGGCGGATACCTCGCCGGTTTCTCCCCCGCTCGGGCGGCGGAATTCAGCTTTCTCCTCGGCCTCATCACCCTCTCGGCGGCCTCCGGGTACAAGACCGTCTCCGAAGGCGGCTGGATGTTCGAAGCCTTGGACATGGGTCCGATGATCGTGGGAATCATCGTGGCCACGATCTTCGCGGCTCTCTCGGTCAAGTGGCTGGTCTCCTACCTCACCCGACACGGTCTCGGCCTGTTCGCCTGGTACCGCATCCTCCTCGCCCTCGCCGTCGTCAACCTGCTCCACGCTTGAGCGGCGGTGGGTCGTGTACCCTGTTGGAGTCCCGGATTTCCTGTCCTTCGAAGCTCGGCCCGTCCACCAGAGCCTTGGCGTAGGCGGGAAAGCGTAGGAGGGATCCGGTTTTCGGCCTCGAGTGGAACTCTGGTGGGACCGTCCACGCTCAGCGGGACGGGACTCCAACAAATCAGCCCAAATGAAAATCCCGTGCCATTTTCGCCCCGCCGGCGTTCCTTTTCTGGACATCGGCCCAGATTCCGGGTAAGCCAACGACATGAAGCCAAGAAAAGTAGCCTTTCTCACCGCCGGCGGACTCGCGCCCTGTCTTTCCTCCGCGCTGGGGGGACTCATCGGCCGATACACCGAGATCGACCCCTCCGTCGATCTCCTCTGCTACCGAAGCGGCTACAAGGGGCTCCTCCTCGGCGACTCGATTCCGGTCGATGCCGGGATGCGGCGCGCGGCGGGGATTCTCCACCGCTTCGGCGGCAGCCCCATCGGCAACAGCCGGGTGAAATTGACGAACGTGGCCGACTGTGTGAAACGGGGCCTGGTGGCCGAGGGCGAGGATCCGCGCCGGAAGGCCGCCGAGCAGCTGATCGCCGACGGGGTCGATGTCCTCCACACGATCGGAGGGGACGACACCAACACCGCCGCCGCCGACCTGGCCGCCTACCTGCGGGAAAACGACTACAACCTCACGGTCATCGGCTTGCCAAAAACCGTCGATAACGACGTATTCCCCATCGTCCAGAGCCTCGGGGCGTGGACCGCCGCCGAGCAGGGTGCCCTCTTTTTCCGGAATGTCGTCGCCGAGCACGGAGCCAACCCGCGCATGCTGATCATCCACGAGGTCATGGGCCGCAACTGCGGCTGGCTGACCGCCGCCACCGCCCGCGAGTACCGGCGCTTGCTGGACCGGCGCGAGTGGGTGCCGGGGCTCGGCCTGAGCCGGGAGCGGCACGAGGTACACGGGGTGTTCCTGCCGGAGATGAATCTGGATCTCGCTGTCGAAGCCGACCGCCTCCGGGCGATCATGGACGAGCAGGATTGCGTGAACCTCTTCATCAGCGAGGGCGCGGGCGTGGCGAGCATTGTCGCCCGGATCGAGGCGGAGGGCGGGGAGGTTCTCCGCGACGCCTTCGGGCACGTCAAACTCGACTCGGTGAATCCGGGTAAATATTTCGGCGAGAAATTCGCCGAAGCACTCGGGGCCGAAAAGGTGCTCGTGCAAAAGAGTGGCTATTTCTCCCGGGCGGCGGCGGCCAACGCCGAGGATTTGCGGCTGATCCAGGGATGCGCCGATCTGGCGGTCGAGTGCGCGATGCGCCGCGAAGGCGGTGTGATCGGACACGACGAGGATCGCGGCGGGGTCCTGCGGGCGATCGAATTCGAGCGCATCAAGGGCGGCAAACCCTTCGACGTGACGACCGACTGGTTCCAGGACCTGCTCTCCGATATCGGTCAGGGGTGATATAGTCGCAGCCAACGGCTGCTCTCCGCCGTTCGAACGGCACGATCATTCCGGCAACCTCTCGTAATAAACGAGACGGTGATCCGGCAGCAGTCCGGGGTGGAGAATCGCGATCAGATCGGCCAGAATCCGGTCCGGGCGGACCGTGCCGGACTCCCAGAAGTCATTGCCCCCGCTCGATCCGATCCGGCGGGTGCGGTTGTAAACACGGCCTTCCCGGAAAACCGGCATTCTCCGGAAACGCCCGTCGGTCCCGGCCAGCTCGGCCAGGGAACGGTAGCGTCCGGGATTGATCCAAAAGTCCGCCTCCAGCCCCCGGACCAGAACCGCTTCAAGATCGAGCGGAAAGCTGCCCGTGCTCCGGTTCGAAGACCAGAGATAATCCCCGCCCGCCGCCTCGATTAAAGAGGCCGTGTAGCTGTCACCCCCCGGCAGATACCAGGTGCCGCCGTAAGGCGCCGACAGGAGAATCTTCGGTCGGGAGGGATCGAGGGCGCGTACCTTCGTGGCGAGCGCTTCGTAGCGCTCCCTTCCCTCGCGGAAGATCTCGAACGCTTCCTCTTCCCTTCCGGTCAGGATGCCGAAGAGCTTGATCCACTCGCTCCGCCCCAGCGGAGTGGTCTCCCGCCAGGCCGCCGTGACGAGCACGGAAATCCCGGCCGAGCGCAGGCGGCGCTCCAAATCGTCGCCGCCGGGGCTGATCCGGGTCAGGAGAACGAGATCGGGCCGGGCGGCGAGAACCGACTCGATGTCGAGACGATCGATCGATCCGACCTCGCGGATCTTCCCGGAGGCCACCCGGTCCCGCAGCACGGGGGAAAACGCATACGCGGCATCATCGACCGCGACCACCCGATCAAGGGCTCCGAGAGCCTCCATCGGGCCGAGATACGTTGTCGAGAGGGAAACGATGCGCCCGGCGGGTACCGGAATCACCCCGTCGCCGGTCGTCTCCAGGGGAGCCCCGTCATCGACCCCGGATTTCGGAAGAAGAACGTAGGTGCGCTCCCGCCCCGGCTCCGCCGGATCCCGGATTTCGGCGCGATATCCGCTCCCCAGCCGGGTCAGGCGGAGTGATTCGGCCCCGGGAGCCAGATCGGGAGCCGGAGCGGCACCCGCCCCCACCGCCGATAGAAGAAGGAAGGTGATCCAAACGATTTTCTCCTCATGTTTCACCAAACTAGCGCCGGATGGCGAAGATGAAATACAGCAACCAGGCAAGCGAACTGACGAAAGCGGCCACATAGGTCCAGCCCGCGGCGTTGAGCGTGCTCCGCACCCCGGGAAGCTCGTCCCGGTCCAGGATGCCGAGTCCGTCCAACTGGGCGACCGCTCTCTTGCTCGCGTCGAACTCCACCGGCAAGGTGATCAGCTGAAAGACGGTGAGAATGGCGTAAGCGATCACACCAAGAGGGAGCAGGCCCGTTGCGGGAAAAATGAGTCCGCCGAAGATCGCGATAGGCAGGAGTTGGGAGGCGAACTGGGTGGCCGGAACGAGGGCCATGCGGGCGTTGAGCATGGAGTACTCGACCTTGTGCTGGATCGCGTGCCCGGCTTCGTGGGCGGCCACCCCGAGGGCGGCGAGACTGGTGCCGCGGTAATTCTCCTCGCTGAGGCACAGGCGGCGGTGAGTGGGATCGTAGTGGTCGGTCAGGTGCCCGCCGATAGCTGTGATCTCGACGTTGTTGATCCCCGCCTGCCGCATGACGTAATTCGCCGCCTCCGCGCCGGTGATTCCACTGCGGGAACGAATCTGCGAATACTTCTTATAGGTCGAACCGACGCGATGCTGCGCCCAGAGCCCGAGGAGAAAGGTGGGGATGATGAGAATAAGAAAAAAATGCATGATGGATCTTCGATTGAACCTCTTTAGAAAAACGGCTTACACCCCCGGCGCAAGCCCTCCCGCGCAGAAAAAATCACAAAAAAATCCATTCTGAAGAGATCCCCCGCCGTTAACTTCACGCACATGCCCTGCGGGGCTTCGCTGAGTCAAGAGCCGACCCTCCCACCCTACAAAGAGAACGCGGATGCGGCGCTCGAGAACGGAAAAATGCCGGAAGGGAAAGGCATCCCGGCGGCTTCGGGCGACGCGGCGACCGGGCCGACAATCCGGAGCGGAAGCGCGACAGAAATTTCCCCTTACCCGTCCCGCGGGGTGGGACGGCCCCTGGACCAGGGGAAGTCCAGTTCGTCGAGCAGGCGGATGTGCTCACGGTCGAGTTTACCGGTGCGACCGCGTTGCTTCTGGGTGGCGACGAAATCGCCCAGCGGGCGGTCCGCCCGGTACCTGCGGGGGACAGCTGAATTGCCGTGTTCGGCGTAATAGGCTTTCAGTCTGAGGTAATAATCCATCCAGACCGTACTCGGCATGCCGGAGGTGTCGAAGATGAAACCAAGCTCGCGCAACTCCCGCACCCGTTTCTCGCTGAGTTCCCCTCTGCGGTATTTCCCGCGGGTGATCGACGCGAAGCCCGAGAGAGTCTTGTATTCTTCCGTTCCGGGAATGCGGCCATGACCTTTTTCGGCGACGAAAGCGCGGAAACTTTCCAGGTTGGCCTGCCACTTTTTTTCAATCTCCTGGACGTGGGGCGGGACCTCGGGCTCGTAGCCGGGGTCGAGGCCGATTTTCCGGAGGGCCTCAATCTGCCAGGGTTCGAGCCGGCCCGCGGCGTAGTTGTCGCGCTGGCGTTTGACCCATTTCCGGGTCTTGGGATCGACATCCAAATCGGAGCTAAACCGACCGCCGGGCCGTTCGGCAGCCAGTTCCGCCAACCGCTTGTAAACCTCCCGCCACGGGGAAATCATGACTGGCTCGCGCACCCTTTCCTTTCTGGATACGGATGGTTGCACACCGATTTCCTCGAGTGCCCGGCGTTTGTCCGGTTTGATGGTTCCTTTTGTCATTCGCTCGCGCTGGTGAGCCAACCAGCTGCCGAGGTCGGGGTCTTCGGAATAACTGGATGGAACGCGGGGATGTCCAAATTGCCGGCAAAAGGCTTGCAGCTTTTCGTAGTTCCGCATCCATTCCCGATCCCGGCGATCATTCAACGCCGCGAATCCATCAAAGACGAAGCCCTTTTCCTTGAATACGCGGACCAATTCGGGCGGCAATTCGCCATTCGCATGCATCCTGCGGACGCGGGAAATCCAGTAATAAAGGCCGGCCTTCTTGGCCACCTTGGGCGGCAGGGGATATCCGTGCTCGGCCTGGAGTTCGACCAACTTGTCGAGCCGGGCGTACCAATTCTCGAAGTTGGGCTTATAGCCGGAGGGAACCACCCACTTGAATCCGATTCCGTCGAGCAATCCGATCTGCCAATCCGCGAGTTCTCCCTTTTTGCGGAGTCGCCGCTGGCGACTGGCCCAGCGAATCGCCTTCATCCGCCGCTCATCGTCGATCTTCGTCTCCTTGGCTTCGCGGCTCCCGCCCGATTCCCCGGACTCGTTGGGTTCCCCGTGTTCCGCCGTCTTCGCAGACTCGCCGGTCTCCCCAGACTCCGTTGTCTCCGCGGTCTGGTCGGCCAGGAAAGGACTATGTCCATAAACCACCCGGTAATTGTCCCACGAGCTTCGCCATTGGCCCAGCCCCCGCAGGTCCGACTCGCTCACGTGGGGAAAAAGGCCGCGCAATTTGGCTTGGTGCTCGTCACTCAAGCTCCCTTTCAGCAGTCGGAGCAGCTGACGCCGGGTCCATGCGAACAAATGGTCTTCGAGATCAATGAGAGCGGCCATCGGTTCCCGCGCGCCTTCGAGTTCCCCGCGCAACTCCTCGTATTTCAGATCCCACTGCGAAGGGCGCTTTTCCCTGGGTGCCGCGGGCGACCCGGTCGAGCCATCCCCGGCAGCCCGGGAGGATTTCCTCTTACGGGGAGGGCGGACGCGCTGCGCTTTCGGGATCTTTCCGGTTGTCCAGTTAAAGCCAATGCGGTCGAGCAATTCCTGTTGCCATCGGTCGAGTTCCCCGCCCTCGCGCCGCTTGATGTATAGCTTGAGCCAGCTCTTGTGCCTCTGGCTCGGAACATCCTTGATGGAAAAGGATTTAAGATCGTCCGGGAGAGTTTTCCGAATTTCGAGGCAATAGGCATTAAGGCGCGGGTAGCGGGTAATGGCGTCCATCCAGGGACGTTCGCGCAAATCGTCCGCAACCTCGTCGCGGTTATCAACCATCGGTTTCGGGACGGGGCCGCCGGCGCTCGTTTCGGTGTCGGTCCCGGCCGCAAACTCATCCCCGGAGGAGGATACCTTCCCGGCGGAGGACAGGTCCGGGGGGCTCTCGTTCTTTTCCGCGGGGGTACGGGCCATGTGGCCTTTGCGTTTTTCGGATTTTCTTCGTTTTGCCATGATAATTTCGGTTGACTATACATCTTTTGCGGAGAAAGGGGAATGCTGAAATTGCGGGAGCAAGAATGGAAAGCCACCGAATAATTTCGGCGGCGCGGAAATGTTCCGGAAGTGCATCGAATCCCCCGTCCGACGTATCGCGGCGGCTGAGGACCAGTCTTCGCGCCAGGATCTTTTGAAACTACTCCGAAAAAACATGCATTTCATCCCCATGAAAGCAGCCGACTGAGGACACTGCTTCGCCTTGGCACGGCAGCCGCCCTCCCGCCGTGGTCCGGCGGCTCACGCACGATTATCGGATAAATTTCGATATTCCCTCCACGCACTTGTGGTTACACCCCCAGGGCACAAAGACCAAAATTTAGGTTCGCCCGCGACGCCTTCCCCGTCGTATTCTACCCGGTTTATTCGACGGACAGACCTTTCCTTTCCCATGGATACCGACCCAGCCATCAAGCCGACCGACCTCCGCGGCATCCTGAAATACGTGCCGATGTTCCGCGGGCAGACGTTCGTGATCTCGGTGGACGGTAGTGTCGTGGAGCACGAAGGATTCCGCAACCTGCTCATGGATCTGGCCGTCTTCCGCAGCCTCAACATCCGGATCGTCCTCGTCCACGGAGTCGGCCAGCAGATCCGCTCGCTCGCGGCGGAGCGCGGCACCGACATCGGCGACCCCTACGGATCGGAGCCCACCGACGAGCGGACCCTCGGGCTGGCCGTCGAGGCCTCGGGCCGGGTCAGTTCGCGCATCCTCGCCCAGTTCACCGAGCTGGGCGTCCGCTGCGCCACGGCCAACGCCGTCCGGGCGACCGAGAAGGGGATCATCCGGGGCACGGACCACCGGCTCACCGGCAAGGTGGAAAAGGTGGACGCGGCGTTTCTCGCCGATCTTCTCGCCGATGGGATCACCCCGCTGGTCAGTCCGGTGGTCGCCACCCGCGCGGGCCGGATTCTGCGCGTGAATTCGGACCTTATCGCGGCCGAACTCGCCTCCAGCCTCGAAGCGTCCAAGCTGATCTTCCTGACCTCGCACCCGGGCCTCTCGCTTCGCGGCGAGGCCCTCCTGAACGTGCCCGCCGACGATCTCCGGGAGACCCTGGCCCGCGATCCGGCGGCGATCCAGCCCGAGTTGCTGAGCAAGGTCGAGTGCTCGCTGATGGCCCTGGGGCGGGGCACCCCGCGCGCCCACATCCTCGACGGGCGGATCTTCGGGGCCCTCCTGACCGAGGTTTTCGACAAGGTCGGCCTCGGCACCATGATCCACAGCAACGACTACGACCGGATCCGTCCGGCCACCCCCGCCGACTCCCGCGCCCTCCACAACCTGATCCGCAACGCCGCCGCCGGCGACGCCGTCCGGGAACGGTCCATCGAGGCCGTCGAGGAGGGGATCTCCGATTTCCACCTCTACGAGATCGACGGGAGCCTCGTCGCCTGCGCCGCTCTCCTCCCCTACCCGGGGAACGAATCGGCCGAGCTGGCCTGCGTGTTCGTCCAACCGTTCTACCAGGGCCGGGGAGTCGGGTTGAAAATGGTCCGCTACGCCGAGCGCGAGGCGCGGGCGCGCGGATTCCACCGCCTCTTCGCCCTGAGCACCCAGAGCTTCGCCTTCTTTTCCGAGGTCTGCGGTTTCGCCGAGGCGGACGCCGATAGCCTTCCCCCGGCCCGCCGGGAAATTCTCGAAAAGGAAGGCCGCCGCTCCCGGGTCCTTGTCAAAGACCTGGACCAACCGCCAGACGGCCAGCACTAGTCCCTTTTTCATGCAACTAACCGACCTGAACCCTTCCGGAGGCATTGGCTCGAATTCGCTGTTCGTCGAACTCGGCCCTTTCCGGATCCTCGTGGACGCGGGACTGCACCCGAAGCTTTCCGGAAAGCGGGCCCTGCCCGATTTCGAACGGCTGGAGGACGTGTCCCTCGACCTGATCATCGTGACCCACTGCCATCTCGACCACCTCGGTTCGCTCCCGGTGGCCGCGCGGCGGCACCCCGCCGCCGAGATTTGGATGTCCCGCGAGTCCGCCGTGCTCGCCCCGCGGATGATGCGGAACTCCGTCCGGGTGATGAGCCGGCAGAAGGAGGAGGCGAATATTCCCGAGTATCCACTCTACACCGACGGGGAGGTCCGCATGCTGGAGGAGCGGATCACCGCCGTGACTCCGGGGAGGGAAAACGAACTCCACGCCCACGGGGAGATCCTGAACGTGGAGTTTTTCCACGCCGGCCACGTGCCCGGGGCGGTCAGCGTGCGCCTCTCGCACCGCAAGGAATCGGTCCTGTTTTCCGGGGACATCCTCTTCACCGACCAGAACATTCTCCCGGGCGCGGCCCCCGGTCAGCCCACCGATACAAACACCCTTGTTCTCGAAACCACCCGCGGAGCGACCGCCCGGCTGCCCGGCCACAGCCGCGGGGAGGAGATCGACCGCATGATCCAGAACATCGCGGACACCATCCGGCACGGGGGATCGTGCCTTCTTCCCGTTTTCGCGCTCGGGCGCATGCAGGAGATCCTGAGCATTCTCCACGACGCTTTCCGCGCGAAGCTGATTCCCGAGTGTCCGGTCCATACCTCCGGCCTCGGGATGGACCTGGCCAACTACTTCGACTACCTCTCCCGCAAAAACAGCCCCCTCCGTTTCCGCAAGCGTATTCTCAAGGATCTCGGCGTGCGCCGGATCCCCAACGAGGTCGTGCCCGGCCGCAACCCGCCCGGTCCGGCGATCTACGTGGCCAGCAGCGGCATGCTCGTCGAACACACCCCGTCCTACCGGCTGGCCGCCGCGATGATCGGGGAATCGGCCAACCTGATCGGCTTCGTCGGCTACTGCGACCCGGACGCCCCGGGCTACCGCATCCTGACCGCCGGTCACGGCTCCGCCGTCCTCTTCGACGCCCTCGACTTCGAGACCCCCTGTCGGGCGAAGGTGGATCGGTTCGACCTGAGCAGCCACGCCGACCGGCAGGAACTGCTCGACTACGCGATCGCGAGAAATCCCGGCACCGTCATCCTCACCCACGGCGATCCGGAGGCCCGGGCGTGGTTCGAGGAGGAACTCTACGCCAGCGTCCTCGACGCCCGGATCGTCGATCCCGAACCCCTGAAACCCGTGCATTGCTGATGGCCGGCCCCACGGATTTCCTCACCCGGGTGGCCGCGCTGGTCGCCGACCGGAGCGAACGCCCGAGCTGGGACGAGTATTTCATGGCGACGGCCTTTCTCATCGCCAGCCGGTCGGCCTGCGGGCGCCTCCACGTGGGCTGCGTCCTCGTCTCCGGGGGCGCCCATCCGAACCGGATCGTAGCGGCCGGCTACAATGGATTTCTCCCCGGCGTCCCCCACCGCTCCCGCCTGCGGGACGGCCACGAGCAGGGAACCGTCCACGCGGAGCAGAACGCGATCGCCGACGCCGCCCGCCGCGGGATCTCCGTGGAGGAGGCGACCGCCTACGTGACCCATTTCCCCTGCATCCACTGCGCGAAAATCCTGGCCGCCTCGGGAATCCGCAGGATCAAGTACTACCACGACTACCGCAATGATCCCCTGGTGAAGGAAATTCTTGAAGAAACGGGCATCCTCCTCGAGAATCTATCGTCCGATGGAAAACACTCCTAGATTCCAGACACTCTCCGGGCTCTCGGGTTCCCTCCTGGTCGCGCACCCTTCGCTCACCGATCCGAACTTCGAGAAGACGGTCATCCTGCTCCCCGTCCATTCGGACGACGGCGGCGCGCTGGGGGTGATCCTGAACCGGCCGACCGGGCGGACGCTGGGGGAAATGTTCCCCGATCAGGCTTTCGACAAACTCGCCGGGATTCGCATCTTCGAAGGGGGTCCGGTCGATCACGGGCAGCTCATCCTGACCGCCTGGAAATGGGACGCCGAGGAAAAGTCGCACAAAATGTTTTTCGGCATATCGAGCGAGCATGCGATGAATCTCATCGAAAGCGGCGAACCGGTGACCGTCCGCGCCTATCTCGGCTACGCGGGCTGGAGCGCCGGACAGCTCGAAGCGGAACTGCAGGCGCAGTCGTGGATCCCGAAGCCGATCATAACCGAAGTCCTCGAAGAGGAGGTCGGACAGACCCTCTGGGATCAACTCGCCGGTGCGGACCCGGACGCCGGGTTCGCCTCCGCCGACGAGTTTCTGCCCAAGCCACCGGATTTTCCGGAATTGAATTAGCGCGCGCGGGCGGAGGGTTGCTTCCCGGGCGTTCCCCGCCGGGGCCTGAAGGCGCCCGGCCACGTGGGGCATGCCTTCAGGCCTGCCCGGGGTGTTCCCGACAGGCCGCGTTTACGACCTTTCGCGGACCGGCGTGCATGTCGCTCCTTC
>CAZDRT010000026.1:0-23153 GCA_964507815.1 uncultured Puniceicoccaceae bacterium
ACCGCTTGGCCGTGCGGTGGCGGCGACGCCAGTGCGGAACCCACGGGCCATCCCGGGCAAGGCTGAAGCCATGCCCCACGGGGAATCCCGTGGCCGTTTCCCCTACACCAAAGCTAAAATACCTTTCCGGGAGGCGTCTCGATTCTCGCATAATCCATTACAAACTGGAAGCTTAGGTTCTATTCTGCATCAGCGATGGTGCGGGGGGCGTAACCACAAGTGCGTGGAGAAAAATCGCAGATCACCGCGATTTTTGAATGGGACCCTATTCACCGGTCAAGGGAGGGCGGGTGCCTGCGAAAGTTGATCTGGCGGGTGGCCGCGTTTTCAGGGGGCCGGGTCGTCACCCGCGCCGTGGTGGACAACCATTTCCATCTCCTGGCCGAGGTGCCGTGCGAGCGGGTGGTCTCGGATGAGGAGAATGTCCGGCGCTTCGCGCGGCTCTATCCAGAACCCACTCCCCGGCAGCCGCTCACCGCCGAGGACCTGGCCGAATTACAAGCCAGAAGTTCGGGCTTTACGATTCATCGACGGCTGGCGCGGCATCCGGAGCGGGTGCACCGGCGGGTTCGGCTCGCCGGGCGCGTCGGATGAGGCTACGAACCGTTTCGGTCGGCTTCGCCCCGTGTTTCTGCCAGTAGTCCACCCGGTCCAGATCCAGTTTCCACTGGCGGTCCTGCGCCTTGTTCTGCGGGTCGTAGGTGCCGATTAGCTCGACATAGCGCCCGTCCCGACGGGCGGTGTTCTCCGCGACCACCACGCGGTAGTAGGGGCTGTGGCGGTTGCCGTGCCGTTGAAGTCTGATTTTAAGTGCCATTATTTGGAAAAACCGGTAAGTTGGAAGACGCGAGAGCAAACTGTCAAGCCGTGAATTCAAAATTCGACGCCCCGGCATCGCCGATGGAAAATAAATCGTAAACTGTTGGTTTGTAATAAATTAAACGAAAATCAAAAAGACTCCCGAAAAAGTATTTTTAGCTTCGGTGTATGGACGAGCGCCAGGGGATTCGCCGTGGGGCATGGCTTCAGCCTTGCCCGGAATGGCCGTGGGGTTCCGCACTGACGTCGCTGCCACTGCACCGCCAAGCCGCCTCGGGTTGGACGACTGAAGTCATCCAACTACGGAATCGCATGACTTTAGCTGTGCCATTCGATTCGGCCGGGTCGGTAAGGATTTCCGACACGGTTGGCGCTTCGCCCGAAGCCGCTGACACTTTACCGCCAAGTCGCTTGATCGACCCACAATCCATGCGAGATTCGAAAATTGTACGATTTCATCGATTTTGCTCCAGGCACTGGTGGTTACACCCGCTGAAAGCAGTCCTCTGAGGAAAGATTTGCCAATCGGAGTCTCGTTCGATACCAAACCCGGTTCAAGACCCCGTTAACTTTCCATGACCGACCCTGACTTATCCACCGTCTCCGCCGGGAACGCGCATATCCACGCGGCGCTTGCGGCTACCCTGCGCCAGTCGCTCGACCTGCTGGGGAAACTCGACGAAGAAACTTATACCCGCCGGGTTCCCGAGGCGTTCGATTCCACGATCGGCGGCCACTACCGACACGTTCTCGAGCATTTCGAGCCCCTTTTCGCCGGGCCGACCGAAGGCATTGATTACGACGCCCGCAAGCGGGATCACGAGGTGGAAACCAGCGTGACCCGCGCAATCCGCCGGACCGAGGACCTTCTGGAAAGCTGGAGCGCGCTGGACCCTTCCGCGCTATCCACTCCGCTCCGCGTTTCCTACCGGGTGTCCTACGAGGGCGGAGGGGAAACCTCGGGCGAGTCCACGCTCGCCCGGGAGTGCATGTTCGGCATCTCCCACGCGATTCACCATTTCGCCCTGATATCGGTCATGGCGAATCTTCTGGGCGTTTCCCTGCCCGAGGGCTTCGGCATGGCCCCGTCCACCGCCCGTTACCGGTCGGGCTAGAGGCATTGCCCGGGTATTCGACGTCCGGCAGTAGCAGGGCAGGTTCGGGGCTTGCCACTTTCCGGTCCGTCCCCACTGTCCTCTCCCATGGAAGCGAGTGAGCCATCTCCGGAGGACCGGGATTCCGATTGGCCGCCCGAGGCGTGGCGGCGGCGGCGGCGCTCGGCGGTTTTCCTGAAAACCCTGCCCCGCACCTTCCCTTTTCTTTTTGGCGCGGCCTTCGCTCTTTGCCTCGCCGGGCGGATTTTCCCCGCCGCCGCCCTCTGGGCCGGTTTCGCCTGGCTGTTGTTCGTCCTCGCGGCAGTGGTCGTGGCGTTGGCGGCCGCCCTGCGCACGGTGGCGCCGGAAGTACTGCTGCGGGATGTGGACCGGAGCCTCGGCACCGCGGATCTGGCGTTGACCGCCTCCGACACCGCGGTGGACGGGCACTGGAGGCGGATTCTCCGGAGCCGGCTCGAACCGAGGCTGCGGGAGATGGACCCGCGCCGGGTGTGGCCCGCGCGTTGGAACCGCCGCCAGAAGATCTGGCTGGCGGGCGCCGCGCTCATGGGTTCGACGATCTGGCTCGGCGCGGCGGCCTGGGGGCCCGGCGGAGCCCCCGAGCCCGCACCCGTCCGGGCCGAAGAGACGTCCGCCCTCGAAGAAATCCTCGCGGACTGGGAGGAGGCCGCCGACCATGTCGAGGCGGAGGAGTTCCAGGCGGCTTTCGCCGAGCTGGAGGAGCTGCGCGAATCCCCGGATCTCGCGGAGCACTCGCCGGAGGAGCGGATGGAGTGGCTCGCGCGGGCGGAGGCCCTGCTCGAAAAGCACCGGGCCGCCGCAAACGCGGAGTCGATCGCCGAACACGCCGGGGCCTTGTCCGATCTGCTCGAAGCCGTCGAGGGTCTGAGCGGGGCGGCCGCCGCCCTCCGGCGCGGCGAATTCGGCGAGGCGGCGACCGCGATGCGGGAGGAAACCGCCGCCGGCGCGACCCCGCCGGAGGGAGCCCGGGCGGAAGCCTTCCAGCGGGCCGCCGGGACCCTCGGCGAAAAAGCCCGCCGACAGGACCGAAACGATCTCGCCGATGCCCTCGACCGCATGAGCGAAGCGGCCGCCGCAGGCGATCCGCGGGAGTGGAAGGAAGGGAGCGAGGAACTCGCCGCCTGCTTCTCCCGGCAATCCGCCCGGGACAAGGCACTCCGGATGATGCGGGCTCAGATGGACCAGTTGAACGCCCGCAAGATGTCGCTCGCCGGAATGGAAACCCCCGAAGCCCCCTCCCTGCGGTCCCTGCTCGCGGGTTTCGGCGAGCAGTCTGGCGAGCAGCCCGGCGGTAGCGGGATCGGGAGCGGGGGCGGACCTGACCCGCTCGGAGCGGAGACGGATCCTCTCGCGGCGACGGAGACGCTTTCCCTGGCCGGCGCGCCGGGCGAGGGGGACTCCACGACCGAGGTCCTGCGCTCGGCCGAAGGCACGGAGGAAGCCGGCGGCCCCATGCGCGTCGCCTCCCCCGGGGAATATCAGCAACTTTCCACCCAGGCCGTCCGCGACGAATCGCTCCCGGCCGCCCATCGCGAAACCATCCGGCGCTATTTCGAAGCCATCCGCCCACGAACCACCGAACCATGACCTCACGACCCGACCCCTCCCCGACCGCCGACGCACCGCCGGCCTCAGCCGAACCGTCCACCGAAGAGCGGGCGGACGAGTTCCGCGAACGCTTCGACCGGCTCCGCCGCGAAGTCCACAAGGCCCTCATCGGGCAGGACGAGGTGGTCGATTTCACCCTCATGGCGATGGTCGCCGGCGGCCATGTCCTGCTCGAAGGGGTGCCCGGCCTCGGCAAGACCGCTCTCGTGCGCACCATCGCCCGGATCCTCGATCTCCGTTTCCAGCGCATCCAGTTCACTCCGGACCTCATGCCGGCGGACCTGATCGGCACCAAGATTCTCGTCGAGGACCACGCCGGGCGGTCGTCGTTCGAATTCGCCCCGGGGCCGATCTTCTGCAACCTCCTCCTCGGCGACGAGATCAACCGGGCCACCCCGAAGACCCAGTCGGCCCTGCTGGAGGCGATGCAGGAAAAGTCCGTCACCGTGGCGGGCGAGACGCGCCGCCTCGAGGAACCCTTTTTCGTGCTGGCCACCCAGAACCCGCTGGAGATGGAGGGCACCTACCCCCTCCCCGAGGCGCAACTGGATCGTTTTTTCTTCCACCTGCGCATCCCGTATCCCGGCGAAGAGGACTTCGGGCGCATCCTCGACGCGACGACCGGAGGGGGCGAGGCCGCCGTGGAGCGGATCTTCGGCCGGCCGGAACTGCTGGAAATGGAGCGCTTCGCCCGGAGCGTCCCCATCGCCGGCGATCTCCGGCGGGAGGTGGTCCGCCTCGTCATGGCCACCCACCCGGAGACCGGGGCGGCCGATCCCGACGTGCGGCGCTACGTCCAATACGGGGCGAGCCCGCGGGCCGGGCAGGCCTGCATACTCGCCGCCAAGATCGAGGCTCTTCTGCGCGGCCGCCTGCACGTCGCCCACGAGGACATCCTCGCGGTCGCCCTGCCCGCCCTCCGCCACCGGGTGTTGCTCAACTTCGAAGCCCAGGCCGACGGGAGGACCACCGATTCCCTCCTGCGGAAAATCATCGAAGACGCCCGCGGGCGCCGGGGCCGCGGTTGATCCGCCCCCTCCGACGAAGGCCTCCCCGCGGAAGCAGACCCCATGCCGCTCGACGACTCCGACGCCCTGTTCGACGCGGCCTTCCGGCGGCAGCTGGAGTCCCTCCGGCTGCTTTCCCGGCGGCTGGCCAACGGACGCCAGCGGGCCGAGCGCCGCAGCAGCAACCGCGGCGCGAGCGTGGAATTCGCCGGGTACCGCCCTTTCTCGGCCGGCGACGACTGGCGGCACATCGACTGGAATGCCTACGCCCGCTGGCGGCAGCTGGTGCTGAAACTCTTCGTGGAGGAGGAGGACCTGCACGTCCACCTCCTGCTCGACTGCACCCGGTCCATGGACTGGGGCGAGCCCTGCAAATTCGACACCGCCCGCCGCCTGGTGGCCGGGCTCGCCTACCTCGCGCTCTCCAATCTCGACCGAGCGGGGATCGTTCCCCTCGGCAACCCCGCCGCGGCGACCTGGGTGCCTTCGCGCGGCCGCGGTCGCTTCCCCGCGCTCCTCCGGCACCTCGCCGCCTGCCCGGTCGGCGAGGGCGCTCCGCCGTTGGCCGAAGCGGTCCGCTCCTGGACGCGCACCCGCCCCCGGCGGGGGCTCGCCGTGATCGTCTCCGACCTGTGGGGAACCGACCGGCGCGACGCTCTCCACGCCCTCGACCTCCTCCGCCACAACCGGCATGAGACGGCCGTGCTCCAGATTGTACACCCGGACGAGACCGAACCGCCGCTCCGCGGGGAGGTGGAGCTGACCGACCGCGAGACCGGACGAGTCCGCCGGATGGTGGTGGACGAGGGCGTGCGCCGCGTCTTCGCGGAAAAAGTCCGCGCCTACGAGGCGGAGGTCTCCTCCTACTGCCTGCGCAACGAGATCGCCTTCCTTCGCGCGGACGCCACCGAATCCCCGTCGGAGATTCTCCGGCGCACCCTTCTGGCGGGAGGATTCGTCGGATGAACTTCCTCTGGCCCCAGGCCTGGTTTCTCGCGGCGCTGGCGGTGCCGGTCGTCCTCCTCTACCTGATCCGCACCCGCCCGAAGCAGCGGACCGTCAGCACCCTGCTTTTCTGGGAGGCCGTCAGCCCGCCGCTGCGCTCTTCGCCGCTGTGGCGGAAACTGCGGCGGCTGATCTCCCTGCTCCTGCAACTGCTCTTTCTGCTGTTGCTCATCTTCGCCCTCGCCCGGCCCCTGCCCCCCTGGCAGGGGCGGAACGCGGAGGCCGTGGTGTTCGTGATCGACGCCTCCGCCTCCATGGCGGCGGAGGACGGGGGCGGCCGGACCCGTCTGCGGGAGGCCCTCGACCGCCTGCGGGACCGGATCACCCACCTGCGCCCGGACGACGAGGCCATGCTCATCGTCGCCGGGGACACTCCGCGCATCGCCGCCCGCTGGTCCGCCAACCGGCGCACCCTACTCGACGCCGCCGGAGCCGTGGTGCCCGGCGGCGGCCCCGCCGACACCGGAGAGGCGCTCGCGCTCGCCCTCGCCGACGCCCTCGCCGGCATCCGGGAGGACGCGGTCATCCGCTTCCTGACCGACGACGTGTTCGCCGCGCGGGTCGCGACGGAGGCGCCCCTGGAGATCATCCGGGTAGGATCGCCGGATCCGGTCAACACGGGCCTGACCCACCTGTCGGCGCGGCGGTCCCGGCTGGATCCCGGTACGGTCCTCGCCAGGGTCGCACTGGTCCGCTCCGACGAAGCGGGCGCGGGATCCGGGGCGGACGACGGGACCGTGCTGGAGCTGCGGGTCAACGGCCGGATCGCCGACCGCGTCCCCGTGCGATTCGACGACGAAAACCGCATGGTCCGGACCTGGAGCCTGCCGTCCCCCGGCGAGCTGCGGATCGAAGCCCGAATCGCACCGCCCCCGGAGGACGCTCTGGCGGCGGACGACACGGCTTCGGTCGCCCTCGGCGCCGCCGAGAGAATCTCGGTCCGGCTGGTGTCGCCGCCGAACCTTTTCCTCGAGGCGGCCCTCGCCGCGATTCCCTTCGCGGACGCCGCGCGCGTCGATCCGGACGACCTCGCCGGGGACCCCGGCGCGGATCTCCACCTCTTCCACCGCGCGACTCCGCCGGACGGGTTCCACCCCCGGGCGATGGTTTTGATCCGCCCCGAGGGGGAGGGCGACTGGGGGCGGCGGCTCGAAGGGCGGGCCGCCGAGTCCATCATCACGGACTGGCGGAAGGAAAGCGATCCCCTGCGGTCCGCCCCGCTCGAAACGGTGGTGTTCTCCTCGTTCGCCCGCTACGAGGTGCCCCCGGGGGCGGAGGTGTTCGCCGACAGTTTCGGCGAGCCGGTTCTCTTCGGGGAGTGGAGCGGCGGGCGGCGATGGATCGTCTCCGCCTTCGGGCTGGAGGAGACCGATCTGGTTTACCGGACCGTCTTCCCCATCCTCATCGGCAATCTCGTCCGCAGCCTCAACCGCACCGCCGCCACGGCCGCCGCCCCACTCCCGGGCGAAAACGAATCGCGACTGCGCGCGCGGGCGACCGGCGACGGACCGGGCGGCGGCGAAACCGCGGCGGCGGAGCGGCGGACCGGGATTTTCCCCCGGCTGCCGCTCCACGGATGGATCCTTCTCGCGGCGGCGGGCTGGACCCTGCTCGAATGGCGGCTTTTCCACCGGAGGATCACCGAATGAGCCTGACCTTCCTCCAGCCGTGGTTTCTGATCCTGCTGCCGCTCGCCGTACTGTTCCCCCTCTGGCGCCGGCGGTCCCTGACCGATCTTTCCCGATCCCGCCTCCGGTGGTCCACTCTCCTCCGCTCCGCGATCTTCGGGCTCCTCGTGCTGGCCGTCGCCGACCCGCGGCTGCTTCTCGAACGCAACCGCAGCCACCTCGTCTTCGTGGCCGACGCCAGCGCCAGCATGGAGCGGGAGGCCCTCGGGCGGATCGGCGACTGGTACGATCTGGCGGAATCCACCCCCCGCTCCCTCGTTCTGTTCGCCGGGGAGGCGGAAACGGTGGAGCGGCCGGAGGACGGCTCCGCGCCCGCGCCCGGCGCGATCGACCCGTCCCGCACGCGGATCGGTAACGCTCTGCGCTTCGCCGCCGCCACCGTCCCCTCCGGGAGCGCGCCGACCCTGGTCCTGCTCAGCGACGGCCGCGGCCTCGACGCCGACCCCGGAACCATCGGCGAAGGCCTGGCGGCGGAGGGGGTGCGCGTCCACACCGTGCCCGTCGAGCCGCCCGACCGGCCCGAGATCCTCGTGCGCGAGGTGGAGGTTCCCTCCGAAGCGGGGCCGGGCGAACCCATTCCGGTCGAGGTCGTCGTCGGATCCCGCCGGGCGGCCACGGTCGAACTCGCGCTCTTCCGCAACGGAGCGGCCAGCACCCGGCGGACGGTCGAACTCCGCCCGGGCGCGAACCGCTTCTCCTTCGTCGAGCGCGCGGCGGAGGAGGGGATGGTGGAGATCACAGCCGAGATCCGGCCCGCCGAAGGGTCCGACACCTTTCTCGACAACAACCGGCTGGCCGCCCACCTGCGCACCGGCGACGCCTCCCGCATCCTCCTCCTCTCCGACCGGCCCGAATCCGCCCGCTACCTCTCCCGGGCGCTCCGGCAGGAGGGCTTCCGGCTCGACATCCGTCCGCCCACCGGCCTGCCCGCCACTCCGGCCGGCCTGGAGGACTTCGACCTCGTGGTCTTCGACAACATCCCGGCCACCGACCCGTCCACCGACCAACTGTCCTTACTGCGCAACTACGTCCGCGATTTCGGCGGGGGGTTCCTGATGCTCGGCGGAGAAAACTCGTTCGGGCTCGGCGGCTATTTCGACACACCGATCGACGGGCTGCTGCCGGTGGAGTCCGATTTTGAAAAGGAGAAGGAGACACCCTCCCTCGCCGTCGTGCCGGTCATCGACCGGAGCGGGAGCATGGGCGGAGAAAAGATCGAAATGGTCAAGCGGGCGGCGGAGGCGACCATCAACCTCCTCTCGCCCCGCGACTACGCGGGCGTGGTCGCCTTCGACTCCGGGGCGCACTGGATCAGCCGGCTCGAAAGCGCCGCAAACCGCGCCGCGATGATCCGGCGCATCCGGCAGCTGACCGCCGGGGGCGGGACCAGCATCTCGCCCGGACTCGACGCCGCGCACCGTGCGCTGGCCGGAAACCCGGCCAAGATCAAGCACGTCATCCTCCTGACCGACGGCCGGTCGCAACCCGGCCCTTTCTACGAACAAACCTCGCGCATGGCCCGCGAGGGCATCACGGTCAGCACGGTGGCCGTCGGCTCCGGGGCCGACGGCGACCTGCTGGAACAGATCGCGCGCTGGGGCGGCGGGCGTTTCCATTTCACGGCGGACCCGCGCAAGGTGGTGCAGATCTTCGCCCGCGAGACAATGACCGCCTCCCGGTCGGCCATCGAGGAGATGCCCTTCCAACCCGTGCGGATGCGACCGGCGGACTTCCTCGAAGGCATCGACTTCGCGGGGGCGCCCTTTCTTCTCGGCTTCGTGAAAACCCGGCCGAAGGCGACCGCCGATCTCTGGCTGGCGACCGAGACCGGCGCCCCCCTCCTGGCGACCTGGCGGTACGGGCTCGGCAAGGCCGGTGCCTTCACCTCGGACGCCCGCAACCGCTGGGCGGTGGACTGGCTGCGGTGGCCCTCCTTCGGGAGGTTCTGGGCGGGGGTCTTCCGCCATCTTCTCCGCGAGGACGACCTTGGCACGATCCCCGCCCGGTTCGAGCGGCGGGGGGACCGGGTCGTGCTCGAAGCCGAGGCGGTCGATGCGCAGGGGGAATTTCTGCCCGAGGCGGAGGCGACCCTCCATCTCCTGCTGCCGTCCGGAGAACGCCGCACCCTCGCGCCGGATCTGGTGGCACCGGGCACCTTCCGCGCGGAGTGGCCGGCCGAGGCCGGTCTCCATTTCGCCCGGCTTCTGCTCTCCCGGGACGGGGCGACGGTCGCCTCGCGCACGATCCACCACGACGTGGGCTACCCCGCCGAATACGCCCTCGAACCGGCGGACGACGGATTTCTGGCCGCCCTGGCCGAATCCACCGGCGGCACCATGAACCCCTCCGCCGAGATCCTCGCCGCCAACGACCGCACGGTGCGCGCCGAACGCGAACTCTGGCCGTGGCTGGCGGCGGCGGCCCTCTTGCTCTTCCTTCCCGACCTGGCCCTCAAACGGGGATACCCGCCGCCGGGGCTCCCTCACTCCTCGGAAAACCGGCGATAGAGGGCGGAGTAGTGGCCTTGTTGCGTCAGCAGTTCGCGGTGGGTGCCGCGTTCGATGATCCGCCCCTGGTCGAGCACGAGGACCTGGTCGGCTTTGCGGATGGTGGAGAGGCGGTGGGCCACGACGAAGCAGGTGCGGTTTTCCAGCAGTGTCTCCAGGGCGGATTGGAGGCGGGCTTCGGTCATGGTATCGACGCTGGAGGTGGCCTCGTCGAGGATGAGGATCTCCGGGTCGGCGAGGAGGGCACGGGCGAAGCAGACGATCTGGCGCTGGCCGAGGGAGAGGCCTTGTCCCCGTTCGGTCACGACGGTATCGAAGCCGTCGGGCATGGTTCCGACGAGGTCGAGGCAGTCGAGTCGGCGGACGGCCTCCTCGACCTCCTCATCGGTGGCATCGGGCCGGCCGATGCGGATGTTCTCGCGCACCGTGCCGCTGAAGAGGAAATTGCGCTGGAGGACGATCCCGATACGGCCGCGGAGGGAGGCGGTGCGCAACTCGCGGATATCGTGGTCGTCGAAGAGCACGCGACCGCTGGTGGGCAGGTAGAACTTGCAGAGAAGGTTGATGATGGTGCTCTTGCCGCTGCCGGTGTGCCCGACCAGGGCGACCATCTGGCCGGGCTCGGCGGTGAAGTTGATCTCCCGCAGGACGGGTTTTTCCGGCTCGTAGTGGAAGGAGAGGTTATCGAAGCGGACGCGGCCGCTGAAGTTGTCGAGCGGCACCAGCGGCGGGTCGGCGGGACTGCGGTCTTGGCCGGATTCGTCCCAGTCCGGCTGCTGATCGAGAAGGCGAAAGACCCGCTCGGCTCCGGCGAGGGCGGAGAGGGCGCCGGTGAACTGGCGGCCGATCACGGTAATGGGCTGAAAGAATAGCCCGGCCAGGAAGAAGAAAGTGACGAGGTCGGCGACATCCATCTGGATGGCGGGATGGAGTGCCCCGAATCCGCCGAGGATGACGAGCACGGCGGTGAAGATCTGGGCGTTGAGTTCGAGCAGCGGCAGGTAGCGGGCGATATTACGCGAGAGGCCCATGTTGTAGCCGGAGTGGTCGGCGATGAGCCGTCGGAACAGGCCGGCGTTCGTCTCCTCGCGGGCGAAGCCCTGGGTGACGTGGATGCCGCGGACACTTTCGGCCACGGTCGCGGTCACGCGGGAGAAGCTTTCCTGGAGGTTGCGGGAGGACTGGGAGATGCGTTTGCGGAAGAAGCGGTTGATCGCCCAGAGAAAGGGCGTCATGCCGAGCAGGGCGAGGAAGAGGATCCAGTTGTAGAAGGCCATGAGGACGCCGCTGATGACCATCTGGCCGAACTGCACGAGGGAGATGAACAGAACGGATTGAACGCCCTGGCGGACGGCCTCCATGTCGGAAGTCAGCCGCGACAAAATGCTGCCGTGCTTCGTCCGGTTGTAGAAGGCCATGGGCATCTTCATGAGGTGGCGGAAGACGGCGTTGCGCATCTCGTAAACGACGGTTTCGCCCATCTCCAGCGCGTATCGCTGGCGGAAGTGCAGGACGACCTGGGTAAAGAGCGCGAAGAGCGCGTAGCCGCCCGCGTACCAGAGGGTCCCCTGGAAATCGCCGTCGGCGATGGGGCCGTTGATGACGGCGCTGAGCGACCAGGCCAGGAGGGGGATCTGAGCGGCGCGGATGAGGACGCAGAGAAAAAGCACGTAGCGCTTGGGACCGTAGTGGCGGGTCCACGCGAACAGGCGGCGAAAGAGGGCGAAGTTCAGGTGGTCGGCCGACTCGTCGTCGGAGCGGCTGCGGCTGACGCGGGCGAGCGAGATGTCGTGGCTGACCGGGTCGTCGGCGTTCTTGATCCCGACGTCGTCGGCGAGGTCGCCGCGCAGCTCGGGCCGGTCTTCGGGGTGGGGGCGGGCGCTCACGGCTGCCTCCTTTCCGCATCGGCGATAAGGGCCATGCTCTCGGGGTCGATGGCCTGGAGTTGGACCGCCGAGCGGTAGAGACCTTCCTGGCGCATGAGTTCGTCGTGGTGGCCGCGCTGGATGATGCGGCCCCGGTCGAGTACGATGACCTGGTCGGCCCGGCGCAGGGTGGAGAGGCGGTGGGCGACGATAAAGGTGGTCCGGCCGGAGATGGCGCTGTCGATGGCGGCCATGATCTCGTGCTCGGTCTCGGCGTCGATGGCGGCGGTCGGGTCGTCGAGCAGGAGAATCGAGGGTTCGAGGAAAACGGCGCGGGCGATGGCGAGGCGCTGTTGTTGTCCGCCGGAGAGGTTGTCGCCCGACTCGCCGAGGATGGAGTCGTATCCGTCGGGCATGGCCTGGATGAAGTCGTGGGCGCAGGCGATGCGGGCGGCTTTCTCGATCTGGGCGCGGGTGGCGTTCGGGTTGCCGAAGGCGATGTTGGCGGCGATCGTGTTGGAGAAGAGGAAATTCTCCTGGAAGACGATCCCCACATTGCGGCGGATGACCTCGAGATCGATCTTCCGCAGATCGTGCCCGTCGAGGAGGATCCGGCCCTCCTCCGGGTCGTAGAAGCGGGGGATGAGGCTCATCAACCGGCTCTTGCCGGAGCCGGTGGCACCGGCGATGGCGATGATCTGGCCGGGTCTCGCCTCCAGATTGATGTTGCGGAGGATCGGGCGGTCGGGGTCGAAGCCGAAGGAGACGTTGTCGAAGCGGATCCCGCCGCGCACGGTTTCGACGGGCTCGGGATCCGGCGGGGACTCGATCTCCACCGGGGCGTCGAGCACCTCGAAAACACGGCGGGCGCCGGTGAGGCTTTGCTGCACGCTGTCGGCCACTCCGGCGAGGTTGGCGACCTGATTGGAAAACTGCTGGAGCAGGGCGGCGAAGGCCACGAGTCCGGTGCCGAGCGGGAGTTCCCCCTGGATGACCAGATAGCCGCCGTAGCCGAGCAGGATGACGAGATTGATCTGGGTCAGCCCGCCGACGAAGGGCGCGAAGTTGCTGGTGAGCCAGAAAATTTCCTGGCGTTTGCGCCGGACGGCTTCGGTCTGGTCTTCGAAATCCTTCTCGCGCAATTTCTCGAGGGCGAACCCTTTGATCATCTGGATACCCTGCATGCTCTCGGAGAAGTTAAGAACCACGCGGTCCATCAGTTCGCTGTTGCGGAGGTAGGCGGGGCGCAGCTTGCGGGCGAACCAGGTCGAGGCGTAGGCGAGGAAAGGGGTGGTCACCAGGCAGGCGAGGGTGAGCGGCACATGGTAGCTCAGCATGTAGCCGAGGTAAACCAGGAGGGAGACGCCCATGATGAAGACCTGCACGACCACCTGGTCGATGAAGGCGCGGGTGGCCTGGACGTCGGAGGTGACCCGGTTGATGAGGGTGCCGCTGGCGTTGCGGTCGAAGAAGCGGAAGGAGAGCCGCTGCATCTTTTCATAGACCAGCCCGCGCAGGCGGAGGACGATGTCCACGTGGATGAGGAGGCTGCGGGAAAGCTCGTTGTAGTACTCGAGAACGGCCCGGAGAATGGCGAAGAGGGCGACGCAGCCGCCGATGACCAGGATCACGGTGAAGGGTTCCGCACCGGGCGGCGGCTCGATCCCCAGCGGCCAGACCATGCCCCCTTCGCCGGTCAGGTGGACTTTGAGGAAGTCGATGGCCACGCCGGCCAGATTCACACTGCCAATGGTCAGGGCGAGGATCGACGCTTGGAGGATGATGACCAGCAGACAGCGGGTGCGGAATTGCCAGGAAAAACGCAGCAGACGCTTGATCAGAGTCCAATTGTCGTTCTTCTGCCCGATGTCGGTTCCCCCCAGTGTGCTTGCCATGAAAACGGTTCTCTTCTTGCGCGCTTACTGCTCGCGACCCTTCAGGACGTCGATTTCGCCTTCGGATCCTCGACCAGGTCCTCCAGGGTGAGGCCGGTCAACTCCTTCAGCCCCCGGAAGCACATCCAGAGCGCGAAGCCGGTCACGAACAGAGTCGGCACGACGATTACGGGATAGCTCCAGGCCATCATCTTTCCGAGTTCGCGGTTGAAGGCGTCGGTTCCGGCCGGGCTGACCACGATCCACTTGGCCAGGCCGTAGTTCAGAACGGCGCTGAGGAAAAAGGAAACCGCCAGAAGATGGGTCGTGCGCCGCATCAGGCGATCGAAGCCCGGGCCCGTACCCCGCTCCTCGAGGCGTTTGCGGATTCGGTCCACACGGAAAATCTCAGGCCGATACAAAAAAGCGCGCACCAGCGGATACTTCGTGAAGGCGGACACCAGCGTCGCGACCCCGAGGAGGCCCGGTATCGCCGCTTCCTTGACGGCCACCCAGGAGGGCGGAAGCTTGAGCAGGCCGATCCCGCCGGTGAGCAGGACCCCGATAATGCCGAGGATCGACAGAAAGTTCCAGACGCGCCGACGGGCGAAATCATAGATCCCGTACCCGAGCGGAAAAGCCAGGGCGATGACGAACAGGCTGGTCGCCGGCTCGAAGGGCAGGGCCGCCAGCCCCCCGCCGAACCAATCGTCCCCCTTGATGAGAAGGAGGGACGGGATGACCAGGTTGAAACCGAAGTTCAGCCACGGATTCTCCGCTTTTTTCTCGTTGGATGCCACACCCGGGAAATAATCGTGACAGCTTTCCGGGGTAAAGGTAATTTCGATGTTTTTCCGAACCACCCTCCCCGTCCATCCCATCGAACCACCCGTTTCAGCGTGAATCCTCCGAATCCCATCCGTTGCGTCGTCACCGCCGGCCCCACCCGCGAACCGATCGACCCGGTCCGCTTCATCTCCAATCCCTCCACCGGCAAGATGGGCTTCGCGATCGCCGCCGCGGCCGTCGAGGCCGGCTGGACGGTCGATCTCATCAGCGGCCCGACCCATCTGACGGAGCCGCCCGAAACCATCCTCTACCCCGTCGAGACCGGGGAGGAAATGTATCACCAGGTGGACGCGGTCTTCGACGCCTGCGACGTGCTCATCATGACGGCGGCGGTCGTCGATTTCCGCCCCAAACATCCAATGGAGCGGAAGGAAAAGAAAGGATCGGCCCAGCTCACGCTCGAAATGGAACCGGTCATTGACATCCTCAAAGCGGTGACCTGGCGCAAGAGGGACCAGTTCGTCGTGGGCTTCGCCGCCGAGACCAACGACCTCGAAACCTACGCCCGGGGGAAACTCGAGGAAAAGAATCTCGACCTGGTCGTCGCCAATCTGGTCGGCGGCGCGGACGCCGGCTTCGCGACCGACACGAACCGCCTGACCGTCCTCGGGCCGGACGGATTCCGCCTCGACTGGCCGCCGGCTGCGAAACAATCGCTCGGCCGCGATTTGATCGCACTCATCGGAACGAGAATGGCCGCACGCGGCAGCTGACCGACCCATGGCCCGGAACCGCAACCAAGGCCTCGAGCGCATCTTCGGACGCCTCGAGGATCTCGACGAGAACAACCTCGCCATCCTCGTGAAACGGCTGGTCCGCGACCGGCACCTGCTCGAGAGCGTTTTCGACATCATCCGCGACGGCATCCTCGTCCTCGACGGCGAGAGCGTCATCCAGTACGCCAACGAGGCGGCCTTCCGCTTCCTCGCGCTGCGCCGCAGCGAAATCGGTCGGTCGAACCTCTGGCGGCGGGTTCCGGAATTGTCCCACGCCCTCGAGATCGATCCGGAATCGGCCAATCCGGAGCGATTTTCCGCCTCGTGCGAAGTCGAGATCCACTATCCGGAGACCCGGGTCCTGCGGGTGTACCTGGTGCCGCTCGAGGACACCGGCGACCATCGGCTCGTCGAGGGTACGGTGGTGGTCTTTTCGGACGTGACCGAGCTGAAGCACTCCACCGAGGAGCTGATCGAAAACGAAAAAATCGCCTCGATCATGACGCTCGCCGCCGGGGTGGCCCACGAACTGGGGAACCCGCTGAATTCCCTGACCATCCACCTGCAGCTCATCCGCCGGCAGATCGAGAAGCTCGAAACGTCGGAGATCGTCGATCGCACGACGAAATCCCTCGGAATCTGCACGCGCGAGGTCGAACGGCTCGACGGCATCATCACCCACTTTCTCGCGGCCATCCGCCCCCACCCGCCCGATCTGCGGAAGGTCGATCTGGTCGCGGTCCTCAGCGAGGTCCTCGAAGTCGAGGGCGGTCTTTTCGAGGAAAGGGGGATCGACGTGGTCGTCGATCTGGAGGCCATGACCCCCCCGGTGGCCGCCGATCCGGACCAGCTCAAGCAGGTTTACTTCAACGTTTTGAAAAACGCGGTCGAGGCCATGCCCGGCGGGGGGCGGATCCGGATCCGCTGGCGGAAGGACCCGAAGCACGTTTTCCTCATGTTCGCCGACACCGGAGAAGGGATCGAGCCCGAGGACATCCCCCGGGTGTTCCAGCCCTACTTTACGACCAAGGACACGGGCAACGGGCTGGGCATGATGGTCGTGCAGCGGATCATGCGCGACCACCACGGGAGCATCGCCATCGACAGCCGCCCCGGCGAGGGCACGGTCGTGACCCTCCAGTTCCCCGCCTACAGCCCCGAACGGCCCCTCCTCGAAAACATGCCGGAGGGAGCGGACCGGGCGTAACCAGTGATTTCCGGGATGAGCAACCCCCCCCCTTTGCACACACACACACGCGCGTGCGCGGGGAATCCCGCCGGCAGGTCTCATGTCGGGATCAGGTCGGTCTGGTGGCTCCAGAGTTCCGCGTAGTGGCCGCCCAGCGCGAGCAGCGTTGCGTGGTCGCCTTTTTCGAGAATGCGTCCTTGCTCCAGCACTACGATCTGGTCGGCCTGGCGGACGGTGGAGAGCCGGTGGGCGATGACCAGGACGGTGCGGTGTTCGACCAGCCGGTCGAGGGCGGCCTGGATTTGCCGTTCGGTGATGGTATCGACACTGGAGGTCGCCTCGTCGAGGATGACCAGCGGGGGGTTGCGGAGGAGGACACGGGCGATGGTCAGGCGCTGTTTTTCTCCCATGCTCAGGCGGATTCCCCGTTCGCCGATGAGGGTGTCGAGTCCGGCGGGCAGCCTGCGGACGAAATCGGCCGCCGACGCGCCCCGGAGCGCCTCCCATATCTCGTCCTCGCCGGCGTCCATCCGGGCGAGGAGGAGGTTGTCGCGCACCGAGGCGTCGAAGAGAAAGGGGTCCTGGGCGACCACGCCGATGCGGCTGCGGAGCGAGCCGAGATCCATGCCCCGGACGTCGGTGCCGTTGATCCGGACCGCTCCGGAGGAGACGTCGTAGTAGCGCAGGACCAGGTTGGCGATGGTGCTCTTGCCGGCGCCGGTGTGGCCGACGAGTGCGGTCACTTTTCCACTCGGGAGGGTCAGGTGGAAATCGTGCAGGACGGGACTTCGCTCGGCGTAGGAGAACTCGACGTGCGCGAACTCCACGCTGACCGGCGGCTCCGGAAAGGGCGCGGGGTCGGGAGGGTTTTCGATATCGACCGGATGATCGAGGATCTCGAAGACCCGCTCCCCGGCCGCTTTCCCGGCGGAGATCATGTGGTTCAGGGCGTTGAGCTGGAAGATCGGCTGATAGAGCATCGTGCAGTAGATGTTGAAGGCGACGAACTGCCCCATGCTGAGTTCGCCGCGCATGGTCATCAGGCCGCCGAGGCCGACCACCGCCACCACGCCGAGGCTCGAGATGAACTGCACCGAGGAGATGTATTTGGAGTATCGGTACATGGCCCGCAGGGTCTTCGTCCGCAGGTCGAGGGACTGATCGCGGAACCGGTCCGATTCCCGCCGGGTCAGGTTGAAACTCTGGATCAGCCGGTTGCCCTGGATGTCCTCGACCAGAAGGCTGTTGAGGAGGCCCGAGCTGTCGCGGACCTGTCTCCAGTTTTTCCGGGTTATTTTGGCGTGCCGGTAGGCGAGTAGGAAGAGCAGCGGAATCGGCACCAGGACCAGGGCCGCCAGAAGCGGTTGCATCGCGAAGAGAATGATGGTGATTCCGAGGATCCGGAGCACGGCCACCGATCCCTGCTCGGTTCCGTCGAGGAGGGCGCGCTCCACCTCGGTGACGTCGTCGATGACCCGCGAGGCCACGTCCCCGCTCTTGCGCTGGTCGAAGAAGCCGATCGGCAGGGCGAGGAGCTTGTTGTGGAGATCCCGGCGCAGGTGGAGCAGCACCTTCTGCTCGAGCGTGTTGTTCACGCGGATCCGGAAGCAGTTCAGAATTTCCTGCAGGGCGAAGGCGGCGAGGATCGCTCCGACTCCGGCGGCCAGCATCCCCGTCCGGTTCTCGGCGATGAAGTTATCGACGATGTACTGGATCCCCTTCGGCACGGCGATGCCGAAAGCGGTGCTCCCGATGGCCAGAGCCAGGGTCAGAAAGAAAAGGGCCCGATAGCGGAAAAGGTAGTTCGAGACGCGGAAAATGATGTTCATTGCGGAAACCGGGATCATCCCACGCTTTGTTTCTATTGGCAAGGGCAGGGGTGTGATCGATGAGGCGGAGGGTTGAAGTCCCGAGTGGATGACGGAAATGCGGTGGACAGGAGTATCCACCCTCCGGTAAGGAGGTGGGACACTCCTGTCCCACGGCGTCAGAGTGGAGTCCCGAGTGGATGAAGGAAATGCGGTGGACAGGAGTGTCCACCCTCCGGCAGGGGCTCATCGGTAAGGAGGTGGGACACTCCTGTCCCACGGCGTCAGAGTGGAAAGCGGGGGAGCGGCCTCGGCGAGACCGCCTACAGGGGTCGGAATTTCCCCGGTGCCCGACCGTAATGGCTGCGGAACGCGCGGGAGAAGGCGGAGAAGCTTTCGTAGCCGCAGGCGCGTGCGATCTCGCCGATCCGGAGAGTGGAGGTCGTGAGGAGATGCCTCGCCCGATGCATCCGGGTCCGCTGCAGGAGTTTTCGCGGCGTGATTCCCAGGTGTCGCCGGGTGCAGCGCTCCAGCGTCGAGATTGAGAGGTGGAGCGATCGGGCCAGTTGTCCGACCGAGAGGCCTTTCCCCACGTTGGCCCGGGCATGGGTGACGATTTCGGACAAATCCGCGTACTCGACAGGGAGTCCGGTCTCCGCTTCCATCGGGCGGCTCATCCCGAAGGTCCCGAGGACTTTCCCGGCGTTGTCGCGGAACGGGAATTTGCTCGTGCTGTGCCATCCGATGCCGCCGTCCACCCGCATGACCAGTTCCGGTTTGTTGATCAACGGCTGGCCGCCGCCGACCACGCGGGAGTCGTCGCGCATGTAAACCGAGGCGAGTTCGTTGAAAAACCAGTCGCTGTCCTTCGTGCCGACCACCGCCGCCCGGTCAACGCCCGCCTGTTCGGCGAAGGCCTGGTTCACCCAGAGGAAGGTTCCTGCGCGGTCCTTGATCCAGAAGATTACGTCGTCAAAGAGATCCCAGAGCGGGAGGTCCGGGAACCGGGCGGAGAGGTCATTCTCTTTCATGACGAATTCCGCACAATATTCGCGGGCTCCGGGCATTGTCAATCCGGTCTCTTTCGGCTAGACTTCCCGGATGAGTCGAACCGTTACCCTCTTCACCGGCCAGTGGGCGGATTTGCCGCTGGATGAACTTTTGCCGCTCGTCAAAAAGATGGGCTACGACGGGGTTGAGTTGGCCTGTTGGGGCGATCACTTCGAAGTGGGTCGCGCCCTCGGCGAGGACGGCTACATCCCCGCCCTCTGGGAGAAGCTGGCCGCGCACGGGTTGTCCTGCCATGCCATCTCCAACCACCTCGTGGGGCAGGCGGTCTGCGATCGGATCGACGACCGCCACAGGGCGATCCTCTCCGACGCCGTCTGGGGCGACGGCGATCCCGAGGGAGTCCGCCGGCGCGCCGCCGGGGAGATGAAGGACACCGCGCGGGCGGCCCGGAAATTCTTCGACGCCCGACCGGATGAGGCGGTCGTCCATCCGGTCGTCAACGGCTTCACCGGTTCGTCGGTATGGCACGCCCTCTACGCGTTTCCTCCGACTTCCCAGGAGTTTCTGGAAGCCGGATACAAGGATTTCGCCGACCGATGGCTCCCGATTCTCGATGTCTTCGAAGAGGTGGATGTGAACTTCGGACTCGAGGTGCATCCGACCGAGATCGCTTTCGACACGGCTTCGGCGGAGAGAGCCCTGGCCGCCGTCGGCGGGCACAAGCGTTTCGGCTTCAACTACGACCCCAGCCATCTCGGCTACCAGGGGGTCGATTATGTCGGGTTCATCCGCCGCTTCGCCGACCGCATCCACCATGTTCACATGAAGGACGCCTGGTGGGGCCACGGCGACGGGACGGCGGGGGTCTTCGGCGGGCACACCGATTTCGGCGATCCCCGCCGTTACTGGGACTTCCGTTCCATGGGCCGGGGGGATATCGATTTCGAGGAAATTATCGTGGCGCTGAACGACATCGGCTACGCCGGACCGCTTTCCATCGAGTGGGAGGATACCCGGATGGACCGCGTCCACGGGGGAACCGAGGCGTCTGAATTTACGCGGGGGATCGATTTCCAGCCCAACGCGACCGCGTTCGACGCGGCTTTCGAAAAATCGAAACAATAGGAGGAAGCGGACATGACGATTCAACGGAAAATCCGCATGGGTATGGTCGGCGGCGGCCAGGGTGCTTTCATCGGCGCGGTCCACCGCATCGCCGCCGCGATCGACGGCCAGGTCGAGCTGGTCTGCGGAGCGTTCAGCTCCGATCCGGAGCGGGCGAAGGCTTCCGGGCGAGAACTATTTCTCCCGGAAGAGCGCTGCTACGCCGATTATGCCGCGATGATGGAGAAAGAAGCCGCCCTGCCCGAAGGCGAGCGCATGGATTTCGTCGCCATCGTGACGCCGAACCACGTCCACTTCCCGGTGGCGAAGGCAGCCCTCGAAGCGGGGTTCCATGTGCTTTCCGACAAGCCCGCGACCCTCGATCTCCGGGAAGCCGTCGAGCTGGCCCGGTTGGTCGGTTCCACCGGGCTGAAATACGGCCTGACCCACAACTACACCGGGTATCCGATGGTCAAGCAGGCCAGGGAACTCGTCCGCGACCGGGTGATCGGCCCGATCCGCAAGGTCGTGGTGGAGTATCCCCAGGGCTGGCTGGCCATGCCGATCGAGCGGGACGGCCAGAAGCAGGCCTCCTGGCGGACCGATCCCGCGCGTTCGGGTGCGGCGGGCTGCATGGGGGATATCGGAACCCACGCCGAGAATCTGGCCGAGTACATCACCGGTCTCCGGATAAGCGAATTGGCGGCGGATTTGACCCGGTTTGTGGAGGGACGTCCGCTCGACGACGATGGAAACGTCCTCCTGCGCTTCGACGGGGGTGCCAAAGGCATCCTGCACGCCTCGCAGATCTCCGCCGGAGAGGAGAACGCCCTCAACATCCGGATTTACGGGGAGAAGGGTGGCCTCGAGTGGCATCAGATGGAGCCCAACACCCTCCTCGTGAAGCACCTCGACCGACCGACGGAAATCTACCGGACGGGCAACGATTATGTGGCCGAAACCGCCGCCGCCCACACCCGGACGCCTTTCGGCCATCCGGAGGGATATCTTGAAGCCTTCGCCAACATCTACCGCAACTTCGCCGCTCACATCGCCGCCGACCTCGCCGGGGAGGAGCCTCCGCCCTGGGCCACGGATTATCCCACGATCCACGACGGCGTCCGCGGCATGGCCTTCATCGAGGCCGTGGTGCGTAGTTCGGAGAACAACGCGGAGTGGACCCGACCGGAAGTCCGGGAGTGACCATTAAAGGCCTGCTATGGGCCGCGGAAAAAAACTTGAAAGATGAATAGAAATCCTTAATTTCGACCAATTATGAGTCCTATATTAAGTCCTTATTCAGCCAGCATTTCCGAGTTGAAGAAAAATCCGAGTCAGCTGATCGAACAAGCGGGCGGCGAGGCGGTCGCTATCTTGAACCACAACAAACCCACCGCTTACCTAATACCGGCGGAGGCTTTCGAATGGATCAGCAATTTAATCGAGGATCAGGAATTGATGGCCATCATCGAGGAAAGAGAAGCGGAGCGATCCTTAGCCAAAGAAGTAGTTCTTGATGAGCTATAAGCTGAAGTTTCTACCGAGCGCTCTGAAAGAGTGGAACAAGATCGGATCCACGATTCGAGAGCAGCTGAAGAAAAAACTGAAAGAGCGACTGGAAAATCCTGTTGTTCCACCAGATCGACTGACCGGATTCAAAAACCACTACAAAATCAAACTGCGCTCCGCGGGCTATCGACTGGTTTACGAGGTCGATGAAGGAGAGGTATCCGTTATTGTGATTACGGTTGGAAAGCGGGATCGGTCAGATGCTTATCGCAAAGCGAAGAAGCGAAGCGAATGAGGAGACCGGGGTGTATCATTGCATGAGCCGCTGCGTCAGGAGGGCTTTTCTGTGTGGGGAGGATTCTTATTCCGGGCGCAATTACGAGCATCGCCGGGAATGGGTGCGCGAACGGCTGGAGTCGCTAAGCGGCTTGTTTGGCGTGGAGATTTTTTCCTATGCGGTGATGTCGAATCACCTGCATGTGGTTCTGCGGGTGCGCCCGGAGCGGGTGGACCAATGGAGTGCAGACGAGGTGGCGGAGCGTTGGTGTCGGTTGTTCCGGGGGTCAGCGCCTGATGGACGAGGGAGCGATATTGGCCTGTATGGCTTATGTGGACTTGAACCCGGTGCGGGCAAAGATGGCCGACACGCTGGAGGACAGCGAATTCACGAGCATCTATGATCGGGTGGTCTCGCGTCGGGCCAAAAATCGACTGGAGAGGCTGGGGGAAGTGAAGAATCCGGCCCAGGCCCAGAGACGGGAAATTTCCCGTGAGGAAAGACGCAAGGAGCGGAGTCAATGGCTTGTAACGTTTGGCGGAGAGGACAGTCCCTTCCGTGGCATGGCCGAAGAGGCCTACGTCACTCTGGTGGAATGGACCGGACACAATATCCGGGTGGACAAGCCGGGCTATATTCCGGTGGGAGTGGAGAGCGTGTTGGATCGCTACGGGCTGGACGCCAGCGAGTGGGCAAAAAATGTGGCGGTTTACGGCAGTCTCTTTCACCGGATTGCCGGACGTGCCGAGCAACTGCTCGCCTATGCGAAGAGGCGGGGGCAGAGCTGATTTCGCGGAAGAGGAGGTAGCGAGATTCTGTATCGCTGCACGAAAAAGGGGGCGTAACCGAAGAATTTCCTCGATGGTTTCGAAAACTTCCGGGGGAATCGTGGAGTGAGCGGAGCTTTCCGAGGTGGACGGAGAGAAGATTGGAGGCTGGAGACTGCCGGATTTGGCAATCGGAAGCTTCGACCGTAGCGAATATGACTATTTATTAGAGTCCCAATTTGAGTGATAAAGTTTATGGGTGTCCCTAATTTTTCCCTAATTTTTACGGGGCAGGATGCTCCGCGACCACGCATCGCCGATGAATAAAAAACAGCTACGCTGATTTTCTTGCTCTGGCCCCTTTGGCAGTTGATTTGCGCAGTCTGTGGGGTGCCGACTTCTTTTTCGGACGCT
>CAZDRT010000027.1:0-23092 GCA_964507815.1 uncultured Puniceicoccaceae bacterium
CCAGTTTCAGTTGCAGACACATCCGTCCGATTTTCATAAACCCGATTTCATCGAGATTGCCGTTCTCGAAGTCCGACACCAATTGCCGGGAAACGTCGGCACGCCTGGCAAGTTCGCCTTGCGTCCAGCCCTTCTCGCGCCGTTTCGCCCGAACCAAATGCGCTATTTCAAAAATATTCATTTGTCACCTAATCTTTTCAAAATTGGCTCTCAACCAGGTTTATTCAAGATTTTTGTCGGGTATTTTCGACTTTTCGTTATTCAATATCGCGCAAAACGCCATTTTCAGTCCCCCGGCGGGTAGCCCCAGCGCTCGAAGGCGAATTTCGCCCGCCGGTGGATCGTCCGATCGTCTTCCGCGTCCGGCGGGTATTGGTTTTTCCGGTAGTGGCGGATCGACCGGAGATAAGCGGCCATGGGCTCCGCCGATTCTTCCCAGCCGGCGATCTCCAGACGGGAAAAGAGACTTTCCAGGACGGGCATGGGGTCGGCTTCGAGATCGCGGAAGGGGATTTCGAGGAATCGGTCCGGGGGGATGTCGGCGGTGTCGGCGGCGAGTTTCCTCATCATGCGGTCGTAGATTTCGAAGATGATGTCGTCGATGCCGTCCGGAGAGAATTGCTGGAGGGCGAGCCAGGGCAGCAGTTTCCGGTAGAAATTGCGGGTCGAGCGGATGACCTCGCGGGGATGGCGGTGGATGTGGATGAACCGGGCGCCGGGAAACATTTCCCGCAGGAGAGGAATGTGGGCGGTGTAGAGGGGGTTTTTCAGGAGTAGCCGGCGGTGTTTTCCGAGCCGGGACACTTTCTCCAGAAAGTACCGCACGGTGGCCGCCCACCGCTCGCGGTCCGCGGGCGATGCGTCGTCGAAAAAAAGGTTTTTGCCGATGCTCTCGCGCAGGTGCCGCGGGAAATAGAGACCATGGTAGTACGATTGGTCCGTCATGCTGGCGAGGGCGATCTCGTCTTCCTGCGGCGACCGGGGGGTGACGGGGACGTTGTCGATGATCCGGTCGCGGGGAATGGTCTTTTCGAGCAACGGTTTCAGCAGGCGGCCCAAAATGAGGAAATCCCAGGGGAGGCCGGCCGTGACGGGCGAGATGGTTTGGAAGCGGGGCGATTCGCCCAGGATGTTGAAAAGATGGGTGGTCCCGCTCCGCCAGTGACCCACGATGAACAGCGGCGGCTCCATGGGCGGCAGGCGGCCGCGGGTAAGCCCGACCCAGGCCTTCTCCGTCGCCGTGAACGGAAGCCGGAGCGCGGCGCTGAGCAGGGCGGCCGCGAAACGGCGGCGGCCGCGCGGATGATCGGGCGGGCCGTAGAGGGTGCGGACGGTGAGAAGGGTCTTCAAGTCGGCTCCGTGGAGCGGGTGCGAGAAAGGTTGCGCGTTTTTCTTCATGCGGGTAGTTCCAGTGGGTTAGGAAAAGGTGGAAAGGCGGTGACTCAATTGGAAAAGGTTCGTTATCTTGTGACGGGGGGCTCCGGCTTCATCGGCGGGGCGATCGTTTCCCGCCTGCTGGAGGAGGGGGAGGCCGTGCGGGTGTTGGATCCGTGCGAGCCCGCGGCGATCGGGGAGCCCGGTCTGGAATGGGTGCGCGGCTCGATCCTGGATCGAGGGACGGTGGCGGCCGCTCTGCGGGGGGTGCGGTTCGTCCTGCATGTCGCCGGCCTGGCCCACCTCTGGAGCCGGGACGAGAGTGCCTACGGGCGGATCAACCACGAGGGCACCCGCATCGTGCTGGAGGAATCCCGCCGGGCCTCGGTGGAAAAGCTGGTGTACACCTCGACGGAAGCAATCCTGCGCCCGCAGGGCACGCGGACGGACGTGTTGATCGCGCCCGGCGGAGATCTGCCCCCCGAGGACTCGATGGCCGGGCCGTACACCAAGTCCAAGTGGCGGGCGGAGCGTGTGGCGCGGGCGGCGGCGGACGAGGGCTTTCCCGTGGTGATCGTCTATCCGACCGCGCCGATCGGGGCGGGCGACCGCAACCGGACGGCCCCGGCGCGGATGATCGAACAGTTTTTGTTCCAACCGCCGCCCTTCTACCTCGAATGTCGGCTGAATCTGGTGGCGGCGCGGGATGTCGCGGAGGGCCATATCCAGGCCTGCCGACTGGGGGAACGGGGCGACCGGTTCATTCTCGGCGGGGAAAATCTCCGCTTGAGCGAATTCCTCGCGATGTTGCGCACGGTGGCGGGGGTGAAAATCCCCGGGCGGCGCATTCCCGCCGCCGCCGCCGGAGCGGTCGCGGTCGCCGCCGAGGCGGGAGCGCGGTTGACCGGGCACCCGCCGGTCGTCTCGCGGGAGGGGGTGCGGCTGGCGCGCACTTCTCTCTGGTGCGATTCGACTCCCCTGCGCGAAACCCTGGGGGTGGCGCCAATCCCGGTGGAGGACGCTCTGGCGGAGGCGGTGGCCTGGCTGGAGGCGAGAAAGTGCGATCGCCCCGGGGGTTGAAGCGTAACGGTGAGCCGTGGCAAGGAGTGAAGCGCGGCGCGCGTAACGGAGTTGTCCACCAGCGCCTTGATCGAACTTATCTGTAAACGTCCTTCCGATGTCGCACCCGCTCAACCTCGACAACGTAAACAGCATCATCAACAAGGTAAACGACTCGATAATCACCGATGCGAATACGATAGGAATTGTCTGAGCCTACTAGTTTCCTGCATCCCTGTGGCCTGGGATTCTCCTCCAGCTTTTCAATTGCTGCGATCAGGCTTGGAACTCTGGATTTTTCGATACGCCGAAGATCCTTTTCCGCAGACTTTTTAAGGCGGACGTTATAGTAGCCCATCCTCTTTCAATTTCTTTTTCACTTCGGCGAGGGAAATCGACGGTTCCTCTCTCCGCTCAGCAATAACTGCTAGATCCTGAAGGTCTTCCATTAGCTCCTCATAATCAGCAACTGGGATTACTACATCAGTCCTGCTTCCATCTGCTGCGGTAAGATAACGTGCATTCATACATGGAAACCTAAACGGTTCTTGAAGGTTCTCAACCTTTTCTTTTTCGATCATAGAGATGTGGCAAGGAGTGAAGCGCGGGGCGCGTAACGGAGGTGTCCACCATCGGCTGTTTATGCACTCACTTTTTCTTTGATTGGAGAAAGGCGGGAAGCACCAGCAGGGTGGCCGGGAGGGTGAAGGCGAGGCCGAGCGTGAGGACGATTCCCATGCTGGCGGTGCCCGCGTGCGGGGAAACGATTAGTGTGCCGAAACTGAAGATGGTGGTGAGGGTGGCCAGGAGAGCGGCCCGGGCGGTACTGGTGCCGAGGAACGGTTCGCCGGGTTCCATGATCCGGTGGCGGTGGAGCACGTGGATTCCGTTGTCGATGCCGTAGCCGAGGAGCAGCGGCAGGGCGATGACGTTGGCGAAATTGAGGGGGATGTCCAGCAACACCATGCAGGCACCCGTCAGGGCGGCGGAGAGGGCCAGCGGCAGGAGAATGAGCCCGGTGTCCCGCCACGAGCGCGTGTACACCGCGAGGATCAGCAGGATCGCCGCGAGCGCGTAAAAAAAGGCCTCCCGGAAGGCGCGGGTGACGACCCGGCCGGATTCGATGTTGACGATGAGGTCGCCGGTGGCCTCCGGATACGCCGAGCGGATGCGTCGGGCGAAGGAGCGCAGCTCTTCGTGCGAGCGCAGGGCCGGATCGGGGAATACTTGGATCCGGTGGAGGCCCGCCTCGTTGGCCCAGCGCCGGGCGATGCTTTCGGGCAGGTCCCCGGGCTCGACGAAATCCGCCTCGAGGGAGAGCCGCAGGTTCTCCATGGCGGCGGGGAAGGTTTCCAGCAGGCTCCGCTCCAGCCGCGCGAGCAGTTCGTTGCGTTCCCCATCCGGTCGGTCGGCGAGTGCGGCCAGGAACCGGTCGAGGCTCTCCCGGAACCGTTGCCGCACAGGGTTCGCTGCGACTTCGGATTCGGCCAGGGCCGACCGCGATTCCGAGAGAGCCCCGATCCGCCCGGCGGCGGTCACTTCCGGGGTGCGGCTTCCGGGCTCGGGGAACATGCCGCCGAGAATGAGCGCGAGCGAGGAAACCTTCTCCAGCTTTTCCTCCTGATTGTCGGGAAGGAATCGGTGCAACGAGACCACCCGGGCGACTCCCGGTATATCGCCGAGCCGGGCGGCGGCCTCGCGGGCCTCGCCGGGATCGTCGACGAGCAGTTCGATGGTCCACGGGGAGATGCGTTCCCGGTCCACGAGATCGAACAGGGTATCCACCGATTCGCTGTGCCGGTCCCGAAGGTTCAGCGGATCGGTGTCGAAGGCGAGGTGCGGCAGGACGAACAAAGCCGCCGCGCCGAGAACCAGGGAGGCGATGCGAATTGGGCGCTCGTATTTTTCGGGCAGATACAGCAGCCGCCCGACCCCGGAGTCGCCGCGGGGGACCGCCCCGGGGTCTTTCCGGAGCTTCGCGCGGACGGGAAAAAATTTGAGAAAGACCGGCAGCAGGGTGAGGCTGACGGCGAGACTGACCAGCATGCCGCTTCCGGCGATGATGCCCAGCTCTGACACCCCCTGGAAATCCGTGAAGACAAAAGCGAAGAATCCGATGGAGGTGGTGGCCGAACAAAGGGCGAGCGCCCCCCCGATTTTGCGGACGGCCTCTTCGAGTGCGGCACGGTTCGACACGCCTTCGGTAACCCGGTTGCGATAGAACAGGCTGAAGTGGACGGCGTGATCCACGCCGAGCCCGATGTAGAGCACGGCGAAGGCGAGGGAGATCATGTTGAGGGTGCCGACCAGCAGGGTGGCCAGCCCGGCGGTGAGCGCGAGGCCGCACGCCAGTGAGATCAAGCTTGCGGCGATGAGGCGGGGGGATCGCAGCCCGAGGTAAAGGATGAGCGCCACCAGACCGAAGGCGAGCGGGGCCGCCCGGAGGCTGCCCTGCTTGGCGGCCTGCATTTCCTCGTAGCCGAGCGCCACATCCCCGGTGAGGCGGATGCGGCCCGGGGTCCCGGTTTCGGCGATCAGTTCGTCGGCGGTACTTCGGACGACCTCCATGGCGGTTCCGGCGGGGAGCAGCCGGGAAAAGTCCATCCGCGGTCGGATGAAAAGGAGCAATGCGGAGGGAGCGTCGTCCCCGTCCTCGCGCAGGAAGGCCTCCCAGGAAAAGGTGTGGGGCCGACCGGCGACGGCGGCGTCCATGGCCGTGGCGGTGGCGGCGAGAAACTTGTCCGCCGCGGTCGAGTCGAGGCCCTCCTCCCGGGTGAGCACCTGGGTGAGCCTGCGGAAAAGGCCGCGCAAGGTGGGGTCGCCGATGAGTGCGGAGAGGAAAGGCTGGGCTTCGGCGAGGCGGTTGGCATAGGTTTCCAGCTCTCCGGTGTCCGCGTAGAGCAATCCGTGCCGGACGAGAAAATCCTCCTCTTCGTGGTAAAACACTTCCCCGATGACCTGTTCGTGTTCCGCCAGCCGGGCGGCGAATTCCCCGGCCATGGCGCGGTTTTTCTCGGGTCCGCCAAACTCGAGCACGGCGATGATCCGGTTGTTTTGTTGCGGAAATTCGGCGTTCAACCGCTCTTTCGCGACCCGGAAGGGCAGATCCGGGGCGAACATTTCCGATGTGCGGGTGTTGAGGCCGAGATGGTTCGCCGTGTAAATGGCGGCGAGCAGGCTGAGACCGAGCACGCCCGCCGCCAGGGCAAGCCCGTATCGATCGAGCAGACGCCACCAGGCGGCCAGCCATTTTTCCGTGCGTTTCATGAAGATGATCCGTTCGGTGAGGATGGCGGCTGCGCCGCCGCCCGCAAGACACCGGCGAGCGTTTTCAAGCTACGGCGGGCGGCCAGGTAGCCGCGCATCAACGGCAGCAGTTGGGGGATCTCCCCCGGTCGGCGCAGGGGGGCCGGGAGGATTCGCCACGCCCCGCGCGGCGGCGGAGAGTTTTGATCCACGACAAAAGAGGGCAGGACGGTATCGACCTCGTCGATGATCACACGCACGGCGTGGAAGCCGATGCCATGGCGAAGGGCGATCCGGGCGATGGCCGCGCTCTCCATGTCCACGGCGACCGCCCCGGTCCGTCCGCCGAGGGCGTGCTTTTCGGATGGGTCCGCGACCGGTCGGTCCGCTTCGGCGATCGGCCCGCGGTGGCGATGGACGCTGGCGGGCAGAAGCCGGGCGAAGGACTTGCCAAAATCGTAATCCGGGTGATGCCGGGTGCCGTCCGCGCCGAGGACGTGGGTGGGCAGGACGAGATCGCCGCGGCGAAGGCCCGGGGCGAGCGCCCCGGCGACTCCCCAGCTCAGAAGGAGATCGCAACCGTGTGCGGCGAGGATTTCGGCCGCCTCCCCGGTCGCCCGCGCGTTCATGCCGGACCAGACCAGGAGGAGGCCGGGGCCGAGGGGAATGACGCGATTGCGCCGGAGCTTTTTCGGCGAGAGGGTGCGGGCTTCGAAGGAAAGCGCGGAAACAATGCCGACCGTGGGCATGAACGGGGCGCGGGTCAGGCTCCGGAAGCCGCTTCCTCCCCGGCGGCCGGATTTTCCCGCGCGTAGCGGGCCAGTGCCCAGAGCGGGAAGTAGTCGGTATAGCCGTGGTATTTCAGGTAGAACACACGGGGAAAGCCGGGGCAGGTGAAGTCGGGATCGTGCCACAGGCCCTCTTCGTTCCGGCACTCGAGCAGGTAACGCACCCCGCGCTCCACCGCCGCGGAGCGGCCCTCTCCGGCGGCCATCAGGCCGAGCAGGGCCCATGCGGTCTGGAAGGCGGTCCCGCGCTCGCCTTGTCCGCGCAGGGCGGGATCTTCGTAGCTGTCGTTGGTCTCGCCCCAGCTTCCGTCGGGGCGCTGGTGTGCGAGCAGCCAGGAGACGGCCCTTTCGCGCGGCCCCGGCGGAGTGCCGGGACATTGCTCGAGGGCGAGGAGGACGGACCAGGTGCCGTAGATGTAGTTGGTGCCCCAGCGGCCGAACCAGCTGCCGTCGTCTTCCTGCTCGCGTTGGAGATAGTCGAGAATCCGCTCCAGGGGTCGGGCCAGGTCGAGCGGCGGGCCGCTGTTTGCGAGAGCGCCGAAGAGCATGGCGCAACGGGCGCTCACATCGGCGGTCGGCGGATCGAGGAGCGCGCCGTGGTCGGCGAAGGGGATTTCGTTGAGGTAGTAGTGGGTGTTATCGACTTCGAACGAGGCGAAGCCGCCGTTGCGGGACTGCAAGCCGGCCAGCCACCGGGTGGCGCGGGCGATGGGGGTTTGGTAGTGCCGGGGATCCTGGCGCCACATGGCGAAGGCCACCAGCGCGGTGTCGTCCAGATCCGGATAGAAAGCGTTCTCGAACTGGAAGGGCCAGCCACCCCCGGGCAGATCGGGGCGCGCCTCGCTCCAGTCGCCGGGATCGTCCACCAACTGCCGTTTCTCGAGCCACTCCAGCCCGCGCGAAGCGGCTTCACGGTCGTCGTCGGCTCCGGTTTCCTGCAGGGCGAGCGCCGCCAGCGCCGTGTCCCAGACCGGGGAGACGCATGGCTGGCAGTAGGCTTCGTCGCCCCGCCGGATCACCAGATCGTCGAGGGCCTGCCGGGCTTCGCGCACCCTCGGATCTCCGGGGTCGGTCCCCGCGACGAGCAGTGCCTCGTAGGCGTTGACCATGGCCGGAAAAATGGCTCCGAGCCCGTGCCGCCCGTTCAGGCGTTCGGAGACCCACCGGATGGCCCGCCGGGTCGCATGGCGGCGGAGCGGCGGGGGGATGAGCGGTTCGCAGAGGCGGGCGCTTCGCTCCAGCAGGAGAAAAGCCCGGTTCAGGCGGGAGCGGGTGGGGAAATAATGCCGCTCCCGGTCGGGCGGGGTGATGAAGAGTTCGGCAATGCCGATACCGGTCGGGTTTTGCGCGCGGGCCTTGTGGGAGCAGAGGACGAACAACGGCACCATGACGGTCCGGGACCAGTAGGCGACTTTGCTCAGGTGGAAGGGAAACCACCGCGGCAGGAGCATGATTTCAACCGGTATGAAAGGCACGGCGCGCCACGGCACCTGCCCGAAGATCGCCAGAGTGATCCGGGTAAACACATTGGCCCGGGCGGCGCCGCCGAGGGAGAGGGTGCATTGGCGCGCCTGCCGCATGGGCTCCGATTCCGGGTCGATCCCCGCCAGCTTCAGCGCGTAATAGACTTTTACCGTGCAACTGATGTCCGCCTTGCCCCCGAAGTAGAGGGGCCAGCCCCCGTCGGCGCCTTGGCGGCGGAGGAGGTAACGGGTGATCGCCGCCTCGAGATCCCGGTCCCGCCGACCGTCGAAATGGGTCATGAGGATATACTCGGCGGGGATCGTGCAATCCGCCTCGAAGTCGTAGCTCCAGCACCCATCCCCGCGCTGTTTCTTTCGGATGGCGGCGGCGGCGCGGCGGACGGCGGCGGCGGCGGATTCCGGGGCTTGCGCGTGCGGATCCGGACTCCCGGCCCGGGGTCGGCGACCCCGGCTACAGGGTTCCGGGGCTTCCTCCCGCTCGTGTTGTGGCAGCGGGGCGTTTCCCGACGGTTCGAAGACCCGGGGGAGTGGTTTTGCCAAGGTGGCGAAGAGGCGGCGGAGCAACCGGTCGCGCCGGGCCAGCATATCGGCGGCCAGGACCGTCGTCTTGACGCTGCGGCGGGAGATTTTGACCTCCGACCCGAGGGAGAAGGCGGGGTTCGCGTTGATTTTGCGGAGGGTCAGCACGGCCATGCCGAGGGCCATCAGGCAAAACTTGCGGATTCCCGTTTCGCGGGGGGGGAAGCAGAGCGTGTACTCGAGGGCCACCTTCAAATGGTTGTGGGCGACCCCGGTCAGGCACCGGATCCCTTCCCGGAAAGCCTCCTCTTCGTGGATCTCCCGGTCGGGCCCGGCGGAGAGCGCATCGGTGCCGTTAAAAAAACTTTTCGGCAGCCAGCAGGCCCGCCGTTTGCGGTCCTCGTGGATATCCTTGAGGATGTTGGTCATCTGCAGCCCCTGCCCGAATCCGGGTGCCAGGGCCGCCAACCGGGCGCGCCGGCTTTCGATCTCCGCCGAGTGGGTGCAGAAGAGATCGGTCAGCATTTCGCCCACGACTCCGGCGACGCAGTAACAGTAGTGGGACATTTCGCCGAGATCGCCCAGGCCGGGGTCCGCGCTGTTCTTCTTGCGCTGGAAATGTTCCATGCCCCGCGACATGATATCGACGCAGCGGTTGATCGCCTTTCTCCGGGCGAGGGTGAAGGACCGGGTGATTCGCAGGATTTCCGCCGACCGGCGAACCAGCTCGTGCTCGCCGGGAGCGGTCAGGTCGCTGAGCTTCGCCGCGAGATCGCCGCCAAAGCCGGCATCCTCTTCTCCGTCGATGACCCGGTTGCGGAAGCGGCGGAAGAAGACGGATTTTTCTTCCGGATCGAGCGCCGGCTCGTCCTCGATGGTGTCGAGAATCCGGCAGAGCAGGTAGGCGTTGCCCACGACGTGGCGCAACGGGAGGGGAAGCTCGGGAATGGTGAGCGCGAATGTCCGGGAGACCTTTTTCAGCAAATCCGCCTGCAGAGCGAAATCGAGATCGCGGGAAGCCCCCGGGCGTTGGGAAGGCTTCGGAGGGGGATGACCCCGGACGGGGGCATCGACGGCGGGGGGTGTTTGGGTTTCGGGGCTCATAACAGTGGCAAAGGAGTGAACTTCCGGTTTTCAAAGCAGTCCCTTTCGCGCGATTTCCTCTTCAATGCGCCGGGCTTCGGCTTTTCGTTGTTTTTCCGACTTGGCGGTCCAGTCGTCCCAGCTTTTTCCAAAAGCGGTGTCTTCGCCGGAAAAGTGGATCTCCCGGATCGAGGAGGCCGGCACGGAGCCGGCCTCGGATGCGCGGGCGGACTCTTTGACGAAGATTTCCACCGAATCGGTTTTGAGATCAAAGTTGTAGAGAAAGCCCTCGACCGTGCCGCCGTCGGCCCGGTGGACGGTCACGTCGCCCCGGTAGTCCGCCGCGAGGCGCAGGGCCTCCTCCAAGGCGGAGCGGGTGTCGGTCTTGAGACGGGTTCCTTCGGGGGAGGTGTATCCGCCCGCCGAGGTTTTCGGATCGGTTTTGTCAGCTTGGGGCATGGCGGTTCAGGGGAAGATCGATTTCCGGACGGTGCGGGCGAATCCGGATACCGAGCCGAAGGTGTCGTCCACCGAGGTGGGCTCGTACCCGCAGTGAACCATGCAGTCGCGGCAGGCCTCGTTTCCGCTGCGGTGGCCATAGTTCTCCCACTCGGTTGTCTCCATGAGTTCCCGGAAGGTTTTGGCGTAGCCTTCCTGCAACAGGTAGCACGGCCGCTGCCAGCCGAAGACGTTGTAGGTCGGGTTTCCCCAGGGCGTGCAGTCATACTCGACGTTTCCCTGGAGAAATTCCATGAAGTTCGGCGAGAGGTTGAATTTCCACGAACGCTTGCGCTTGCCGAGGATTTCGCGGAAGAGCTTTTTCGTGCGTTCCCGGGCCAGGAAGTGTTCCTGGTCGGGGGCCTTCTGGTAGCTGTAGCCGGGGGAAACCATCAGCCCTTCCACGCCCAGCTTCATCATTTCGTCGAAGAAATCACGCACCCGCTGCGGATCCGTTCCGTCGAACAGCGTGGCGTTGATGGTGACCCGGTGCCCGCGCTCCAGGGCCATCTCGATCCCCTCCACGGCGACCTCGTAGGTGCCGTCGCGGCAGACCGCCTTGTCGTGCTCGGGTTGCAGCCCGTCCAGGTGAATGCTGAAGGAAAGGTATTTGCTGGGCCGGAACAAATCGAGCTTCCGCTTGAGCAAAAGAGCGTTGGTGCAGAGATAAATGTATTTCCTCCGCTCGGCCAGGCCCTCGACGATTTCCCCGATCTCGGGATGCAACAGGGGCTCGCCGCCCGGAATGCTCACCATCGGGGCTCCGCACTCCTCGGTCGCGTCGAAGCATTGTTGCGGGGAGAGCCGCTTCTTCAGGATGTGCTCGGGATACTGGATTTTACCACAGCCGGCGCAGGACAGGTTGCACCGGAAGAGCGGCTCGAGCATGAGGACCAGCGGATACCTCCTCCGGCCCTTTATTTTGTTGCGGAGGACGTAGCTTGCCACCGTCCAGGCTTGGGATGCGGGAACACTCATGGTTTCGTCAGTTGTGAGCGGAACGCGGGCGACGGTCCGGTGTCAATCGGAAAGCCGTCGGCTCGGCGGGGACTTGCGGTGGTTTTTCGGGATGTCCGGCATTGGCGCAACGAATCCGCCGAACGTCGCATCCGCCGGCGACGGACAGGAAACGACCGGAGGCCAATGGGACCGGCGGTTGTCGATGGGGAATAAACATGCCTCTTCGGTACGACGGTCGCGCCTCCGCTTTATTCCGGGCGGGGCCGAATTTCCTTCGTCTCCGGCTCTTCGTTTCCGGAAGGTTCGGAAAGCGCGCCGCCGGGGCGCGGAAATCCGGCGGCATCCGACTCCACCGGAGGGGCTTCTTCGTCCGGGAAAGACAGGTCGATTTCCCAGGCCTCTTCCACCGCCCCGGTCGGCGGATTCCCGTCGTGGATCAGATATTGGCGGCGTTCGAGGTAGGCTTCGCGGACGAAAAGGTAGGGATCGATCGCTTTTTCCCGGACGCGCGCCAGGGGATCGTCGTCGGCCCGCTCGTTGACGATTCTGGTGGCATCGATGGGCAGAAGCAGTTCGCCCGCGTCGGCGATTTGCAAGATACGGAACCGCGCCCAATTCTCGACGAGAAAAGTAGGCGAGTTCCTGAACGTGGTCGGTCCGACAATGGGCAGAACCAGATAGGGACCCCCGCCCACGCCCCACACCGCGAGCGTCTGGCCGATGTCCTCACGGTGCCGCTCCAGCCCCATCGGTGTCGCCGGATCGAAGAGCCCGCCGATCCCGATGGTGGAATTGACCAGAAACCGGGCGAGATCGGAAAGAGCCAGCCCGGGCTTGCCCTGCAGCAGCTGGTTGGCGGATGTGAAAGGTGCGTCGAGATTGGCGGTGAAGTTCCGCACCATGCGCCGGAATTGGGCGGGAGTCACCGACCCGTAAACCCCGGCCACGGGCCCGACGAGGTAGCGGTCCAACGAATCGTTGAACGCGTACATCGACCGGTTGAAGGGCTCCAGCGGGTCGGGCGTTCCCGCGCCGCCGCTTTCGGAAGTGGTCGAGCACCCGCCGGCGAGGAGGCCGACGAGGGCGAAAAAGGCGATGCTGCGGAACTGACGCGGGAAACGGGACATGGCTCCATGCGGGAAGACTAACGCGGCCCCATGAATATTCCGGAAAAATCCGGAAAAAGGGAAAAAAGCACCGGGCTGACCTTCAGGGCCGGATCGACCACTCCACCGAGGATGATCTGCCCCTCCCACGGCAGACCCACACTCACCCCTGGCATCAGTGAACCATCGCCGCTGAAAATCACTTCGCTCCGCCAGCCGCCCTCGTCTCGCCGAAGCCGGTACAAACGCCATGGTGACGGCTTTCGGGGATCGCGCCGATGCGCCCCCAGCGCGGGCAGATCCGGGTGCGCGGCCACCCAGAGCGCCCCCCCGGGCCCGGCGGCGATATTGTCCAGCCCGCGCCCGAGATACACGCGCCCGCGCGGTTCCAGCCGCCCCCTCCGCGCCGGGCGTTGGTAAACCCGGACCGCCCCTCCCAGCGTTTCGGCGACGTACAGGTGCTCTCCGTCCCCGCTCAGGAGGATCCCGTTCGGGAAGGGAATGCCCTCGTCCACCGTGGTCCAATCCCCGCCGTCGTAATAAAAAACCTGCCCGCTCCACCAGCCCAGGGCCAACCGCAGGCGGGCGGCCAGGGAGTCGTGCCGGGGATTGTTGGTGACAAAAAAAGACCGCCCGCCCGCGGCGGCGACATCGTTGGGGAAGGTCAGGCGACGGTCGCGGATGGTGGCGACATGCCCTCCGGCGGGCGGCTCCGCCTTCTCGTCGATGTCGAAGATTTCCACGCCGCGCTCGCCGGGCCCGCGGTGGTTGACCGCGAACACCCGGAGCGCGCCGTCATCCATGCGCCAACAATCGATCCCGTGCGGGCGGAAGGGCCCGTCGAAGTCCAGCCGCACCTTCACGGGCGCCTCCTCTCCGGGTCGCCAAAGCAACAGCCCGCCGTTCCCAAGGCCGCCGCCCCCCCCGGCCGAGACAACCAGCGCTCCCGACCCGGGAGCCACCGCCAGATCCTCCGCCCCCGCCGGGACGGGCACGCGCCCCCATCCCGCCTCCTGAAACGGCACCGCCCGATGAAACGCACCCATCCGGTAGGCGCGGTAAACGCCCACGGCGGAAAGGAACGCCAGCACCAGCGCCACCCACGGCAGAAAGCGGCCTCCTTTCCGTATTCCGTTCCTTCGCACGAAAACCAACTTGCACAAACTCGCGTGCCACGCACCCCGAAAAGCCGCGAACCACCGGGGGGAGAATCAGACCTCACTCCCCGCCCGAAGAACCCGGTCGCAGGGCTCCAGGCATTGTGAGTGGAATCATGGAAGGGATTTCCCTCAATTTCCGGTGGTCTCCCGACCCCGGGGGACTTTCTTTTCCGCCAAGCCGCTTCGGGGTTGGACGACTGAAGTCATCCAACTACGGAATCGAAACATTAATCTGACCGGGTCTAATATTGGTTGACATCCAGCCGTGCCGGAGGGTGGACACTTGTCCGCCAATTCTCCTCCATCCAATAGCAAATTTTTTCTGGTCCATTTAACCATTACCGATGAATATTATCTTCGAGAAACCGAACACCATCAGCATTTCCAAGTTTAAAGCGCACTGCACCGAGTAGCTCCGTTTCGTCGAGGAAAAGGGTATCACCCTCGAAATCACCCGCCACGGAAAAATGATCGCTGTGGCGAAACCGCCGCTTACGGAACCAGCTGAAATCGGACCGATGCCCCTGCTCGGTGTCGGCAAAGGCACCGCCACCTTATCGCCGGAATACGACCCACACGTGCCGGCGTTCGGCGAAGATGAATGGGAAATTAATCACGAATGACCCATGCCCACTTTTCTGCTCGACTATCAGTTCGTAAATACCCTTTCCTCACGGGACTGAAGCTGGGGGTCCAACGGAGCATTCGAAAATTCCCGAAAGCGGGCTGATATTTCTGACTTCCCAGCCGCTTTCCATCCAATCCCGTGCGGCAATTTCGGACCCGTTAGGTCGTTCCGGTCGAGGGGCAAGCCCGCACGACTACGGGGGAAGGTGTGGTCGGATCGGCTTGCCGTCCGATCCCGTGCGGTGATCCCGCACCATCTGGTTCACTCCGGTCGCAGGACAACCGTATTCCGCCTTCGCCCCGGCGGGCTATGTTGAAACACGGGCGAGCTTCGTCAGTCAAGGGTCAGCCCAACCACGGGGAGCAGCGGACCTTGGATTCCGAAGCCGCTGAAGCCGCTAAACCCATCGGCGGACCCTGCGAAAATAACTTTCGTAGGCCCCACCGAAACGCTGTCGGAGCAGGCGTTCTTCCGGCAGAATGAAACGCAGTTGAATGACCGTTGCAAAAATAGGGATCGGCAGCAGGGCCTGCCATGCCCCGAGCAGTGCCGCAAGGCCGAGGAGCATGATCACTTCACCCAGATAGAGGGGATTGCGGGAATAGCGGAAGACCCCGTCGGTAATGCAGTGCGTGGGCTCCTGAAAGGGGATGAGGTAGAACCGGGCGACCTGTCGGCGGCGAAGCGGACTACGCCCCAGGGCGTTGCCGGTGAGCAGGGTGCCGACAATGAGCGAAAGACCGAGTGCCTGAATGAGGGCCGTCGCACCCAGCGCCTTGCCGTGGAAGGCCATCATCACCAGATACCAGCCGAGGGCCGCATTGAAGGCATGGCGCGGCCAGTGTTTTTCTTGTTCGGGTTCTTCCGTCATGGGTCTTTTCAACCCTGAATCGCCCGGCGGGCCCAGACTTCGATGAGGCTTGCGGCGTATTCGGCATCCTCCGGGTCGCTCAACAGGTGATCGGCCTCCCCCAGCGAGATAAACGACTTCGGGTGTTTGAGAGCTGTGAAAATCCGGGCCGCGTTGTCGATGCCGACGGTTTGGTCCTTCGGAGCGTGGAGGATCAGGACGTCGATGTCGCGCAAGCTTTCCAACTCCCCGAGATGGTCGAGAGTCTCCATGTCGTCGAGAAACTTGCGCCCGATCACAAAGGTGCGACCGGCCAGTTTCACCTCGGCCTCGCCGCGGTCGCGGATCTCGTCGATCCGGGATCCAAAAAGTTCCGTCACGTGGGCCGGATCCGCCGGCGCGCCGATCGTCGCGACGGCGCGGATCCCCGGTATTTCGTCGGCCGCCGCCAGAACGGCTGCTCCGCCCAGTGAATGGCCGACCAGCAAACGGGGCGCGGCGAGGTTCTCGCGGAGCCAGTCAGCGGCCCGCACGAGATCCTCGAGGTTGGTCAGGAAGGATGAATTTTTGAACTCGCCCTCCGATTTCCCCAGTCCGGCGAAGTCGATCCGCAGGGTGGCGATACCCCTGTCGGCGAGATGGCGGGTGATCCGTTTCTCGGGAAGAAAGTCTTTCCCGCAGGTGAAACAGTGCGCGAAGATGGCGGTTGCCCGGGCTGCCTCGTCCGGCATTTCGAGCACTCCCGAGAGCGCGCCGTTTTCGCCCTCGATCCGGACGGAATTGGATCCGGGAGTGAACGAGGTGCCCCGGAAAACCGCGAGCCCTTCGGCGAGTTCCTCGTGGCCGCGGTCGCCGCGCGCGGCGAAAAGGAGAGCCAGGAGCATCCCCCGGGCGGAGTTGTCGCCCCCGGCGAGCGCGTTGTCGCTGAGCGTGTCGAGCATCCCCTTGCCGGGACGAAGGGCGAAAAACAGGGTCAGCGGAAAGGCCTCCGGAGTGTGGCAGGTGAGGCCCATCTTTTTGGCCGTGCCCACCGCATCCTCCGGATCGGCCGCGTCGGCCGCTTCAAGAGCCGCCCCGGGATCGAGCGCATCGTAACGTCCCTCCTCGACCGCACGGGCGAACGCGTCGCGGAATCCGCTCCCGTCCCGAACCGCGAAAACCGCGCGGACGAAAAATTCAGCGGCGTCGGCGACGGTCGGATCTCCGTGGGTCAGGGAGGTTTGCCGCCGGGCCGCTTCCACTGTCTCTGGAAGCGCAAGGTCGAGATCGAGCAGAGGCCCGATCCGGGAAGCCCCGGCGAGATCGCTGGAGCCCGAAGGCGTGCGACCGCGCGAAGCGAGAGTTTCCTTCGTCGCGCCGTCCCGATAGCCATCGTAGTCCTCCATGGCGGCAGCCCAGTCGTCGCGCCATCCGTCGGGGCAAAAGCCGTCGCGTCGCCGTGTCGATTCGTAGAGGAACCACGTCTGGTCCCCGTAGTGCGTGAATTCCCCCGCCTTGCGATTGGGGTGGAAGTCGCTCTGTGGATCGGAAAACGCGCGGACGCCGTCCGGATAGAGACGGGCGATTTTCGCCGGATTGTAGATCCAGTGCGGCCCGAGCGAGAGGGCGTCGGCGATGAGACTGGCGGTGGTGTAGGGTCCGGGTTTCATGATTTTCGTCTCCAGATGGTTTTTTGTTTTTGTCAGATAAAGGATTTACTTGGTCTTAAATGTAGCCTAACTAGATCGTATGAAAGTCAAGGTCAGTGAATTGAAAACCCATCTTTCCCGCTATCTGAAGGATCTCGAGGAAAACGGGATGATTGAGGTGTGTTTGAGAGAGGAGCCGGTTGCCTACTTGGTGTCGGCGGGTGCCGCACCGCAAACAACACGAAAAGATCTCGCGGACAAGGTTCGTGCGGCGGGCCTGAGGCTCCATGCCCCCTCCCGGGAGCAGCGGCCATCGACCCCTCCCGTCGCTGGAATCGCCGGGGATGGCCGCACGGATGTTTCCACCGTGGAATCGATGCGAAAAGAGCGGAATTATTGATGAACACATTCTTCGACACGAGCGCAGTCGTCCCGCTTCTGCTACGCGAACCCCATTCCGACAGCGCCCGGGTCGCGTGGACCGGGGTGACGGGAGTCCGTCTGGCCTGGCGGTGGCTCAAGGTGGAAACAGAGGCCGCTCTCACGCGCCGTCGGGCGGGGGCGAAGATCTGGCAGGAATGGGATCGCATCGAGTCCGAACTGAATTGGATCGAACTTCCCGAGAGCGAGATCGAAGCCCTTTGCCGATTCAACCGAAATCTCGGGCTTCGGGCCGCCGATGCCGGACACCTTTTTGTGATGGATCGCTTGTCGCGCACCTTCGAGTCGTTGGCCCTTGCCTCTTTTGACAAGGAAATGCGGGCGAGTGCCGAAGAACTCGGGCTGAAGCTCGCGGTCTGACAGAGCATCCGTAATTCTCGAAAGCGGGCGGTTTTGCGGGCCTCATTGGCGTTCGCGTCTGGGGGCAACCGTCTTTGCCGCCCCTGAAGTCACGAAAGACCTCCCACCGTAGCCGGGTTGCTTCAGCGCCCGGTTTTCGCATCGGAAGGAAATGTTCCGGATTGCCGCGGAGGTTCGGCGTGAACGAGAAATTTTGGGCTTCCGAAGGTGGGAGCTGAAGCAACCCACCTACTTTGGTCGCTCAATTATGCAGTCTCATCCTGCTAAGATCAGTGCGCTGAAGACAATGGCCGAGTCAAGAGCCCCCGGACCACGAAAAAATTCCTCAGCCGTCGTTGTGGTACAACGAGACCTTGATCTCCACTTCGTTGGCGACCTTTTCTCCGATGACCGGGTGGCTCACTTCGTGATCGGCGAGAGCGACAGCGAAGGTCGCCTGGACGGCCATAAGATCGCCGGGGGCGATGGCCTTCGTGCGGTCGCTTTCCGGCAGGATGGTGACCGTCGCGTCCTCCGCGCGGACTGGGCGGGTCACTCCGTTGATCTCAACCTCGCCGACGAGATCGGCGGTGCCCTTCCGGAAGGCGGCGGTCGAGCCCGCGTCGGTCCAGTTTTCGACCCCGGTGAGGCGGACCTTGATGTGGGGGTTCTCCTCGGCGTGGAGCCAGTCCTTGCCGTAAAGATGCTTGTCGCGCTCTTCGATGCCCGTGCGCAGCGACTCGACCGGAACCCACCATTCGCCGGAGACCAGTTCGCCATCCTCATCGACGACGGAGTAGCCGATGACTTGGTTGCTCTGGCCCTTGATGTCCTCGAGAGGCGCGTTGGACTCAAAGTAAATCTGGCGGTCGCGCCCTTCGATGACGGCGAAGACTTCGCCGCCCTCGGGCGGTGTCGGTTTGGCCGGGGCGTCGGCGGCCCGCCCCGCAAGCGGAGCGGCGGCGGCGAGTGCCGCAGTGAAAAGAATGGAACGGATGCGTTGGGATGTCGGTTTCATGATGATCTTTGGTTTAATTCGAATGGGTGATGGTTGAGTGATGGGAGAATTCGGTCGCCTCTTTGTCTTAGGACCCCGCGCGCTTGCGTTTGCGGCGGTCAATCCAGAAGGTCGCCCCGAGGAGAACCACGCCCGCGCCGCCGAGAGTGGCGACGGAGAGTCCTGCCCGGCCGGGACCCGAGGGCAGGAGCCCGATGGCGTTGGCGCTCTCGACCTCGGGCAACGTTCCCGAGCCGGTCTCGGCGAAGAGATCCCCGAGTTCGCTTTGCTGGTTGGTTTTTTCCACTTCGGCGTCGCGGAAACGCGTGTAACCCCTCATGCCGGTCGCCGCCCAGGCGATGAGCGAACCGACAATCAGGACGAGGGAAAGCGCGACGAGCGATCTTTTGACGTTGGAAGACATGGTGGCTTGACCCCGGCTCACGGGTTTACCGAGGCTTCGGTTGCGAAGGAGCCTTCGTTGAGTCCCATTGAGTTGCCGGGATCGACGAGTAGCAGGCTACCGGTCAGCTCAATCGACTCGGCGGACGGGTCGAGCGGGGCCATGGTGAACGGGACGGTCTGGTTCAAGGTCAGCGTTTCCCCGCTTGCGAGGATAAACGGACCTTCCCACAAGCCCTCGGCCACCGGCAGAGGTCCGTAGGTCAATTCCCAGTCCACCGATTCAACGGCCACATCCATGTCGCTCGGATTGGAGAGGACGACGTCGAGATCGGCTTGGTCGCCGGTCACGGTCGCCCGGTCGAGCGAAAGCGTGGGGTTCGAGGCATTGGGCATCGAGCACCCGGCGGCGAAAAGCAGCAATCCGAGTGCCGGGGCGATTCGGAGGAGATGGTTGTGTTTTTTCATATTACTTTCAGGTGGGTGGTTTTCGTTGTCGAACGGGCGTGACACCCGTTACGTCGGATCATGACGAACCGATAGCGGAGTTATTCCTTGGATTTTTTTCGGGCGCATCCGGCCACGGCTTCGGCGACCGCCGGAGCCACCCGGAAACTCAAAACATACAGGCCACCCCGAGAACGTGGAAATTGAGTCCCGGGTTTGTGTCGCTGAGCCCGGCGTTGGAAGTGTGTTCGTAGCGGTAGCCGACCCGCCAGTTTCTGTCTATCCGCCAATCCACCCCGAAGCGGCTGATGAACTGGAACTCGCCCCCGATGTCGAGCGATCCGAAGGTGTCGTCGGAGTAGTAGGCCGGTCCCGAGCTGACAACCAGATCGAAGGGCACATCCTCGAAGGCCAAGCGGACGACTGGCGTGACGGAGAAAACGAAGGCCGTTGAGCCTTCCCCGTCCACCACCCCCGCCGCCGTTTCGAAAAGAAGAAGCACCTTCGCGGTGTCGCCCAGGTCCCAGGCCCAGGGCGGGCCGAGTGTGAGATACAATTCCGACACCGTCAGGTCAACGTCCGACTGCGCATCCAGTCCAAAGCGAAAGCCGAGCGCGTCGGGTTTCGGCACGGCACTGACGGCAAGTGACGTGAAAAGCAGGACAGAGGCGATGTATGGGGAAATCAATTTCATAAGAAGCCGGACGTTTATTTGTTCATGTTTATTCCGCGCCGGAATAAAACAGGAGGTTCGTGCGTCCCTCTTCTTCAGCACCCAACAATTTTTCCGCATGCCAGATTCCCCCGATTCATTCCCGCGCGGGCGCCGTCCCCTGCCGCAGCGATCTCTCCCTCCACGAGAAGCGGGAGACGAACGTGTGCGCCGGGCGCTTCGCTCCATTCCCGCACCAGAGAAAGGATTGGAGCGTCTCCTTGCGGCCAACCCTTTTGTCGAAGAGCGAGAATCTGGCCGGGATTCGGAATTCACAGACGGGAGTTCCGAGTAGGTTGCGGAAGCCCGGGAGAATTAGGCGATTCGGGGCTCAGGGACTGCCCGGATCAGGGGGCAACCGTCTTCGCCCTGCGGGCTCTTCTGTGACTGCCTCGTGGAATCACGGGAGGCGTCCCCCCGTAGCCGGGTTGCTTCAGCGCCCGGTTTTCGAATCGGGAGGAAAGGTTCCGGATCGCCTCAGAGGTTCAGCGTGAACGTGAAATTCCGGGCTTTCGAAGGTGGGCGCTGAAGCAACCCACCCACTTTGGCCGCCCAATCATGCAGTCTCAGCCCGCTGAAATTAGCGCGCTGAAGACATTGCTTCGCCGGGTCAAGAGCCCCGCTGACCACAGGGGAGAGACCCGCTACCGGGAATCATTCCCGTTGGCCGATTTCGATATAATCGCGCTCGACCGGACCATCGTAAAGCTGGCGGGGGCGACCGATTTTCACGGAAGGTTCTTCGATCATTTCTTTCCACTGCGCGATCCACCCGGTTGTCCGCGCAAGTGCGAACAAAACGGTAAACATTGAGGTCGGGAAACCCATGGCGGAGAGGATGATGCCGGAGTAGAAATCAACATTGGGAAAGAGTTTGCGCTCGATAAAATATTTTTCTTAACCACCCCTCAAAATTTCAGCGAAAACACCCGGATGAATTCGTCCTCGCTCCGCGATCTCGACTTGGGAAGACCCTTCGACCACATCCGCTTCCGGTCGTAGTCGTGACATCGCTCAACATTTGACGGGAACCGCCGCCGGTTCTTCCAAGCGTTTGCGCAAGAGATCCTTGGCCCGCCGGAGCCGGGACATCACCGTGCCGATCGGCAGTTCAAGGGTTTCCGCGATTTCCCGGTAGCCCATGTCCTCGAGGTAGAACAAGGTGACCGGACCCCGGTAGTGCTCGGGGATCTCGGCGAGTGCCGCGAGCGCGGCCCGGGCATCGGAGCACCGACCCAGCTCGGCGGAGACCCCGGCGAGGACTGGCGCGTCTTCGGCGTCCATCGAGCATTTCGGAAACTTGCGCCGGTGCCGATAGCCGTCCACGAACTCGCAATACGCCACCCGGAAGAGCCAGCGCTTGATCTGTCGCCGATCCCGGATGCCCGCCATCTGCCGGGCGAGCTTGAGGAAGGCGTTCTGAGTCAGATCCTCGGCATCGGCGTCGGTGAAGACGAGGGACCGCGCGAACCGGTAAACATCGTCGTAATAGGAGCGGGCGGTCTCTTCGAACCATCGGTTGAGTTCGGGGCCGTCGGTGGAAGGCGCATGCGAAAGGGTGGCAGTGGATTCGGACATGGTGCTTTGCGTTTCGGGAGTTGTGGTTTGATTAAAAAGAGGATTCATCCGGCGGCGACGGGGACGGGAGGGTGTCGAGAAGATCACGCAGGCGATCCGGCGGCAGCCGGTTCGTCACATCCGGGGGAGTGTCGAGGAACCGTAGAATTCCGCGCGCGTCGAGGATCACCGTCCCCGGAAGAGTCACCCGGGGCGTCGCGGTTGCCCCAAAGCCGGGAAGAAACCACGGGATTCGGTCCGGCAGGGATTGAAAGCGGGGCTGCAGCTCCATCCGCAGTCCGCAGTCCCCGGCCGAGCGTCCGCCCTCGTCAACGAGTAGAGCGTAACCGTCGATCGATTCCGACTCGGGCGGATCCTCGGGCGGAAAAAGGCAGGCAAAGCGCGCCCTCCGGCTCCGAAGGGACTCCGACGAGCGACGGACATGGCGGAAAGCCAGCGAGCAAAAGGGGAAGGACGCTCCGAAACTGAACGCGAGCACGTACCAATCCACCGGATCCGAACCGGCGGACCGCTTTTCCGGCGGATCGATCTTCCGGCGCAACTCGGCGAAGCGGGGAAACGGTTCGCCGACCGCGACGGGCGGACAGGCCCGAAGGGCGTGGCTGGCGGTATCTTCGATGAAATCGATCCACAACCGTCGCGTCGATTCGTCCATCCCGTCGATCAATTCGCGGTAAAGCGATTCGTGATCGAGTTCGTAGTTCGTTGAGAGGGGTTCTTCCACCATGCCCCACCATCAACAGGTCCCATGCCAGGCGTAGTATTAATTCCCTAAACTGTTGACTGCAAATAATAAAAAGAATTCAACCGCTACCGATAATGTCTTCCGATCCCACGATATCCGTGGATCGCCGCGAAATCCGTGCCGGTCTTTCGGGATTTTGAACGGGATCCTTGACAGGATGCCTATTAGGCACATGTTCCAAAGTTGTGAAGTTTGATTGGGATCCGGAAAAAAACGAATGGCTGAAAAGAGAAAGGAATATTTCATTTGAGGAATTGGCACTGCTGCTCTCGGCGGGGTGCCTTTGGAAAACTGCGGAACATCCGAATCAGGAGAAGTACCCGGGACAGCGAGTGTTTCTGGTCCCGGTCAATGACTACATCTATTTTGTTCCCTGCGTTATCGAAGGTGACGAGATTTTTTTGAAGACAGCATTTCCACACCGGAAAGCGACACGTGATTATCGAAAGGAGAAAAACGAAAATGATTGAGGAAGAAAAAGCACTTTCAGAGGCGTACGAGCGGGGAGATCTCAAAACGGAGCATCCTTCAGAGGAACTCATGCAAATGCTCGCCGATGCCGGCGAGAACACTTTCAAAAAGGACAAACGAATCAATATCCGATTGAGCAGTCACGACCTGATGGGCATACAGCGCAAAGCGGCTCGAAAAGGGATCCCGTATCAAGCACTGATTTCCGGGTTGATCCACCAATATGTGGAAGGGGAGCTTCAAGAGTAGAAGATTCGAAAATCGTGTTATTTTGCCGACTTACTCCCCGACCTTGTGGATTAGCAGGACAAGGCCTACCGCCCCCGCCTCACAAACCGTACCGCCGCACCCGGTCCCGGAGTGTACTCGGGGCCAGTCCGAGCCGGCGGGCCGCTCCCCCGGGGCCATCGACGGTTCCGTTGCAGGCTTGGAGGGCTTCGGCAATCGCCTGCTTTTCCAGGTCTTGCAGGGTGATCGGCTCCGCCGTGCCCGCAGGCTCGCCCCGGGCCCCGGCGGGCGAGGTGGTTGGAAAACCGGACGAGTCGAGGACCGGACCGCTTGAGAGAATCAAGGCCCG
>CAZDRT010000028.1:0-23049 GCA_964507815.1 uncultured Puniceicoccaceae bacterium
CATCCAATAGCGAATTCTCCCCGAGCCCGCGGGACAGGAGTGTCCCACCCCCTTAATGATGTCAGACTACTAAAGATTTTATGATGAGCCGGGTGTAACCAAAAGTACGTGGAAGGGTAATGGAAGGGATTTTCCCTCGTCAGGGCGGGCGGGGTCCGTTTAGAAAAGGGGGATGAAGGTGTTTGTCTTCGGAGTTTCCGGCCTGGTGGGGTCGGCGGTCGCCCGCGCCTGTGTGCGCCGGCGTTTTTCCACTTTCGGGTTTTTCGGCTCGCGGGCCTCGGGAGTGGAGGGTCTCGTCTCGGAGCGGCCCATCGACGCGACCGACCGCGAGGCGGTCGAGCGCCTGATTCTCGAGGAGTGGCCGGATGTGGTGGTCAATGCGGCGGCGGTGAGCAGCCCTGCCGACGTGGACCGCAATCCCTCGCTCGCCGAAAAGGTGAATGTCGCCTTCCCCCGGCAGTTGGCCATGCTCACCCGCCATCTCGGATCGCGGTTTATCCATTTTTCGACCGACATGGTTTTCGACGGCTCCACCGGCGGCTACCGCTCGACCGCCCCGCCCAACCCGGGAAGCCTTTACGGACAGCTGAAGCTGATGGCCGAGAAAGAGGTCCTGAAGTGCAACGACGAGCGCCCGGTGGTGCTGCGGATCACCATCGTCAACGGAAACAGTGTTAGCGGCCAGCGGGGCGTGCATGAGAAACTCCTCTCGGCGGTCGCCGCCGGGGAGCGGCCGCGCCTGTTCACCGACGAGATCCGCCAACCCTGCTCGGCCGGGAACGTGGCCGAGGTCTGCGTCGAATTGGCCGAACGCGGCGACTTGAACGGAATTTTCCACTGGGCGGGTGCCGACGCCGTCTCCCGCTTCGAACTGGGCGCGCGGATTCTCGAGCGCTTCGGACTCCCCGGATCCGCCGTGGAAGGCGTATCCATGGCGTCCGATCCGGCCTTCGCGGGCCGACCGGCGGATCTGACCCTCGAGCTGGAACCGTTGCTGGGGAAGCTCAAGACCCTGCCGACTTCCCTCGCGGGGCAACTGGAGGAACTGCGCGCCCCTGCTCATCTCCACCGGTGGATTCGGGAGAACGGGCGGTTGTAGTTTTCGTCAATCCCTGGAATCCGGGCAAAAAGAGGGGCGCGGCCTACCCCTAAACCGCGCCCCATTAGCTTTCTGCTTTGTTGTTACCCCAATCTCCCCGTAGGGAGAAAAGTTGTTATGATTCGAACAATGGCGATTCCGGATGGGATTGCAAGAGGAAAAAGAAAAAAAATTAATTTTTTTTTCGGCCCCCGGATGGGCCTGCCTTTGCGGGGTCGGGCGATGGTCGCGGACCGCCCGGTTTTCGCATCGGAAGGAGATGTTCCGGATCGCTGTGGGAGGTTCAGCGTGAACGGGATCTCCCCGGCTCCGGGAGGTGGGCGCCCATGCGACCCACCTGTTTGGACCGCCCGGGTTATGCGGTCTCGTTCGGGTAAACGGTCCGCCCCGCGAGAAGAGTCCGGTCCAGCCAGCGGTCGTCCCAGCTCCAGAGAAGGTCGCTGAGCGGATCGGCGGTGTGCCGCCAGTCGTGGAAAGGTTTCAAAAGAACGAGGTCGGCGCGGTTGCCGGGGGCGATCGCGCCGCAGTCGTCCCACTCCATGAGGCGGGCGTTGCCGCGGGTGATCTGCCACCACGCCTCGGCGGCGGAGGGCGGTGCCTCGCCGACCTCGAAGGTGACCGCGAGCATGGTACGGGCCGTGCGGATCATTGACTTTTCGAACCCCGCCGAGATGTCGCTGGCGAGTCCGCAGCGGATGCCCGCCCGGAGCCAGGCGGCCCGGTTCATCGTGCCGCTGCGGAGGAAGAGGTTGGAGGTCGGGCAGTGGACGGCCACGCTCTCCGTCTCGGCGAGGAGCCGCTGCTCGGAGGGGGAGAGATGGATGCAGTGACCGAGGAAGGACCGGGGCCCGAGGAGACCGGCCCGCCCGTAAACCGACGTGTAGTCCGGCCCCCCGTGGAGGGCGACGGCCAGTTCGCACTCCGGCTCGTTCTCGGCCAGGTGGGTGGCGACGAAGGCACCGCGGGCGCGGGCCAGCTCGCCGCACCCGTGGAGGAGCCCGGGGCCGCAGGTCGGCGCGAAGCGCGGGGCGACGGCGGCGGAGACATTGGCTCCGGGTCGCTCGGGAAACTCGTCGAGGAGGTACTCGAGGTCGTCGAGATTCTCCCGTTCGGACTGGAGGAGGTCGGGATGGATGGACCGGTCGCTCAGCGGTTGGCCGATCCGCGCGCGCATGCCCGCCTCCCCGCACAGACGGAGCGCCCGGCGGGTGGATTCGCGGTGGTTGGTCGCGAAGGCGAAAACCGACGTCGTGCCCACCGCCCAGAGCTGGTGGAGGGCGCTGCGGCAGCGGATCTCCGCCCGCGCGGGATCCCGCCAGGCCGCTTCGGCCGGAAAGATCGACCGCTCCAGCCATTCGAGAAGCCGGAGCCCGTGGCCCCCGAAGGCGTCGATCTGGGGGAGGTGGAGATGCGGGTCGATGAAGCCCGGGGAGACGAGGGTGTCGGCGTCCCCCGCGTCGGGCGAGGGATGGATGCCGCCGACCTCGACCGCCTCGATCCGTTCGCCGTCGATCCGCAGCCAGCCGGGCCGCGGACGGACCGAGCGTTCGCCGTCGGGGAGAAGAAGCTGTCCGGTTAGAATCATGGTGGGTCGGTTTTGGGGAGATACCAGTGAACCGCGGAAATGAGAAGGATGATTTCCGGCTGGAAATTCCGCTCCCGGTCGGGAATCCTTTCCCGCATGGATATCAGCAAGCTTCGGGACGATTACGAAACAGCCGGACAGGGGCACGTCTTCCGGTTCTGGGACACCCTCGACGAGGCGGGACGGGAAAATCTGGCCGCCCAGCTCGCCGAGGTCGATCTGGCGGAGATCGACCGGTTGGTCGATGAATTGATCCGCAACGGAGGCGGCGGGGGACCCGATTTCGCCGGACTGCAACCGGCACCCTACATTCCGCTGCCCGAACGGGGCGGCGACCCCGGGGTGTGGCGGAAGGCGCGCGGGACCGGAGAGGAAGCGCTGCGGGCGGGCCGCGTGGCCGCCTTCACCGTGGCGGGGGGGCAGGGCACCCGGCTCGGCTACGAAGGACCCAAGGGCACTTTTTCGATCACCCCGGTGCGGGGGGCCACGCTCTTCCAGGTCTTCGCGGAGAAAATCCGCCGCGCCAGCGAGATCTACGGAGCGCGGATCCCGTGGTTCATCATGACCAGCCGGATCAACCACGGGGCGACCTTTTCCTTTTTCCGGGAAAACGGGTTTTTCGGACTGGCCGAGGAGGATGTCTTCTTCTTTTCCCAGGGAATGTTGCCCGCCGTGGATTTCGACGGAAAGTTGATCCTCGAAAAGCCCGACTCCCTCGCGCTCAGCCCGGACGGCCACGGAGGCTCCCTGCGCGCCCTTGTCCGAAGCGGCGCGACCGAAACGATGCGCGAGCGGGGGATCGACGTGCTCAGCTACTTCCAGGTGGACAATCCGCTGGTCCGCTGTATCGATCCGGCCTTCATCGGATTTCACCTGGCCGAGGGCTCGGAGATGTCGAGCAAGATGATCCCCAAGGCCTACCCGGAGGAGAAGGTCGGCCATTTCACCCTCCTGGACGGCAAGCTCACCGTCATCGAATACAGCGACCTGCCGGACGAGCTTGCCCGGCAGACCGATGCGGACGGGGATCTGCGCTTCAAGGCCGGCAGCATCGCCATTCACATCATCTCGCGCGACTTCGTCGAGCGGATGGGAGCGGGAGCGGGCGGGCTGCCGATGCACCGGGCCGACAAAAAGGTGGCCGTGGCGGCCGCCGACGGCGAAAGCCGTAAACCGGACACGCCCAACGGCGTGAAGTTCGAGATGTTCGTCTTCGACGCCCTTCCCGAGGCCCGCAACCCGGTCGTGATCGAGACCGCCCGCGGGGAGGACTTCAGCCCGGTGAAAAACGCGGAAGGGGTCGATTCCCCCGAAAGCTGCCGCCGCGATCTGCTGCGGCAGTACGTCCGCTGGCTCGCCTCGGTCGGCGTGGAGGTGCCCCGCGGACCCGATGGCGACCCGGACCGCACGTTCGAAATCACCCCCCTGCGGGGCTTCGACCGGGAGTCCTTCGCGGCGGACCCGGCCAACCAAAACCTCGCGGTCCCCGAAGAGGGTGAGGTTTTGTGACTCCGCGTGGGTCCTCCCCGATTTTTTAGGGTTTTCCCTTGTTCCGCGCCGAAAACATCTTATGCAAGGGTCCATGGAGATATCCGACTTTCTTCCCGTTCTCATTCAAGTCTGCCTCGCGCTCGGAATCGGGGCGGTGATCATTCTGGCGAGCACCTTGATCGGCCAGAAGGGACGAAAGAACCGGATCAAGGACACGGCCTACGAATGCGGGGTGCCGCCGGCCGGAAAGTCGCGTACGCGGTTTGCGGTCAAGTTCTACGTCACCGCCATGCTTTTCATCCTTTTCGACATCGAGGTGGTCTTTCTCATCCCCTGGATACTGAGTTACCGCGAGTTTCTGGTGAACGGGATTCCGATTGTGGCTCCGATGGCGGTCTTCTTCGGAATTTTCATCCTCGGGCTCATATACGAATTGAAAAAGGGAGCGATCGAGTGGGAGCGGTGATTCCGCCGGCGAGTGGGAGGCAGACGTGGATTCATGCATCTTGAACGCTTCATAACCGGTTCGCGTATCATCGAGATCACGAGCGGGAATCTTCCCGGGGCTCTGAACGAGCTTCTCGATGTCTGCGAAATCGAGGTTCTGGAAACCTACGGAAAAAAGAGGCTCCTCAAAGAACTGCTGGACCGGGAGCACACCATAACGACCAATCTCGGCAACGGCGTCGCCCTGCCCCATGTGCGGGTGCCGATGCGGCGCAACTACATCATGTCGGTCGGTCGCTGTCCGTCCGGACTGACTTACGACGGCTCCGACGATTACCGGGACGTCAAGCTGATCCTCCTCCTTCTGGCCTCGGAAAACGCCCGCAACTACCTGAACGCCCTCGCGGCCATTGCCGGGATTTTCCAGGACAAGAAAGTGGTCGAGAATCTGATGCGTCCGGCCAGCCTGGCCGATTTCCGCCAAGAGGTGAAACGGACCCTCGCCGGAGATCCGCAAAAACCGAAAGAAAAACCGACCCGGATCAATCGGTTGATCCTCCGCGAGGCCGAAAAGATCGCGACCAGTTCCCACTGCCGGTCGGTTTTGATCTTCGGAGACACCTTCGCCGGCGGCGTTCAGCTGACCCGGATTTTCCAATCGCTGAAGACGGTGCTGGTCACCCAGGCCGGCGCGGACGCGGTGGAGGACGGGGGGCAAATCACCGAGTACCTGCCGATCCGTTCCTTTTCCGACCACCGCATGTCCCAGCTGCGCTCGGCCATCCTGATCGGCCTGACCCGCGGGATTTTCCAGCCGGACGAGTTGATCTGCTGCGTCGGCGGCCTCCCGCAGAGCAACCGCTTCGACACGATCCTGCTGGTGGACGTATCGAGGGAGTTCCGCACCCTTTTCTCCGAACGCACCCACACCTTGCCGCCGTCCATTCGCCCGGAGGTGATGGAGCGGGTGCTGGCCATCGCGATGGAACTCGGCGTCGAGGGACGGGAGGGGAAGAAGGTTGGCTGCCTTTTCGTCCTCGGCGACACCCAGAAGGTGCTCGAATATACGAAACCTCTGGTCTTGAACCCCTTCTACGGCTACCGGGAGGAGGACCGCAACGTCCTGAACCCTTTCATGGACGAAACGGTCAAGGAGTTTTCCTCGATCGACGGGGCGTTCATCATCCGCGGCAACGGGGTGATCGAAGCGGCCGGGACGCTCCTGCGGGCGCCGGAGTATCCCGATCTTCCGAGCGGGCTGGGCGCCCGGCACGCCGCCGCCGCCGCCATCACCAAAAGCACCCGGAGTCTCGCGATCGTGGTTTCGGAAAGCACGGGGCAGGTCAGCTTGTTTTCCCACGGGGATATGGTCTCGCTGATGGGCCGCCCGGTGGGGGGCACTTTTTGATTGCGGACCGCTCCCGAACCTTCTTTCATCGGCGGCTTTTCCCAATAAACCATCATGCCACGCGATACCATAATCCTCGAATGCACGGAAGCCCGCAAGGAAAACCAGCGGCCCACCCGCTACATGTCCACCCGCAACAAAAAGGTGCAGACGGAGCGGGTTGAAAAGATGAAGTACAACCGCTACCTGAAGCGGCACACCCTGCACAGGGAACTGAAAAGCGCCAAGTAGGCCCGCGCGCTGAAGCGGTCGCTGGGGCGGGCGACCTTTCCGAGCCTCGTGGCTCGGCGGCGGATGCCCCCGGCCGCCGGGAGTGTGCATCCAGCGCGGCGGGGCACTCCTGCCCGCGATGCCCGTGTGCAGGAATCGACCGGTGGGAGGCCCCCGGGGCTCCCGTGCCGGGCATGGCTTCCGGGAGCGATCAAGGGCCGGCGGCGAAGATTCCGGGGATCCGAATGTCGGGCAGGGGAATGGTTGATCCCGGATCGGGATCGAAAATCAGTTCCCCGCCGGAACCCTCCCTGAGGTGCCCGGTAACGGATGCCCCCGCGTCGGTCGGTTGCGCCCGGGCGGGGGAATCCGTCCGCCACTGATCGGCGTCGATCCGGAGAAGAACCGCCCCGTTGAGGGAAAACGAGGCGTGGACGGGACCGTGGCCCCGGCGCGCGACTTCGATTCGGAAGAGGTTCCCGGCGTCGGGCGACAGACCCTCCAGAATCGCACGGTCTTCGCGGGCTCCCGATTCGGCGAACACCGTCGCGGCGGAAAAGGCGAGTTCCCGCACGCGGTCCCCCCCCATGCGTGCCGACTCCTCGGCAGCGTCCACCATTCGCACCCCGTTCCTGTACCGCCACGATTCATCGAGAAAAAAACTTCCCTCGACGCGGACATCGCTGAAAGGCCCGAGGAGGGACTGAAACGGTTCGGAGGGAAAGACGGATTCCCGCGGGCGTACCCCCGGGCGGATCGTGCCGCTGAAGGTTCCTCCGCTTTCGAGGGAATCCCAGCCCAGACGAAGAAAAATCTCCAGCGACATCCCGGCGTCTTCAACGGAACCGGAGGCCTCCATGGCACCGGCCGGGTTGCGGATGCCCGAGAAGCTGCCGACCAGGGTCCGTTCGCTTGAACCAGCGACGATGGTCAGGTCCGGCATCGCGAATTGCTCGACCGGAAACCTCTCCGGCGCGAGCACCGCCCGCCAGACGGAAAAATCGAACGCCGCGAGGGATTCCGGAGCGTCTGTGATTTCCAGTCGGCTCTCGGGAACCGAAAGCCGCCGCAGATTCCCGCCGGCGACCAGGCGCGGCCAGTCGATCACCGCCCGGGCGGACGGGGCGGAGAGCGAAATCCCGTCCATCGACCATTGGACGGGTTCGACGCGAAGGGATCCGGCGGTGAGGGTCCATCGGGCATCGTCGTCGGCCAGGGGGCGCAACACGCGCCACGGAAGGCGGGCCCTCGAAAATGCCAGGCCCAGAAAAACCAGAACCAAACACAGCAGCAGTAAGAACAGGATAAGTCTGCCGGTGCGTCTGGTCTTTCGGGGGTCGTCCATGCGAAAAAAGACCAATGTGGAGCAACTCCGCGCGCGGGTCGATCCTTATGCGGCGCACCCGCCTGCTTTCGCATCGCTGATCCGTGGCCGGCGGCCTTCAGGCCCCGGTGCGCAACGGCGGAGCGGTAATTCTCTCACTCCAGCTCGCTCTCGAAGAATTCCTCCATGTACTCGTACGCGCGGCGGGAGGATAGCGGGTTGAATTCCGCCTGGCCGGGCGTCGCGGCGGCGGGATCGGTGAAGGAGTGGACGGTATTGGAGAACTGGACGAGCTGCCAGTCCACGTCGGTGGCGCTCATCACCCCGATCCATTCCTCGACGTGATCTTGGGGGACGTAGGGGTCGTTGGCCCCGTGGAGGACCAGCAACGCGGCCGTGACATCCCCGCCGTCGTCGGCCAGGGTCGGCGAGAGCAGATCGCCGTGGAAGGAAACGACCGCGCGGAGATCGGCCCCCGTCCGGGCGAATTCGAGAACGGCCCCGCCGCCGAAGCAAAATCCGATGGCCGCGATCCGGTCGGTGTCGAGGGGGATTCCGGTTTGGCCGCGGAACTGCTCGAGGGCCTTCGCCATCCGGGCGCGCATGAGGTCGCGATCTCCGCGCAGGGTTCCGGCCGCCTCACCGGCTTCCTTCTGGTTCGTCGGGCGGACACCGGTGCCGTAGAGGTCCACCATCATGACCACGCGGTCGTCCCCGGCGACCTTCATCGCCTTTTCGAGCGAGGCGCGCGTCGGCCCCATCCAGTTCGGAACCATGAGCACCCCCGGACGGGCGTCGTCCTCGTCGGCATCCCAGACGATCGTGCTCTCCATGGTGACTCCGTCCAGTTCATAGGTGATCGAACGAATCGCCATCGTTCCGAGGTCTCCCGAATCGTCGGCGGTAAGTGCCGGTACGAACAGGGCGGCTGCGAGAAAGGCCAGGAGCGCGGAGGAAGAACGGGATTTTGCTTTCATGAAGAAGAAACCTACACGAGGACCGCCTAGTATGAACGGGCGAAAACGGCCATGGGCGCGTCCGCCTTGCCGGTAAAAGGGCAGCGACCGGTTTCGCCGTCAAGCGGGACGCAGCGGATGGTGACTTTGGTGCGGGTGGCGATATCGCGCTCGAGGTCCGCGTCGCCGCCCCAGGGGGCCACGACGAAGCCGGCCTTCGACTCGTCGGCGAACCACTCGAAAAACTCGTCCTTGTCGTCGATCCGCCGGGTGTTTGCCTCGCGGGATGCCAGAGCCCTTTCGTAGAGGGTGTTGTGGATGTCGGCGAGCATTCCGGGGACATCCGCGAGCAACTCCTCGCGGGAGACGGTTTTCCGGTCTTTCGGCGGCTGGTCGCGGCGACCGAGAAAAACGGCGTCGGCCTCGACATCGCGCGGTCCGACCTCGAGGCGGATCGGCACCCCCTTCTTCACCCAACTCCACACTTTTTCACCCCCGCGCATCTCGCGCTCGTCCAACTCCACCCGGAGCGGACTCCCCGCGAAATCCACCGCGGACAATTCGCGCCGGAGGCGGCGGCAGTAATCGGTGACCGCCTCCCGGTGCTCCTCCTTCGGCACGACGGGAATGACGACGACGTGCCGGGGTGCCAGGTGCGGCGGGAGCACCAGGCCGTCGTCATCGGAGTGGACCATGATCATCGCTCCGACCAACCGGGTGGACACCCCCCAGGAGGTGGTCCAGGCCAACTCCTCGCGACCCTCCGCGCTCAGGAATCGAATGTTGCTCGCCTTGGAAAAATTCTGCCCGAGGAAGTGAGAGGTGCCGGCCTGGAGAGCTTTGCGGTCCTGCATCATCGCCTCGATGCTGTAGGTGGCCACGGCTCCGGGGAAGCGTTCGGCGGCGGTCTTTTCGCCCTTGATGACTGGCATCGCCATGAAGTCGCGGGCAAAGCTTTCATACACGTCAAGCATCCGGCGGGTCTCTTCGACGGCCTCTTCGGAGGTGGCGTGGACGGTGTGCCCCTCCTGCCAGAGAAACTCGGAAGTCCGGAGAAAGAGCCGGGTGCGCATCTCCCACCGGACGACGTTGGCCCACTGGTTGATCAGGATGGGGAGGTCGCGGTAGGACTGGACCCAGCGCGAGTACATCTCTCCGATAATCGTCTCGGAGGTCGGCCGGACGATGAGAGGCTCCTCCAATTCACCGGTCGGCTGGAGCACCCCGTCCGCGTCAGCCTCGAGGCGGGAGTGGGTGACCACCGCGCACTCCTTCGCGAATCCCTCCACGTGCCCGGCCTCCTTCTGGAGATAGCTCTTCGGGATGAAGAGGGGGAAATAGGCGTTCTCGTGTCCGGTCTCCTTGAACATGCGGTCGAGCACCCCCTGGATGTTTTCCCAAAGGGCGTAGCCCCACGGCTTGATGACCATGCACCCGCGCACCGGACTGTTTTCGGCCAGATCGGCAGCCCGGATGACCTGCTGGTACCATTCCGGATAATTTTCTTCGCGGGTGGGCTCGACGGCGGTTTTCGGCTTTTTCGACATATAAATGGATCAGTAGTTTAGAATGGAATCGGCATCCTTCTCCCGTTCTTCCTTCTTGTGCTCCAAATTGTCGAGGTTCGAATCCACTTCGCGGACAAGTGAGCCTCCGAGAAAAATCGCCCCCGCCACGCAGGCGTAGGTCAAAATCACCGACATCAGGCAGCCGCCCTCCGAGATCCCGAGAAGAAAACGGGTCAGAAGCAGCGTTCCGAGAAAGCCCCCGAGAACCGCCCCGGCGAGAGGCAGGTAGTCGCGTACGGCACCGGCGTTCAACTCCGGCACCGCGTAGAGGACCACCGCCACCCATGAAGCGGCCGCGGCCACCGCCGGCAGGGCGTGGCCGAGAAAGGAGACAATGATCCCCCGCTTCGCTGAGAGAACGAAGTTGGAGATCAACCAACCGAGAAGGATCATCGTCCCGATCGCGATGCCCGCGCTGATCCAGTAAGGGGTGGTTCCGTAGGTGGTTCCAAGAATTTTTTCGGAGAGGGCGACCAGTTCGTTTTTCCAAGTAGTGTTCATGGCACGCGAGTTTCCACCGAAACCCGTTCGGAAGCGAGAAGAAATGTGGTGGGCGGAAGTGTCCACCCTCCGACGCCCGGCGGATTGATCGATTCTCACCGCCCGACTCGCATCAACTCCGGCGTCAAGCGGTCGAGTGTCTCTTCGTGGACCCGGCGGGCGGGATCGAGCGAATCGAGGAGGCGGTGGAAATTCTTCGAGTGGTCCAGGTGCCGCAAGTGCGCGAGTTCGTGCAGGAGCACGTAGTCCCGCGGCCCGGGGGTGCAGAGGATCAGACGCCAATTGAGGGAGATGGTCCCCCGCCGCGAACAGGATCCCCAGCGGCTCCGTTGGTCGCGGACGGTTACCCCGGCGGGAGAGAAACCGTGGCGGGCGGCGAGATCCTCCAGCCTCCCGCGCAGAAACCGCCCGGCCACTTCCCGAACGAGCCGGTCCAGCGGATCCGCTCCGGATTCGGAATGGCCGCAGTGAAAAAGAATCCGGCCTCGCTCCGGGTCGTGGATCCAGAACGACCGTCCCGCAGTCACCCGCCGGATCACCGCCGACGCCTCCCCGCCCGCCTCGAGGGCGAGAAGGGGACGGCCGGCCAGATACTCCCCGATGGAACGGACCGGAGCGAGTTCGGCGGCCTGCCGCCCGATCCAATCCCGGTTCGCCTCCACGAAAGCAAGCGCCTCGTTCATGGGACAGTGCCACGGCACCCGGACCAACAGTCGGTTCCCGTAATCGAACGACATCCGCAGCCGACGCAGGCCCCGCCGCCTTTCGTAGCGGACCTCCGGCCAACCCTCCGTCACCCCCGCGCTCACCCGGCCCCGCCTCCCCCGTCGGCCCGTCGGTCCATCAGCGGCAACCGGATCTCGAAACAGGTGCCTTCCGGCCCGGTCGAGGCGAGCCGGATATCCCCCCGGTGCGAACGGATGATCCGCTTCGCGATGGAAAGTCCCAGGCCCGTCCCGTCGCGGCGACCGGTCAGGAACGAGTCGAAAATCCGGTCGCCCACCTCCGGAGGAATACCCCCTCCCGTATCCGTGATCGCGATACGAATCCGGTCCCCGCCCTCCGGGTCGAGCCGGATGCGAATCTCCCCGCCCCGGGGCATTGCTTCGACGGCGTTGATGATCAGGTTGAGGAGGGCCTGCTGGATCTGTCCCTTGTTCCCGTCGATCGCGAAGGAATCGGCGGTCGGATGCGGGGTATAGACGAGCCGGACATCCGCCTGGAAGAGCTTCATGCGGACCAGCTGGAGGGTCTCGCGAACGACCGCCTCGACCCCGTAGCGGGCCCGCATCCCGTCGCCCGACTTCCCGAAGTCGAGCACCCGCCCTACGATTGTCTCCAACTGGGAAATTTTTTCGCCGATAATGCGAATGTCCTCCCGCCTCTCGTCGTCGGCGCCGAACTCGAAATCGATCGAGTTGAAAAGGAGCTGCAGCACCGTCAGCGGATTGCGGATCTCGTGGGCGATCTCGGCCGACAACAGTCCCAGTGTGGTCAGTTTGTCGTTCCGGTTCAGCTTTTCCTCCGTCTCGAAGATCTTCCGGTAGAGCCGCGAGTTTTCGATGGCGACGGCCCCGAGACTGGCCAGCCCGGTCATGACCTTCTTCTCGTCGTTGTTGAACCGATGGAGGCAGTCGGTGTAGGCGCAGAGCACACCGATCCCCTTCTCCTCGAAGGTCAGGGGCGTCGCCAGCATGGAGACCAGCCCGAACTTCTGCACGACCGGCACGAAATGGTGTTCCTCGGTCCGCGGCAGATCGAGGACCTCCACCTGCCGCAGGTGCCGGATCGCCGTGCCGACCGAACTTTCGTCGAGGGCGAGCTTTTCCTGGTAGGGGTCGCTCCAACCCTCTCCCCGGAGCGAATGGAGTTCGAGGAACCCGCCGGAGTCGTCGAGCAGGAAGATCGCCGCGAAGCGGGCGTCGATCAGGTCGCGCGTCGCCGCCGCCACCGCGTCGAGAATCGTGCCAAGGTCCTTTTTCGAGACGATGGACCGCCCGACCCGGAGAAGAGTCTCCATCTGGGAGGCGGAGGTGCGGAGCTGCCGCACCATCCACAATTGCTGGATGGCCCGGGTCGCCTCGCGCGTCAGCAACCGCAGGAGCAGGACGTCGTCCTCCGAGAACCGCCCCGGCTCCTCGCTGTCGAGGTTGACGACCCCGATCACCTGGCCCCGGTCCTCCATGGGCACGGCCAGCTCACTCCGCACCCCCGGGCGTACCGGGACATACCGGGGATCGTCAGCCGTGTCGGAGACCAGCAGGGGCGTTCCGTGGAGCGCCACCCAGCCGGTCACCCCGACCCCCAGTTTGAGGGGGAAGCCCGCAGCGTCCGCCGGCAGCCCGCTGGCCGCCTCGATACGCAGCTCCCGGCTGTCCGGGTGGACCATGGCCACCGAGGCGCTGGAGGCCCCGAAGACGCGGACCATCTCGTCGAGGATGACCCGCAGGGCCTCCTGGGGATCGTCGATCTCGCCGACCAGACTACTGATCCGGTAAAGGGATTCAATCTGCCGACCGTCGGACTCTTCGCCTGCCATGCGGGAAAATCTCGCGGGAATTCCCGCCGATGGCAATGCGGGTTTTCGCCGGCGATTCAATCGCGACCAAGCAACGCCGCCAAAGCGCCTTCCAGCTCGGGATGCTCAAAGCGGAAACCGTCGCCGAGCAGGGCGGCGGGCACGGCATCGACTCCCTCGACCAGGGTCTTGCTGCCCATCTCGCCAAAAGCCAGGCGAATCGCCGGGCGGGGAACGGGAAGAACGCAGGGACGCTTCAGGACCCGGGCCAGCGTCCGCGTGAACTCCGCGTTGGCCACCCGACCGGGTGAAACCGCGTTGAAGGCCCCCGAACCACCCGGGCGGAAAAGGAGATGTCCGCAGATCGAGACGTAGTCGTCGATGGATATCCAGGGAAAGGGCTGGCGGCCCGAGGCGATCCGCCCTCCGGCCCCGGCACGGAAGATCGGCAGCAACTTGGCCAGCGCGCCGCCCTCCGGCGAAAGAACCACCGCCGTCCGCAGCGTGCAAACCCGCATCCCGTGGCGTTCCGCCTTGAGGGCCTCCTGCTCCCAGTGGAGGCAGACCCGGGAGAGAAAATCGCCCCCCGGCCCGGCGTCTTCACCCAGGGCCGCTCCGAACTCCGTGGCCGGGTAGTAATTGATGCCGGAGGCACAGAGCAGAACCTCCGGAGGAGTCGAAAGGCGTCCCAGGCCCTCGACCAACAGCCGCGTTGAACGAACCCGGCTCGAATAGATTTTTTCCCTGACCTCCCCCGTCCACCGCTGGGCAATCGGCTCCCCGGAAAGATGGATGACGGCCCGGCAGCCCTCCAGTTTTTCGGCATCGAACCGCTTCGCCTCCGGGTCCCAGAAAACGGTCCCCTCCCGACCGGAGCGACTGACCACGACCACCTCGTGCCCGCTGCGTTCCAACTCCCGCCCGACCGCCCGGCCGATCATGCCCGTGCCGCCGGTGATCGCGATGCGCCAACTTTGGGTTTCTTCCCTTTTCGTAGAATCGTTTTCCTTCATGTCCTGAATTCTTTTTGTCGCCAGCTAGTCTGGTGTCCGTTCTTTGGGATTTTTGCAACCTATCCAAGGGAGAAATAGCCGTAAGGAGGTGGGGCACTCCTGTCCCGCGCTGTTGAGTTCGAGTCGGTGGGAATGGCGAAACGCAGTGGACAGGACTCACCCCTCCAGCCCCACCCACCTGGCCGGATCGCCGAAAACCCGGATTGCCTCGGCAGCCGCCCGCACCCGATTTTCCAGCGCGCATTCGCTCGGGGTTTCGACGGTGTAGCTCATTCGAGTGTGCGCCTCCAGCAGGTAAATCTGCTCCGGCCAATTCTCCCGAATCTCCGGCACACTCGGCGGATGGATCAACCCTTCGCGGGCGACCGGCCAGTCGTCGATCACCTCTCCTTGTTCGAGCCCGCAGTTTTCCTCCAACACGGCGAGGAGCGCGTCACACGGATTGACCGCACCATCCGGATTGTGCTCGTAGAGATAGGCGCCACCGGCCTCCCAGTCCTCGTGCAAGCCGAGCACGGCCCGAAAACGCCACCCGCTCCCGGCCAAAAAGGCGCGATGGACCCGCGACTCCATCGCCTTCAGACTTCGGTAGTCGCGGTTCAAATCGATCCCTTCCGCCGTTTCCCGGGTTCCGCGGACCAGACCCGTCGGGTTGATCGCGGGAAAAACAACCCACCCGAAGTCGGGCGAAAACCAATCGTTTTCCAAGGCCCGCCGGATCGCCAGAGGTCCGGCCGGCTCGTCGCCATGAACGCCCGACGACACGTACAGACAATCCTTCCCCGGGCCGCCGCGGGTCAGAACCGGCAGGGCAAAGCCGCCCGCCTCCGCGAAAATCCGCACCACGAAACCGGCCCCGGCGGCCAGCGTCCGAACCGCATCCAGATAGTCCGGAACCGAAAACAAATCCTCGGTCCGGCACTCCCGGCGGCCCGTCTCCCGACCGGCGGTCATCGACGCGCCCGCCCGAACGCCTGCTCCAGATCGGCGACCAGATCATCGGCGGACTCGATTCCCGGCGAGAGCCGGACCAGCGCCGGCGTCAGGCCCGCGGCAGTCTTCTCCTCTTCCGCCATGGAGGCGTGGCTCATCGAAAACGGAAGCTCGATCAACGACTCCACCCCGCCGAGACTGACGGCCAGCTGGAAGAGCCGGGTCGCCTGGACAAAACGGACCGGATCGATCTTGTCGGAGTCGATTTCCGCTGAAAGCATCCCCCCGGGCCCCGACTGCTGCCGCAGGACGATCTCCCGACCGGGAAAATCGTCGAATCCCGGAAATCGGACGCTCTTCACCCCGGGCCGCTCCCGCAGGTAGGCGGCGACCTGTTCCGCGTTCGCCTGATGCACGCTCATCCGGGCACCGAGCGTCTTGATCCCTCGCAGCACCAGCCACGCGTCGAAGGGGCCCTGGCCGAGTCCGACCGAGGAGATGATGAACTCCAGATCCTCGGCCTGACTCTCGTCGCGGCAGATCACCGCCCCGCCGACCACATCGCTGTGCCCGTTCAGGTACTTGGTGGTGGAATGGACGATCAGGTCCGCCCCGCAATCAAAAGGCCGCTGAATGGCCGGGGTAAGGAAGGTGTTGTCCACCACGGAAAGAATCCCGTTCTCCCGGGCGATTGCGGTCATCGCCGCGATATCGACCACGCGCATCATGGGATTGGTCGGGGTCTCGATCCAAATCATCCGCGTCTCCGGACGAATTGCCGCGCGAACGGCCCGCTCGTCCTCCATCGCCACGAGGGAAAATCCGATCCCGTAGCGGTCGAGGACGCGCAGGAAAAAGCGCAGCGTCCCCGCATAGGCGTCCCGCCCGCAGACCACATGATCCCCCGACCGCAGGAGAAAGAGCACGGCCTGGATCGCGGCCATCCCACTCACGCAGGCCCACGCCCGGTGCCCGCCCTCCAGGGCGGCCAGGTTTTGCTGGAGCGCTTCGCGGGTCGGGTGATCGCAGCGACCGTAGTTAAAGCGCGGCGGCTCCCCCGGCCGCGGGAAGGCGAAAGTCGAAGCGGGATAGATCGGCGTCGTCACCGAGCCATGCGTCCCGTCGGCGTACACGCCGGCATGTACCGCCTTCGTATTCAAGTGAAGCTTTCCGTCGTCCATGCCTACTGTCTAGCAGTCCACGCAACGGAGACAACCGCAATCGCAATCGGCGGGGTGCAACCACAGGTGCGTGGAGTTTGGGAACGAACCGATCCCATTTTCTTCGGACTTTGGGAGCGCAGCGCTTCAGCCTGCGAACGTAAGCACAAGAACGCATTGAAAACGCGGGCTAAAGCACCGCGCTCCCCCCTGAACCTTTCCGTGGTTTTCTAACAAAAATGGCTGCAATTACTAGGTGAAGTCCACGCACTTGCGGATACACCTCCTCCCGCCTTGGTTGGGAAAAGCGGTGGACAGGAGTGTCCCCCCTCCCTCAGGGCAGCTTGGTCGTTCCCATCAGGAAGCGGTCGCATTCGCGGGCGGCGGCGCGGCCTTCGTTGATCGCCCAGACGATGAGGGACTGGCCCCGGCGCATGTCTCCGGCGGCGAAGACTTTGTCGATGCTGGTGCGGAATTCGCCGTATTCGGCCTTTACGTTCGAGCGGGCGTCCTGCTCGAGTCCGAGTTCCTCGACGATCGTCGCCTCCGGGCCGAGGAAGCCCATGGCCAGCAGAACCAGCTCCGCCGGGAGAACCCGCTCGCTGCCCTCGACCTTCTTCGGCGCGAACCGGCCGTTGTCGTTAACCCATTCGATGTCGTGGACGTGGACGGCTTTGACGTTTCCGTTTTCGTCGCCCTCGAATTTGCTGGCCGTGACCAAATACTGTCGGGGATCCTCCCCCTGCACGGCGGCGGCTTCTTCCTGGCCGTAATCGACTTTGAAGACCTTGGGCCATTCGGGCCAGGGGTTGTTCGGAGCCCGCTCCAGCGGGGGCTTCGGCATGATTTCGAGCTGGCTGACGTGGTTGCATCCGTGCCGGAGCGAGGTGCCGACGCAGTCGGTGCCGGTGTCACCCCCGCCGATGATGACGACGTTCTTCCCGTTGGCCAGTTCGGTGAAGCGGTCGCCTTTGCCCTCGCGCACGTCCCACATTTCCTTGGTGTTCGGTCCGAGGAAATCCATGGCGAAATGGATGTTTTTGAGTTCGCGTCCGGGGATGGGGAGGTCGCGCGGTTGGGTCGCCCCGCAGCAGAGCACCACCGCGTCGAATTCGTCGAGGAGTTCCTTGGCGGGCAGATCCTTGCCGATCTCGACTCCGGGGCGGAACTCGACGCCCTCGTCCTCCATGAGCTGGACGCGGCGGGTCACGACTTCTTTCTGGAGTTTCATGTTCGGGATGCCGTACATGAGGAGCCCTCCGATCCGGTCGGCCCGCTCGAAAACCGTCACCCGGTGACCGGCCTGGTTGAGCTGGTCGGCGGCGGCGAGCCCGGCCGGGCCGGACCCGACGACGGCGATCCGTTTATCCGTGCGGTCGGCGGGAGGATTGGCCTCCACCCACCCTTCGGCCCAGGCTTTGTCGATGATCGATTGCTCGATGTTCTTGATCGCCACCGGGGGCTCGATCACACCGAGCACGCACGAGCCTTCGCAGGGCGCCGGGCAGACGCGTCCGGTGAACTCGGGAAAGTTGTTCGTCTTCATCAACCGGTGGTAGGCGTCCTTCCATCGGTCCTTGTAAACGAGGTCGTTGAACTCGGGGATGAGGTTGTTGATCGGGCAGCCGCTGGCCATGTTCGCCAAGGTGATCCCGGTGTGGCAATACGGCGTGCCGCAGTCCATGCACCGGGCGCCCTGCTCGCGCAGCTTGCCTTCGTCGAAGCCCTGGTGGGTTTCATTCCAGTCCTTGAGCCGCTCGACGGGGTCGCGGTCGGCGATCGTCTGGCGCTCGTATTCCAAAAATCCGGTAGGTTTTCCCATAAACAATGTTCTCCAAAATGCGGTGGTCGGTGATCGGCGGCGGAACTTAGTGTCCGGCCACGACGTTCTCTTCGAAGGCGGCGAGAATGGCCGCCTCCCCTTCGAGTCCGCGCTCCTCGGCGCGGGCCTGCGCCTGCAGGATGCGTTCGTAGTCCTGCGGCATGATCTTCAGGAAGTTCACGGCCTTGGCGGGCCAGTCAGCCAGGATCTCCCGCCCGCGAACCGACCCGGTGTAGTCGACGTGCCGCTCGATTCGCGAGCGGACGCGCTCGATTTCCTCGTCGGTGCATTCGATGAGCTGATACACGTTGACCATCTCGCCGTTGAGGCGTTTCTCGACGAAGTCGCCCGACTCATCGTAGATGTAGGCGACCCCGCCGGACATCCCGGCGCCGAGATTGCGCCCGGTCGAGCCGAGGTTGATCACCATGCCGCCGGTCATGTACTCCAGCGCGTGATCGCCGACGCCTTCGATGACGGCTTCGACTCCCGAATTGCGCACGCAGAACCGCTCACCGGCCATCCCGGCGATGTAGGCCTCGCCGGCGGTCGCTCCGTAGAAGCAGACGTTGCCGGTGATGATGTTTTCGTGGGCGACGAAGGGGGAATCCCCGGGCGGGCGGACGATGATCTTGCCGCCGGAGAGGCCCTTGCCGAGGTAATCGTTGGTATCGCCGGTCACGGTGAAGGTCATCCCCCGGGGGCAGAAGGCACCCAGGCTCTGCCCGGCCGATCCGGTCAGGTTGATCCGCACGGTGTCCTCGGGCAGTCCGTCCGGTCCGTGCCGCCGCGAGATTTCCGCGCCGGTCATGGTGCCGACGACCCGGTTCGTGTTCACAACCGGCAAATTCATCTCCACCGGCTTGCCCTCTTCAATGGCGGGCTTGGCCCGGTCGAGAATCTCGGTGCGGTCGAGGGACCGGTCGAGCAGGTGGTCCTGCTGCATCCGGCAGTAGGTGCCGACTTTCTTGTCCACCTTCGGGCGGTAGAGAATCTTGCTGTAGTCGAGCCCCCGCGCCTTCCAGTGATCGATGGCTTTGCGCAGCTCGAGCTTATCGACGCGGCCGACCATCTCGTTGATGGTGCGGAAACCGAGCTTGGCCATGACGCCGCGCAGATCCTCGGCTACGAAGCGCATGAAGTTCTCGACCGCCTCCGGGCCGCCGCGGAAGTTCTTGCGCAGCTCCGGGTTCTGGGTGGCGACGCCGACCGGGCAGGTGTTTTTCTGGCAGACGCGCATCATCAGACACCCGAGGGTGATGAGCGGGGCCGTCGCAAAGCCGAACTCCTCGGCGCCGAGCAGGCAGGCGATGGCCACGTCACGCCCGGTCTTGAGCTGGCCGTCGGTCTCGACGACCACCCGCGAGCGCAGGTCGTTGAGCAGCAGGGTCTGGTTCGTCTCGGCGACACCCAACTCCCACGGAGCGCCGGCGTGCTGGATCGACGAGCGGGGGGAGGCCCCGGTGCCGCCGTCGTAGCCCGAGACGAGGATGACATCGGCCTTGGCCTTGGCCACCCCGGCGGCGATGGTGCCGACCCCGACCGCCGAGACGAGTTTCACGTTCACGCGGGCGTGGACGTTGGCGTTTTTCAGGTCGTGGATCAGCTCGGCCAGATCCTCGATCGAGTAAATGTCGTGGTGCGGCGGGGGCGAGATCAGGCCGACCCCCGGCGTGGTGCCGCGGGTCTTGGCGATCTGCGGCAGCACTTTGTGTCCGGGCAATTCGCCGCCCTCGCCGGGCTTCGCGCCCTGGACGATCTTGATCTGCATCTCGTCGGAGTTGACGAGGTAGTAGCTGGTAACCCCGAAGCGCCCCGAGGCCACCTGCTTGATCGCCGACCGGCGGCTGTCGCCGTTCGCATCGGGGGTGAAGCGGTCGCTGTCCTCGCCGCCCTCGCCGGTGTTGGACTTGCCGCCGAGGCGGTTCATGGCGATGGCCAACGATTCGTGGGCCTCTTTCGAGATCGATCCGTAGGACATGGCCCCGGTCTTGAAGCGGCGGACGATGGCGTCCACCGACTCGACTTCCTCGATGGGGATGGACTTGGATTCGTCGAAGCGGAATTCCATGAGGCCCCGCAGGGTGAACATCTCCCGCGACTGGTCGTCGATGGCGTCGGCGTATTCGCGGAAGACCGCGTACTCCCCGAGCCGGGTGGCCTTTTGCAGTTTGTGGATGGTGACCGGGTTGAAGAGGTGGCGCTCGCCGCCGTGCCGCCATTGGTAAACACCGCCGGGGTCGAGGGCCAGGTCGCGGCCGTCGCCCCGGGGGGCGAAGGCGCTGAAATGGCGCATTTCCGTCTCGCGGGCGATCGCGTCGATCCCGATGCCCTCGACGCGGGTCGCCGTTTTCGTAAAGTATTTGTCGATGACCGATTGTTCGAGGCCGATCGCTTCGAAAATCTGGGCGCCCCGGTAGGATGCCACGGTCGAAATCCCCATTTTCGACATCGTCTTGATCACCCCGCTGAGGTTCGCCTTGAGGAAGTTGCGGCAGGCCTCGTCGGAACCGATGGAGAGGTCGCCGTTGGCCACCATGTGGCGGACGCTTTCGAGGGCGAGATACGGGTTGATCGCATCGGCCCCGTAGCCCAGGAGGAGGGCGAAGTGGTGAACCTCGCGCGGTTCACCGGATTCGAGCACGATCGATACCCGCGTGCGCGTGCCCCGCCGGACGAGGTGATGGTGCAGACCGGCGACGGCCAGGAGCGCCGGGATCGGTGCTTTCTTCGGGCCGACCTTGCGGTCCGAGAGGATCAGAATGTTCACCCCGTCGTCGATCGCCGCGTCGGCGTTTTCGAAAAGCTGCTCCAGGGCCGCTTCGAGGCCGCGTTCGGAGATCTCGGGCTCGGAAATCTGGCTGTGGCCGCTGGCGAGTCCGCCCATGCCGGGCTCGAAGGTGATCGGCAACCGGCACGATTCGAAGCCGTCCGTTTCGATCTCAATCAGCTGCCGCAGCTGATGGCGGTCGATCAGCGGGGATTGGAATTTGATCATCCGGCAGCTGTCCGGCCCGGGCCGGGTGAGGTCGCCCTCGGACCCGATGAAAGTCACGCTGGCGGTGATCAATTCCTCGCGGATCGGATCGATCGGCGGGTTCGTGACCTGCGCGAAAAGCTGCTTGAAGTAGTTGTAGAGAGGCTGCGGCCGGTCGGAGAGGACCGCCAGCGGGGCGTCGTTGCCCATCGAGCCGAGAGGCTGCTTGCCCAGCTCGGCACTGGGGCCGAGCAGGAAGCGCACGTCCTCGAAGGTGTAACCGAAGGCCTTCTGCCGGGTCATGATGGTCGCGAAATCGTCCGCGATCTCCTTCTTCGGGGCGGGCAGGCGCTCGGCTTCGACCAGGTTCTCCCTCAGCCATTCGCCGTAGGGATGCTCGGCGGCGATTTTTTCCTTCAGTTCGTCGTCCCCGACGATCCGGCCCTGCTCCATGTCAATCAGGAACATGCGGCCCGGCTCGAGGCGGCCCTTGCGGACCACGTTCTTCGGCTCGATACCGGCGAGCACCCCCACCTCCGAGGCCAGTATGACCTTGTCGTCGGCCGTCACGTAGTAGCGCGAGGGGCGCAGGCCGTTGCGGTCGAGGGTCGCCCCGACCTGGACGCCGTCGGAAATCGCCATCGAGGCCGGTCCGTCCCACGGCTCCATCAGGCAGGCGTGGAATTCGTAGAAATCGCGCTTGTGCTGCGGCATGTGGCGGTGACGTTCCCACGGTTCGGGGATCATCATCATCATCGCGTGCGCCAGGCTCCGCCCGGAAAGGACGAGGAACTCCAGGCAGTTGTCGAACTTCTGCGAATCGGAGCCGTCCTCGCGGATGATCGGGAGCAGCTTGCGGAAGTCCTTGCCGAACACTTCGCTGGCCAACTGCATCTGCCGGGCGTGGAGCCAGTTCTCGTTGCCGCGCACGGTGTTGATCTCGCCGTTGTGGCAGAGGTAGCGGAAGGGCTGGGCGCGCGGCCAGCTCGGAAAGGTGTTGGTCGAGAAACGCGAGTGGGTCAGGGCCATCGCGGACTCCATCGATTCGTCGCTCAGGTCCGGGAAGTATTCTTCGAGCTGGCCGGTCGTGAGCATCCCCTTGTACACCATGGTCCGGCTGGAGAGGGAGCTGACGTAGAACAGCGCATCCTCGTCCTCGCCGCGGTAGCGGATGCGGTGCGCCGCGATCCGGCGGATCACGTACAGCTTCCGCTCGAACGGCAGCCCGCGCGGGATGGATTCGCTCCGCTCGATGAAAAACTGGCGCATGAACGGTTCGCACTCAGCCGAGGCTTTCCCGAGAATGCCGCTGCGCGTCGGCACGTCCCGCCAGCCCAGGAAGGTGAGCCCCTCCTCTTCGACGATCTCCTCGATCGTCTCCTCTTCCTCGGCGCGCTCGTCGGCGTCCTGGGAGAGAAACGCGAAACCCGCCCCGTAGTCTCCCTCCGCCGGGAGATCGAAACCGCCCTCGGTTTGGCAGACCTTGCGTAGGAATTTGTCCGGAAGCTGGATGAACAGCCCGGCACCGTCCCCGGTAATCGGATCACAGCCGCAGCCGCCGCGGTGGTCGAGGTTCATGCAGATCTCGAGAGCGCCCCGGACGATGTCGCGGGAACGCCGTCCCTTCATATCGACAATCAGCCCGATACCGCAGTTCTCGCGCTCGTTGTCCGGATCGTAAAGGCCTTGCGCCTTGGGTTGTTCAAATCGTGTTTTCATAGCCAAATCAGAAAGAGGGTTCATGCGCGGAAGCTTCCGCCGCAAACTCAACTAATCAGTCTTGAGGTGCCCGAAAACGAATAGAAGTCAAAAATCAGGGTTTTTTCGCCTTTTTTTTAGACCTGGATTTTACGAAACGGGTCGGTGATTTTTGAATGGGACCTTCCATCATCGGTTGTGGGAGGGCGGCTGCCCTGCCACGGCGTAGCATTGTCTCCAGTCGGCTGCTTTCAGCGGGCTGAGACTGCGGCCAGTCACAGAAGAGCATTGTCTTCAATGGACTGCTTTCAGCGGGCTGAGACTGCATAATTGGGCGGC
>CAZDRT010000029.1:0-22916 GCA_964507815.1 uncultured Puniceicoccaceae bacterium
TATGCAGTCTCAGCCCGCTGAAAGCAGCCGACTGGAGACATTGCTACGCCGTGGCGCGGCAGCCGCCCTCCCTCAACCGATGGAATCACATCCCATTGCAAAATCGCGGGGCTTTACGATTTTGCTCCACGCACTCGTGGTCCCACTCACTTTAGTCGTGCGATGCGGAATCGGCTTGTTTCCTCCGGGCGGACCCGTTTTCCTTCGAATTTCCATGGCCGCCCGTCCACATTTGCTTCTCCCTTTTCTTCTCCTTTTTCTTTCGGCTTTTCCCCTTTTCGCCGGTGGCATGGCGCGGATCGAGACGGGGGGCGGGGCGATGCTCAAGGGGGAGATTCTCGCTGAAAAAAACGACCGGATTGTCCTCGATCTCGGTTTCTCGGTCATCAGCATTCCCCGCGAGGCGATCATCCGAATCGTCGAGGACGATGTGGACGGGGAACCCGTGTTGCGCGGCACGGAGGATCTCTATCGGGTGGCCGAGGATGCGGAGACCCTGCCTTTGCGGACCCTGGTTGACCGGCACGGGCCGGCCGTGGTCATGGTGCGCACGCCGACGGGTCTTGGATCGGGTTTCTTCATTCATCCCGACGGCTTTGTCGTGACCAACGACCATGTCATCGCCGGCGAACACGAGATCACCGTGACCGTTTTCGAGCAATCCGCTTCCGGGCTGAAGAAGGAAACTTTCGAGAATGTGGCGATCATCGCTTCGAGTCCCGAGATGGATCTGGCGCTGCTCGCGGTCCGGGCCGGGGCGGACCGGGTGTTCGAGACCGTCCCCCTGGGGGATTCCGCCGACCTGCGCGCCGGGCAACCGGTTTTCGCGATCGGGAGCCCGATGGGGCTCGAGCGTTCGGTTTCGGAGGGGATTATCTCCATCGCCAATCGTCCGATCAACGGTCGTCTGCACGTGCAGACGACCACCCAGATCAGCCCCGGCAACTCGGGCGGACCGCTTTTCAACCTCCGGGGGGAGGTCGTCGGCGTGAACAACATGAAGGTCGTGGCCATGGGGGCCGAGGGTCTCGGCTTCGCCATTCCGGCCAACGTGCTCAAGTTTTTCCTCGGCAACCGGGACGCGTTCGCCTTCGATCCGACGAATCCGAACGCCGGGTTCCGGTATCCCTCCCCGCCCTCGGCGGGCGATGGGGCGGCGGAGCCGGTCGAACCCCGGACAGGGGAATAATCCCACACCAATCTCCACACCATGAAATCCTTCGATTCTTCCATTCTCTTCCGCCGGCCCGCCCTCGCCGCGGCTCTGCTGATGCTCGCCGCGGGCACCGCCGCCGGGGCGGCGGATCCGGCCGCGGCGGTTGACCGGGACAGCGCGGTCTTCCTCGTTGTTCCCGATCTGCCGGCGCTGAGCCGGAATTTCGACGAAAGCGCCTTCGGGGTGCTTCTGAAAAACGAGGTACTGCGGCAGTCCGTCTTCCCCGCGCCCGACAATCCGAACGCCGAAGGCTCCGGCGGGTTTTTCGACGAAGAGGCGAGGGAACAGTGGGAACGCTTCGGCCATTTTTTCGACGGAGGCCTCGCCGTCGGGATCGCGACTCCGGAAGTTGACTGGGAGAGCGTCGAGTGGGAGGATTTCGAGGGCCGGGACCGCTTCGCGATCGTCGCCGATTTCTCGGGGTCCGAGGAGGATCTCGCCGGATTTCTCGAGCCGTGGAGCGACGAGCAGCCGGGGAACCTCTTGCCGGAGCAGGAGGGTCATGCGTTCGAAGAGAATTTCATGGGGCACAACCTGCGGATCGAAGAAGTGACCTCGGCCGACGGCGGGTTGGTCCGCCGCAACGGCTGGGCCCTGGTCAACGGGACCGCCGTGCTGGCCCAGCCGGTGGAATACCTGCGCGACGCGGTCGCCCGTATCGCCGACCCCTCGGAGGGAGGGAGCCTGGCCGGCTTCAATCAGTTTCTCGACGTGCGCGACCGCGTCGGTGAAAGCGACCTCCTGTTATTCGTGAATCTCGGGCTGCTGGCGGAGTTCGCCCGGGGTCCGTTCGAGCAGGGGATGGGGGCCGCAATGGCCCGTCCGGGATCCAATCCGCTCGGCATCTCGCCGACCGAAGTTTTCGAAGCCCTCGGTCTGGACGCTTTGCGCACCTTCCATCTCTCCGCCACCTTCGGCGCGGATCGTTCGGTCGTCCGGGGCGGGCTGGCTTACCGGGAGAAGAAAGGCCTGCTCCATCTGCTGGCCCACGGGGACGGGCCGATCCCCCTTTCGTCGCTCGCACCCGATAACCCGGTTTCCACGAGCGTCGGCCGGGCCCGCTGGATGGACGCCTGGCTCGGGGTCAAGGAGATGCTGGCGGAGATGAGCCCCAATCTCCCGATGATGATCGAGATGGCCCGCAACAGCTTTCTCCAATCCACGGGTGTCGATTTCGAGCGGAGCCTGATCGGCGGCCTCGGCGAGGAAATGGTGGCGTACACGACCCACCGGAACACGGTCGCACCGGGAGAAGACGCCCCGGAGCAGGTGAACTCGGTCGTCGCCTTCGAGTTGAGCGATCCCGCCGGATTCGTCCTCGCCCTCGAAGGGATCAAAGGAATGTTCGGCGCCGACGCTTTTTTTGACAGAAAGGAATTCGAGGGTGCCACCATCCATACCTTCAAAAACCCGGCGTCGGGCGATGCGCAGGCCTTCTTCTCCTACGCGATCGCGGGGGACCTTTTCCTGATCGGCGCCGGAGCGGACGGCCTGCTGGAAGGAGCGGTTTCCCGGTGGAAGGAGGGCGGATCCGGCTTCTGGAACCGGCCCGAAGTCGGGGACCTCCTCGCGGAACTGTCCGACCGGGCGGTGGGGGCGAGTTACGCGGATCTCGGGTTCATGATGGAGGGTCTCATCGAGGCTTTGGCCGCCGTGCGGGCGCTCGGCCCGGAGGGGGGCGCTCCGGCGGTGGAAACGCCGACGGGTCCCGGGGAGGAGCTTTTCCCGCATTTCATTTTCTCGGGGCAATTCGCGGAGGAAGACGGATTTTTCTTCGAGAGCCTGATTCTCCCCAAGGAAAGGCTGCGGCCATGATCCCCCGGCTCGCACTCGTGGGATTGGGTCTGGGGTTTCTGTTTCCCGGCCTGCGGGCGGAGGATTCCGGCGGCCCGCGGGCCTTCGGCCCGCCGACCGTAATCAAGCTCGACTGGGACACCCGCTCGCTGCGTTCCGGCGACATCAACGGCGACGGGCTGAACGACCTTCTCCTGATCAACAACGACCGGGGGCGGATCGATTTTCTCCTCCGGCGGGGAGAGGGCGAACCACCTCCGACGATGGGCCGCGCCGTACGGAAAAACCGATGGGAGCCCGTTCTTGAGGACGCCCTCTTCCGGGAGGAAAATCTGGCCGCCGGTTTCCCCCTCTTCGCGGTCGTGGCCGGCGATTGGAACGGCGACGGCCTGACCGACGTCGCCTACACGGCGGAGGAGGCACCGCTGTCGATCCGCTACCAGCTGCCCGAGGGCGGGTTCGCGGATCCGGTCGTGTTCGAGCGCTTCGAGCCCGCGCCCTGGACGTCCACCCTGAAAGCGGGGGACGCCGACGGTGACGGCAAAGACGACCTTCTCGTTTTGGGCAAAGAGAACATCCTTCTCTTTCGCCAGGGCGGGGACGGCCTCCCCGTCAATCCGGACATGATCCGGCTGACCGCCGGAGACGCCTACGGGCTGGATTTGGCGGACATTGATCGCGACGGGCGCGCGGATCTCCTCTACACGGCGGGATCGGGCTCGCACGCCTGGCGGATTCGTCTGCAGGAGGAATCGGGTGACTTCGGCCCCGAGCAGGCCTTCGATCTCCAAATCGGGCCGGGCCTTGTACACGCCCTGCGGGGAAGCGCCGGGGAGGCCCCCGTCTTCGCCTACATCGCCCGACACTCCGGCTCGGTCGATCTTTTCGAGCTGCGGCGCCGGGAGGCGGAAGACGGTGGTTTCGAGGACGCCCGGCCGTTGATTTATCCGACCTCTTCCGGCAAGGCACCCGCCTCCTACGCCTACGGGGACTTCGACGGCGACGGCGTGGGGGAACTGGCCGCCGCCGATCCCTCCGAATCGTCGATCCTGCTCTACCGGCAGGAGGGCGACTGGAACTTCCGGCCGCCTCAGTCGTTCCCCTCCCTGCTGGGGATTTCCGAACTCGTGGCGGTGCCCCGGGGCGATGGCGGAGGAGACGACCTCGCCGTATTCAGCGGGAAGGAGAATTTCGCGGGTCTCAGCCGCATGACCGGAGAGGGCCGGTTCGCCTTTCCCGTGCCTCTTCCCGTCGAGGGAGAAATCCAGACCATCGCCGCCGGAAGTTTTGCGGCGGATGGTCCGCCCCTGCTCTTTGTGGTGACGAAAGAGGGGCGCGGCTACCGCCTCGTGGTTCTGGAGCGCGGCGGAGATCATCCCTCGGCCTTCCGCCCGATCCGGGACGAGGCGATCCCGGATGTGAAACGATCCCCCTCCGGCCTGGTGGTCTTCGACCTCAGCGGCGACGGGCGGACCGAGATCGTCCTGCTCGCCCCGCGGGAACCGGCGCGGATCTTCCGCCTGCCCCCGGTCGGCGCGGACGGCGCGGAGGCGGACGGCGCGGAGGCGACGACTGAGGGGGAGGAGTCGGCGCTGGTCGAACTGGCCGGCGGATCCTCGATCCGGAAAAGCATGCTGAACGATCTGGCCCGGAACCGCCTCGGATTCGGGGACGTGGATGGCGACGGGCGCGAAGAGATGATCGTCGGCGCGGACGGCTACGCCCGCGCGGTCGGACTCGACCCGGAGGACCGGTTTGTGATCCTCGACCAGTTCAACGCCCGCTCCCCCGGAGACGCCGTGCGGATTCCGGCGGTGGTGGACGCGGACGCGGACGGGGTGGCCGAACTGCTCTTCTACGACGACGCGGCGGGGACGATGCAACGGCTCGCCCGGGACGGGGACGGAGTCCTCCGCTACCGCGACTCCGCCGATGTCGGGGGGCTGGATGTCCGGGGCGTCCTCGGCGACGGCGGCCCGCGCTCCTCCCGCCTGCTGGTTTTCGGAGCGGACCGTTTCTGGGTCCTGCCGCTGTCGGCGGGCGATTGGGAAAAAGTCGCCCTGACCTCCTACGAGACGGACCTGCTGGATGTCTCGCCGACCGAGCTGGCCCTGCCGGAGATCCGGGTCGGCCCGCCGCACCCGGTTGTCGCCATCGACGGACGGCGGAACGTGATCGAACTGCTCGAGTGGACGCCGCCGGACGACTGGTCGAGCCTTCTCCATTTCACCGTGTTCGAGAAAAACCTCCACTACCGCGGCCGGACGGGAGCCCCGATGGAGCCCCGGGAGGTCCTCCTCGACGACCTGACCGGAGACGGCATACCCGACCTCGTGGTCCTCGTCCACGACCGCATCCTGGTTTACCCGGGGCGACATCGCTGATGCAAGATCGGTGAAGAAAGGAATCCGCGCGCTGGCGGGTACATCCTTTTTTCGGGATCCGGAGGGAAACTTATTGCCGTCCTTCTGGAAATAAGGAATACTGTCCGCGTCGTGAAAGAGAATCCCACAGACGAGGATCTTGAAAAGAAGCTGGGAAGGAAGCCGACGACCTATGACCGGTTGACCCCCCGGGACAAGGCGCTGTTGCTGCTCGCCTTTGTTCTCCTGCCTCTGATTTTGATCGGTCTGGTGATCGGGATCGGCTTTTGAAGAGCGGAAGCCCCGGATCAGTTCAGATCGAGGAGCCTGCGGATCTCGGACCACAGGGAGGAGAAGGATTGCGCCGCCGCCGACGTCCGGGCGAAGGCGGCGACGGGGCGGCGGTGCTCGCCCATGCGCTCGACAATGCTCGCGGAGGGAACGGCAGTGGCTAGGAAGATTTTCTCTTTGATCGGGGAGGGCTTGGTTTCCACCATCTCGCGGTGGAGCCGCTTGCGCCGGTCCACCTGGGAGAAAAAGGCGCGGAGGCGGGCCTGCGGGATTTTGTGGTCCCGGAAAAAGTCGGTCAGTTGCTCGAGGCAGTTCGTCGAAAGCGTCGTGGGGATGGTCGGGACCAGCACGAGATCGGAGAGATGGAACAGGTTCTCCGAGAAAAGCGTGATCCCGGCCGGGGCATCCACAACGAGGAGATCGTAGTCGTCGCGGAATCCTTTGAAAAGCGAGCGCAACGCGGTCGGGGACTTCTTTTCCCGGTCGATGGTCCGGTCGAGGTCGCGGAAGGCCAGGTGGGCCGGGAGCACGTCGAGGTTCATGAACTCCGACGGGCGCACCTGTTTGTGGGCGAAGGATTTTCCCTTGAGGAGCTTGCCGGTCTTCATGGTGTCCGTCGGCTCCGCCCGCAGAAAAAAGGAGGAGGATCCCTGCGGATCAAAGTCGCAGAGGAGGACGCGGAACCCCTCGTCGGCGGACGAGTGGGCGAGGTTGACCGCGGTGGTGGTCTTGCCGACGCCGCCTTTCAGGTTGTAGAGGGACAGGATTTTCATGAAAAAACGGGCAATTCCGGGTTGGTGTTGCGTGGGACGAATTCCGGCGGGCGGCTACTCCCGCGGGGAGACGGGTTCCTCCTCCGGCGGGCGCAGGAAGCTTTCGATGGTTTCGAAGTGGGTGCGGATCGCCTGGAGCGGGCGCGAGGAGCGGATGATCTCGTGGAAGAGCCCTGATTTTTCGGCCTTCAGGCGCTGGATGTTTTCCTCGATCGTCCCCTGGGCGACCAGCCGGTACACGAAAACCGTTTTCTGCTGGCCGATCCGGTGGACCCGGTCCACGGCCTGCTCCTCGGCGGCGGGATTCCACCAGGGGTCGAGGAGGAAAACGTAGTCGGCCGCGTGGAGGGTGATGCCGGTCCCCCCGGCCTTCAGACTGGCCAACATGACGGATGCCCGCCGGAATTTCTGAAACTCGGCCACCGGTGCCTCGCGGTCCCGGGTCGAGCCGGTCAGGCGGAATCGGCGAATCCGCGGAAACTCCTCCGCGAGGGCCTTTTCCACCAGATCGAGCAGGGAGACGAACTGGCTGAAGATGACCACCTTCCTCGGTCCGACGAGGATCTCCCCGAGGTGCTCGAGAAGGGTTTCCAGTTTGCCGCTGGCTTCGGACAGGGGAATGTCGTCGGCGAGCCCGGCTTCCTCGAGAAAGCTTTCGGGCAGGAGCCGCAGGTCGCAACAGGCCTGGCGCAGACGGGTGATCGCGGTGAGAAAGTGGAGACTGCTCTGGCCGTGGAGGTGGCGGAAGTCGTCCCTGAACTCCCGGAAAACGGTCTCGGCAATACGGTTGTAGGTCCTGCGCTGCTGATCGCCGAGAGGGCAGAGCAGCTCGGTCTCGACCTTCTCCGGCAGGTCCTGGGCGACTTCTTTCTTGGTCCGCCGGATCACAAAGGGAGCGGCCTGCAGGCGCACACGGTCAACGAGAGCCTGCCGGTCGCGGCTCATCTCCTCGAAAAACTCCTTTCGGCCGCCGAGGAGATCGGGCATGAGGAAGCGGAAAATCGACCACAGATCCATGTGGCTGTTCTCGATGGGGGTGCCCGTCAGGGCGATCCGGTGGCGGGCGGCGATTCCGAAGCAGGCGCGGCTGACTTTGGCGTCGGGGTTCTTGATCTGCTGCGCCTCGTCGAGAACGGCGTAGTGGAAACGGATGTCCTCCAGCCAGGCCCGGTGGCGCCGCAGCTGGGTGTAGCTGGCCACCCAGAGACAGGGGTGCGGATGCTCCCTCCACGAATGGCCGCTCCGCAGGGTCTGGACCGGCAGGCCGGGAAAGAAGCGCTCGGCCTCGCGAATCCAGACCGAAACCACGCTGGCGGGGCATACGACGAGCGAAGGCTCCGCGAAACCGCCGCAGTGGAGGAGGGAAAGGATCTGCACCGTCTTCCCGAGGCCCATCTCGTCCGCCAGGAGGGGGTGGCAGTCGTTCCGGCAGAGATGGGCGAGGTGGGCGACGCCGCGTTTCTGGTACGGTCTCAGAAACGAGGGCGTGCCGGGGGGCGGTTCGGGATCCGGGGACTTGAGGGAGGTGATCCACTCTTCGACCTCGGGGGAGAGGCGGAAGGTCACGGAGTGGGTCTGGAAGAGACTCAGAAACAGATAGGGCGGCAGTTCCCGCCGTTTGCCGCCGGGCAGGGATTCGAGGTGCCTGGAGATTTCGATGCCTTCCGGATCCAGGCGGACCAGTCCGCGACCGGGGAGGAAGACCGGGCCGTCCTTCCGGCGGAGGAGGCGGGCGATTTCCTGCTCGGAGAGGGCCTCCGAACCGAGGCGCGACGACCACTCGAGGCGGAGGCCGCCGCTTTCCGCCGAGCGGGCCACGTTCGCCTCGAGGCGCACCTCCCTCTGGCCGTGGTTGAGGAGGGCGACATCGGCGGTGCGGTGTACGTCGAACGATTTTTCCCAGGCGGGGCTGCCGTTGCGGAGAAAGCTGAGAAAGCGCTCCGATTCGGCCATCTCGAAGACCCCGGTCCGGGCGTTGAACCGGAATCCGTTCCGCCGGGCCATGTGGGAAAGCTGGAAGAGACGCTCCCGGCGGTGGTGCTCCTCCTCCCTCTCCTCACCCGCGGAGGGCAGGGCGCGGAAGCAGAGTTTCCCCCCGTCGATGAAGAAGAGCAGAACCGGCCGCTTTCTTTCGCGCGGGGGCGGGACCGGGCCGGGTGCCGCCGACGCATCGGCTTCCTCTTTCCGGACCGGTTCCCTTCCCTCGAAAGGCAGGGGCGAGAGCCGCTCGGCCATGATCTCCTCCACCTCGTACAGCCCGGCCACAGCCAGGGCCAGGCCGAGCGCCCGGTCATTGCGCGAGTCGCGGACCGCCGGACCGAGCCGCGACCATTCGACGATGGCGTAGGCCTCGTCGGTTTCCGTCTCCGCCGAAACGGTCAGCGAGGCGGGGGTCAGGTCGATCGAAAGAATCCGGTTCCGCCGGTAGAGGCGCCGCCCGAGCGCCAACGCTTTTCCGGGAAAATGGCGCTCCCAGGCTCCCGCCAGGCAACCGTGCCACCGCTGGAGGGCGGCTTCCGTGTAGGTGTGTCTGGCGTCGCGCGAAAACATGCAATCCACCATCCAAACGTACCCTCTGTCCCAGATCAATCCCGCATCGCGGAGTGGTGTCTCTTGACGAAACCTGGCGGAGGGCATAGGAAAACTCCGGACCGAAGGCACTTCACATCATGGAAAAACAAAAAGCGATATACAAACGGGTGGTCATCAAACTCAGTGGCGAGGCGCTGCAGAACCGGAAGACGGGCGAACCCTTCGACCCACCCGTTCTGGAGTCGATCGCCCGGCAGCTGAAGGAGGTGCATGAGCTGGGGGTGGAGATCGCCATCGTGGTCGGCGGGGGCAATATCTTCCGCGGGCTGACGGGGGAGAAGCGCGGAGTGGACCGGACCACCGGTGACTACATGGGCATGCTGGCTACGGTGGTCAACGGACTGGCCTTTATGGACGTCATCGAGAAAATGGGGATACCGGTCCGCGTCCAGAGTGCGATTCCCATGGAAAAGATCGCCGAGCCGTTCATTCTCCGCCGGGCGCAGAGGCACCTCGAAAAGGGGCGGATCGTGATTTTCGTGGCCGGAACCGGCAATCCCTACTTTTCGACCGACACCACGGCGGCTCTCCGCGCGAGCGAGGTGGGGGCCGACATCATCCTCAAGGCCACCAACGTGGACGGGGTGTACGACAAGGATCCGAGCACCCACCCCGACGCCCGGAAGTACGAGAAGGTCGATTTTCTCGAGGCCCTCCGCAAGCGGTTGAAGGTCATGGATTCGACCGCGTTCTCCCTTTGCCTCGACAACAAGATGCCGATCCTGGTTTTTTCGATGCACGAGGAGGGCAGCATCCGCCGGGCCGTTTGCGGAGAGGGGATCGGCACGGTCGTTTCCGCCGGCGAGTAGGGTTCCGCCCGTGGAATACGACGACCGATCCGACGCGGGCTCCGGGGGAACCGTCAGTTCCCGGCAGGCCGCCGCGTTCGCGGACGGGCTTCTCCGGGGCGGGGTGGTCGATTTTGTGGTGAGCCCGGGGTCGCGCTCCACTCCTCTGGTTCCCGCCCTTGCCCGCGATCCCCGGGCGCGCACCCGGGTGATCCTCGACGAGCGATCGGCCGCCTTTCACGGGCTGGGGCTGGCCGACCGGACCCATCGACCGGTCGGGCTGGTCTGCACTTCGGGCACGGCGGCCGCGAACTATCTTCCGGCTGTGGTCGAGGCGTGGCACCGGCGGGTGCCGCTTCTCCTTCTCACCGCCGACCGGCCTCCGGAGTTGAGGGACTGCGGGGCCGGGCAGACCATCGACCAGGTCGGGATTTTCGGGCGGTTCGTCCGCTGGGCGACCGACGCGGCCGCTCCGCCGGGCGGGGCGGGCGAGCGCTACCTGGCCGGGCTCGCCCGCGAGGGGCTCCGGGCCGCCCTGGCACCGGTGCCCGGCCCCGTCCACTTCAACCTGCCTTTCCGCGAGCCGTTCCTGCCCTCCGCCGCCCGGGCGGTTCCCGCTCCGCCGGAGCCCGTCGCCCGGCCCGCCGGAGAGATCCCCGCTGTCGATTGGACGGCCGTGCGCGCCAAGGGCCCCGGCTGGATCGTCGCCGGGGCCGCCAACCCGGTCGATCCGGGAGCCTGGGCCGACGGGCTCTTCCGCCTCTCGGACTTTCTCGGCTGGCCCATCCTGTGCGATGTTTTGAATCCGGGCCGCCACGCCCCGGGCGCGGACGAGCGGGTGGTCACCCAGTACGAGGGCTTTCTTGCGACCCGGCCCCTCTCCGCGCCCGCGCCGCGGGCGGTTCTCCAGGTCGGCCCCCTCCCCACCGCCAAGTCTCTCCGGGGTTGGCTCGATGGGTTTCGCGGGCCGCGCTGGCAGTGGTCGGTCGATCCGGCTTGCCTGGATCCTTCGCGCAGCGGTGCGACCTGGATCGGCGGGGATCCCGCGCGCCCCGGGCTGCTGGAGGGGGATTTTCCCGACGACTCCTTCCGGCGGGAGTGGTTGGTCCGCGAGCGGGCGGCGGTCGCCCGGATCGGGGCGTGGATGGAGGATCTCCCCGATTCCTTCGAAGGCAAAATCCACTGGCGGATATCAAGGGCGATCCCCGCCGACATGCAGATTTTTTTTGCCAACAGTGGCCCCGTGCGCGACGCCGAGCGATTCTGGTTCGCCGACCGACCCCGGGGGCCCCGCGTGTTTTCCAACCGGGGGGCCAGCGGGATCGACGGCCTTGTTTCCACCGCGGCGGGGCTCGCCGACGGAGGGCCGCCCACGGTCGCGGTGCTCGGCGATCTCGCCTTTCTCCACGATTGCGGCGGTCTCCGGGCCGCCCGCGGCGTCCGTGGCTCGCTGACCCTTGTCGTGATCGACAACGGGGGCGGCCGGATTTTCGAACAGCTCCCCGTGGCCGCCGAGGACGATCTTTTCGAGACCTATTTTCTGACTCCCCAGAAAGTGGATCCGGTGCTTCTCTGCGAAGCGCACGGGATCGAGGTCATTCGCCCCGGCCCGGATAACTCTTTCGCGGATCTGCTGGGTTCGGCGGACGAAGGGGTGCGGGTGGTTCTCGCCGCGACCGATCCGTCGGCCGATCCCGCGATTCGACGGGAGTGGCGGGGTTTGTTCGAAAAGGAATAAATCCCCTTATTCGCTTCCCGCACTGGCGGTCGCACCCGCTGCGGCTTCGGCTTCGGGAGTCGTCTGGTGCCTGGCCCGGATCGCGGTCAGGCTTTTCCGCAGGCCCTCGAACTCGCTCCGCAGGCGGGCGCAACCGCGCTCGACGATTTCGTGCTGGCGCTGGGCGCGGCGCGCGGCCTCGACCTCCTCGAGGGCGTCGTCGCGGTACCCGTCGAGAATTTCCCCGAGCATCGTCTGGAAGCGCTGGACGAAGACCTTCAGGAATTCCAGGCCGGCCTCCCGCGGGTGTTCGACGAGCGTGGCGATCATCTGATCCTTCACGTAGTCCGCCAGGAAACGCCGTCCGTCCGCGCCCATCCGTTTCTCCTTTCGCTCGGGGCTGATCCGGGCCGCGGGTGCCTCGGCTTTTCCGAAGAGGGCCTTGCGGACCCGCTTGCCGCTCCGCACGCAGAGGAAATCGGCGAAGGTCCGGCGCACGGGGATCCGGTCGGTGGGGATCTTCACGGCGGCCTCGGGGGGGCGGACCGCCGCCTCCACCTCGTCCATTCCGTCGAGGAGCCGCCGGTTCAGGTCGATGTCGAGGTTGATCAGCGCCCCCACTTCATCCGGCGAAAACCTGGCACCCGCGTTCGGTGCGGAGAGGAGGGCCCGCATCCGGTGCTGGCTCTCCTCCATGATCGCGCCCGTTTCCCGCTCGAGGAGCGGTTCGAGGCGGTCCTTTTCCAGTTGGTGGAGGCTCTCGTCGGATTGGAACCAGGCGTCGATGACCTCGGAAGCGCGGGAGACCAGCCGGTCAAGGTAGCGCCCGGCATCCCGCCGAAGGACCGCCTCGTGCTCGTTCATGGCGTCGGCGAACGCGTGGTTCCAGTCGATCTCGCGGAGAATGTCCACGGAGGCCACCCGCTCTTCCGCGGACCGGAGCCGGTTTTCCACGCTCTCCTTCAGCTTGCGGAAATGCGCGGCGGATCCCGCGCCCAGATGCGCCCCGAGGCCGGCTTCGAGCCGGTCCACCCGGCGGAGGGTGTCGTTCTTGAACTCGCGGACATACCCGCTCCCGTTGAGATAGGCCTCAAGATCGTCGTTGAGCGCCTGGAACCGCTCGTGCCCCGGGCCGCCGTCGGTTTCGTCGTCCCCCAGGTCTCCTTTGCCGAGAATTTTCTGCGCCGAGTGCAGAAGGTCGATCGGATAGACGTGGAGGCGGCCCTCTTCGAACGCCCGGCGGATGGTCGTGTTGATCGACAGCGAGCGGAAGGCCTCGATCACTTTGTCCGGGTCCGTGCTTTCGAGGCTGGGCCGGAGACGGCCGTCCGGGCCGAGATCCTTTTTCGAGTGGTCGATGTTCACCACGAGGAAGATCCGGCTGAAGTTCGAAAGCAGCTCGTTGAACTCGTCGAAGACCGGTTCGAGGAAAAGATTGTCCGCCTTGACCACGAAAAGGGCGCAGGCGGCCCGGTCGCGGAATTCCCGCGTCATCCGGTCGTAGCCGAACTTCATCTTCGCGTACAACCCCGGGGTATCGACGAGGACGGCCGCCCCCTGGTTCAGTTCCGTGGCGGGAAGGCCGATGTCCACGCGGCGGATCGCCTGCCGGTAGTGCTGCTCGGGGTCGAAGGAGAGATCGGCGTCCTCGGTTTCCTTGATCGCGCGGGCCAGGTCCGCGTGCGAGTCGCGGATGACCTGTTGCAACGAGGAGTTGTCGGGGTAGGAGGTCCTGGTGCCGTCGAACCGGGAGAGGCTGTAGGAGTGCTGGTCGGAGTGCCGGACGTAAACGAGACAGGGATAGGCGGGCAGGCTCGAGACCTCGCTCACGTAGGATCCGCTGATCGCGTTCATCAGGGTCGATTTTCCGCTCTTGAGCGGCCCGAAAATCAGGAGGTAGGCCTCCTCGCTCTCCACCTGTTCGAGGATTTTCTTCAACTCCTCGCGGTTTTCGCTCAGGCCGCCCAGCAGATCGCCGAGATCAAAGTGTTCGGAAGCGCTGTGGATGTCGGGGATCGTGCGGTCAACCGTCTCGCGGAAGGGGCGGACGGCCTTGGCCAGGGAGGAGCAGAAGTCACGGATTTCGGTTTTCATGAGAGTGTGGGAGATGGGTTATGGTGGAGGATGAGCGTCTCGGGTACAGCAGACGCGGAGCCAATTTCTTTTTCAACCGGAAAACCACATTGTGACGGGATTTTTCCGGAGCGGGTGGCGGTGCATCGGTGCCTCCCCCGAAAAACCTACAACCAATCCAGCACCGCCGCCGCGACCGCTCCGCGCTCCTCTTCGGATAGCTCGGGAAAAACGGGCAGGCTGACGCACTCGTCGGCCACCCTCCGGGCGTTCGGACACCCTGCGGGAGCATCGGCCCCCGCCTCTCGCGGCGCAGTCCCGCCAACGCGGGACGAAGGGGGCGCCCGATGATCCCCGCCGGCAAAGCATTTCTGACGGCTCAGGGGCAATGGATAGTAGATCTCGCTTCCGATCCCCCGGGCGGCGAGATGTTTTCGGAAGGCGTCGCGCCGGCCCTCGCCCGGCACGCGGACCGTGAACTGGTTCCAGGTCACTTCGTTTCGGGGATATGCGTGGGGAAGGATGATCCGGGCACCGTCATCCGCGCCTCTCCGGCGGCAGTTCAGACGGGGGCACCCGCCGTCTTCGCAGGAAGGGACGGCCACCGCCGGATGTTCCCCGAGAGCGGAGAGGTAGAAGGCCGCGTTCGCCCGCCGGGTCCGGTTGTAGGTGCCGAGGTGCGGCAGCTTGACCCGGAGCATCGCCGCCTGCAGGGCGTCCATCCGGAAGTTTCCTCCGATCATGGGGTGGAAATACTTGGGCTCCATCCCGTGGACGCGCAGAATTTCCGCCCGGCGGAGATCTTCCTCCGAACGCGCGAGGAGAAGACCACCGTCGCCGAATCCGCCGAGGTTTTTGGTCGGGAAAAAGCTGATCGCACCGAAATCGCCGATCGTTCCGACAGTCTCGCCGCAGTGCTTCGCGCCGATGGATTGGGCGCCGTCTTCGATGACGCGCAGGCCGTGCGACGCCGCCAGATTCCCGATGGCCGTCATGTCCGCCGGTTGCCCGAAGAGATGTACGGGCAGGATCGCCCGGGTGCGTTCGCTGATCCGCTCCTCGACGGACTCGGGCAGGACATTGAAACAAAAGGGGCAGATGTCGGCGAAGACGGGTTTCGCGCCGAGGCGGGCCACGCATCCCGCCGTCGCGAAAAAGGTAAAATCCGGCACGATGACCTCGTCCCCCGGGCCGATCCCGCAGGCCATCAGGGCCAGGAGGAGGGCATCCGTTCCCGAACTGACCGCGACCGCCCCCCCGGCCCCGTGGAGCGCCGCCGCCTCGGATTCCAGCGCGGAAACTTCCTCACCCAGAATAAAACGGCCCGAGCGGATCACCCGCTCCGAAGCGGCCAGCAAATCCGCCATGAGGGCGTTGTTCTGGCGGGTCAGATCAAAAAGCGGGACGCCCATGGATCAGTGGACGGAGGATTTGGTGTGGATGGGCATGGGAATCGTATCTTCGCCCCGGCGGGGTTTCGTTTCAAGCCGGACTTTCGACCTCTCCCCCGTGCGGGTGTGACCGCGAGTGCGGGGAGAAAAATCGTCAAACATCGCGATTTCGAAATGGGCCGATATTCCATCGGCTGAGGGAGGGCGGCTGTCCTCACACTTGTGGTTATCCCCCCCTCCGGGCCCCTCTACCGGGGAGTTTCCGGCCTGTTCCGCTTCTCTTTTTGATCCGCCGCGAAGATGGTGATGTCGGCCGAGCGGATTCCGGTGATTTCCTGGGCGCGCCGGAGGGCGTCCCGGGTGGATAGGTTGGGGTTTTCCTCCCGGTACCGGAAGAAGTTTTCCCGGCCCAGTTCCTCCATGAGTCCCGAGCGCTGGAAGATGGTCTCCACTTCCCCGTGGGCACCGCTGACCAGGAAGGCGCAGTTCTGCTTCCGGGCGAAGCGGATCAGGTCCATGATGGTCAGGGCCGCGGTCGCGTCGAGGTGGTAGGCGTTGCGGAGCCGGAGGATGATGGCCCGCTGCGAGGGGTGGGCGACGAGGCGGCGCATCTGTTCGAGGAATAGATCACTCGAGGCGAAAAAGAGGTCGCCCTCGACGTGGACGATGGCGATTTCCGGCCGACGGGTTCCGATTTCGCTCTCCCTCATGTTCCCGGTGTCGTCGAAGGAGATTTCGTTCAGGGCGGGCCGGGCCGCCTTGCGGACGAAGAGGGCGATCGAGAGAACCGCGCCGACGGCGATGGCGGTGTCGAGGGGCAGCAGAAGCCCGAAGCCGAACGTCGCCCCGAAAACGGTGGCGTCGCTCCGGGTCGTGCGGATGATGACGCCGATCTCGCGCCGGTTGATCAGGGACAGGCCGACGAGAATGACGAGAGTGGCGAGGCTGGCTCTGGGGATGTAGCCGACCATTCCGCCGAGGACGAACAGGCCGGCGATCAGGAGAAGTCCGCTGAAAACACTGGACAGTGCCGTCGCCGCCCCGCTCCGGTAGTTCAGGACGGAGCGGGTGAGGGAGCCGGAAACGGCCATGCCCGAACCGAAGGCGCAGGCGAAATTGGCCGCTCCCATGCTGAGCATCTGCTGGTTGATATCGACCCGCTCCCCCGACTGGGCGGCCAGGGTTTTCGCGATTGAGGAACTTTCGAGGAGGGAAAGGAAGCTCACCGCGAGGGCGGCCCCGGCGAGCGTGTTCAGTTCGTGCCAGTTCAGAACGGGGAGGGAGAGGGGCCATTCGGTCGCGTTGATCGGCTGGAGCATCTCCGGGTGGAGGCCGAGGGGGGCGGCCAGGGCCGTCAGCGCGGCGGTCGCCGCCAGGGTCAGGGCGACCGTGGGGAGACCCCGGGCGTAGCGTCGCAGAGGGAGGTAGCAGGCCAGGGTCAGAGCGGAGACGAGGACGGATTCCCACTGGATCCCTCCGAGACCGAGGACCAGGTTCCAGAGGGACTCGGCGAAGGTGCCCGCCTTGGGCACGTGCAAGCCGAATACGGTTTTGAGTTGGTTGACGATGATCAGGAAGGCGGCGGCCGTGATGTAGCCTACGATGACCGCCCGCGACACATAGCGGGTGATGGCGGCGACCCGCAGGACCGCGCCCAGGACCATGAAGAGGCCGACCATGATCAGGAGTACGGGCAGGGCGACGACCGCCTCTTCCGGGGAATAGCCGAGGGTCAGGAAGGCGCTCAGGAGCAGGACGGCCGTCGCGTTCGTCGGGCCGAGCATGATGAACCGGGAGCTGGCCCAGAGGGGACCGGTGATCGACGAGAGGGCCGAGCAGAAGATGCCCATTTGTACGGGGAGTCCCGCGATCAGGGCGTAGGCCATGCCCTGCGGAAAGTCGAGAAGAGCGACGTTGACCGCCGAACGCCCGTCGGCCTTCGCCTTCGACCACCGGTAGCCGCGCAGGGTTTTCCAGATCGGAAACGGTTCGAGCCCCGTGCTTTTCAGGTAACGGACGAGTGCTTTCAGCATGCTTCCGGGGGGAAGGATGGGTTCAATTTGAGGGTGTCGCCGGGGTTAACGGTGAAGGGGCCGAGGTCGGCGGGGGTCTCGTCGTTGAGGAAAAGCTCGGCGGTGAACGGTTCTCCGGGTTCGCCGGACCAGCTCCATTCCCCGATTCCGGTCATCTCGAGGCGGATGCCCTCCGTCTCGGACAGCCCGGGTCCGTCGCCGCGAAGAAACACCCCGTTGCGGATGCCCACGAAGGCCGAGACCACAACGGAGGTCCGGCGGTTCTTTGGGCGGGGCGCGCCCGCCGGCTTTTCTCCGGTAGCGGCGGGAGCGGGGGTGCCCGGTGTCGAAGCCGGAGGCGGTGCTTCCGGCGGCTCGGACTGCCCAGGGGCCACTTTTTCCGTTTCGGACAGCGCCGGGCCATCGTCGGCGGCGGTGTCGTCGGGCGGGTTTTCCGGCTTGGTGGGGTGGCGGAGTCCGGATCCGCCGCCCGGGTTTCCCTTGCGGTGGGATTTGGCTTCGCTCGATGGAGCGGGGGAGTGGGTGGGAATGCCCTCGCCGGTCGCCGTTTCCTCCTCCCCGGGGGGAGGCGTTTCGGCGGGGCCGCCCCCGGCAGGCGTTCCGAACAGGCGCAGGCGGCGGAGTTCCTCGATCCGGACGTTGATCCCGTGGATTTCCTCCGAAAGCCGGTCAAGGCCGGTCGCCAGCCGCTCGCGGGTCGCGGCGTGGGCCGAAAGGGTCCGGACATCGTCATGGAGGCGTTCGAGGGCGTCGGGCAGAGGGCGGAGGGCGTCGATTCCGGAGCGGATCTCCTCCCGTTTCCCGGCGGCACCGGCGTCGGCGCGCCCGAGGGCTTCGGCCAGTTTCGTTTCGACCAATTCGGGAAGCCGTTCGGCGACCAGCCGCAAGGGGCTGTCCCCGGCTCCGTGCGCCCGCAACTCGTCGAGGATTCCTTCGGACCGCTCGAGAGCCCCCTTTAGGTTCATGGCTGACTGGGCCGCGCGCGAGCGCTGAACGTTGAGGATGGCGAACTGGTCGAGAAGAAAGGGGAGGAGGGTCAGAAGTCCGCCGGTGAAGAGGCAGAGGGCGACCAAAAGGACCGTGCCCATCGAAAACGGCTCCGGTCCGAAAAAAACAAGCGAAGCGGCAAGAGCCGCCAGGAGGATGTTTCCGGCCACGAAGGGGCTCTTCGGAGTGCGCCGGAATCTAACGGATGGTTCGTTCATTCTTCAGTCCTGAGGGTTTGTTTTGGGCCGCGCCCGCACCGAAGGCAAACGGAATCGGGCCGCCCTCCAGGGGGCTGCTTTCAGGAGAGATGAAATGGATGGGTTTTCCCGAGTAGTTTCAAAAGATCTCCGCCCTCCCTCAACCGATGGAATCACATCCCATTGCAAAATCGCGGGGCTTTACGATTTTTCTCCACGCGCTTGTGGTTACACCTCCCGCACCCGCCACCAAGATCAATCCCGCTCATACGGAAGGGGAGAGGGGTTCCCGCCCGTCCGCCCGTCCGGATCCAGGAAGCGGATCGAATGAGCCACCGGAGTCATCACCCCGCCGCTCTCGAGATCCTCGATGCGTTTAACCGCCGAGAAACGGGGATCGATTTGCGAGAAGGCGAGCAGGCCCCGGTCTCCGCTCTCCGGAAGCAGCAGGGTAAAGCGCGCGAACATCCGGTTGCCGTCGGGATCGGCGAAAGAGGCCAGGCAGACGAACGCTTCGATCAGTCCGATCCGGGTCAGGAAGGGTTCGTTGACCCGTACATCCTCCCAGCCCTGGAGGTACTCCTCCTCGACTTTGCGCCGGAGCTTCCCGGCGGTGTGCCAGAGACGCTCGTTTCCCTCCCCCCCGGGAACGATGAAGGGGAAAACGCGTAAATTCTCGGCAAGCTGCATCTCGGGTCCCGCCAAACTCAGCTTGAGGATCTCCGGCACGCCCGGCGACTGGTATTCGATGTAAAGATTCTCCGTATCGGCGGGGGCCGTGAAGGAAAAAAACGGGGGCCGCCGGTCAATCCCCCGGGCTTCGAGGAAGGCCCGATCCACACGGAGCACCCGTCCTTCGGGCGAGCGCACGGTCAGCGAGCGCGACTCGACCGCTTCCTCCGCCGCCAACCGGTCGCCGAGAGAGCCCCGGCCCATCCCGAAGACACCCGGCGCGGCCGGAGCGGCCGCGCTTTCGAGCGAAGGAGGCCAGTCCACCTCCATAAAGGCCCGCTCGTAGTAATCCTGCTTGCCGCGGAGGAGCGAGCGCGAGTAAAGCGCGTCCGGCCCCACACTGCGGAGCGTGAAACGATAGGCCATCAGTCCGGGAGCCTCCTTTGTTTCGGTGTAGAGAAGATACTCCAGCCGCACTTCCGTCCGGCCTTCGGTCGAGGCGAGGTAGGTCAAGCCGGCCCGACCCTTCTCCGGGCCGGGAAGAACCTTGTATGCGAACTCCGGATAGCGGGCGCGCAGCCGGTCGATCACCTCCATAACCACTCGCCGGGGCTGACGCAGGGCGGGGTAGTGGTGGATCTCGATTCGCTCCTGCCAGTCGCGCCCGCCCGATCCATAGGGATAAAACACCTGGACCTCGCGGCCCGGCGAGCTGATCTCCCGGGCGAGAAGGAAATCCTTTCCGCCCAGGAAGATTTCCCGGGCGTCCGCGCCCCCCGCCACGACGAGCCAGAAAACAAAATAAAGGACTTTCGCAACTCTCACGGTCGGTAGATTGGCAAATCGCCGGGCGAAACGGAACCCGAAAACACCGGGCGGAATCACGCTTGTCTCTCCCCCGTTTTTCTCCAAGCTCCCTCCGTCATGAAAACTCCTTCTCTCTCTCTCCGGGGTGGATTCTCCCTTCTGAAATTCCTTCTTCTTCTGGTCGCCATCCTGGTCATCGGTCTGCTCGCCTTCCTCACCTTCTTTCTCTCGCCGACCGCCAAATGGGCCGCCAACAGCCAGTTGCCGAAGATCCTCGGCACCGGGGCCTCCGTCGAAACCGTCAAGATCAGCCTCTGGACCGGGGATATCCGGATCGCCGGCGTTCGGATCGCCGATCCCTCCGACGACCCGGAGGCACCCGACCTCTTCACTCTCGAGGAACTGGTCATCGATATCGACGCGGCCTCCGTGTTCAGCGACACCGTGCGCATCCCGGAGGTCCGGATCGTCGGCCCGGCCCTCCACGCCAGTCGTTCGGCCGACGGCACCTTCTCGTTCGAGAAACTGAAGATCATGCAGAAGCCGGAGGATGCGGAGGAGCCCGTCCCCCCGGGGGCGGAGGAAGACGACTCCAAAGGCCCGGGTAAAGCGATCCGAATCGACGTCGTCTCGGTCGAGCGGCTGGGAGGATCGTTTTTGGATGAAACGGCCGACGGAACCACCACTTCCTATTCGATCCAGGAGTTCACCTTCCTCGCCGAAGACATTACAGCCAACCCCGGAGGAATCGTGTCCGATCTCCCGCCCGGAATCGACATGGCCTCCGTAGTGCTCTCGAACGCCCGGATCGACTACCGGACGGTCGGCGGCGGCGGCGGGGAAGACAAGCCCGCCCCCGAACCGGCGGCGGATGCCGCGGCAGACGAACCCGCGGCAGCCGCGCCCGGTACGGACACGGAATACGCCGGCGACCCCGTCCACATCGCGAAGTTCGAGATCTCGAACTTCGCCTTCCACTACTCGGACCAGCCACACGAAGGAGACCCCCTTGATGTTCAGGTGGAGAAATTCTTCGTCCGCGTGAACGATCTGGTCTTCGACCCGGCCGGGGTTCTCACTTTCGACGAAAAGAAAATCATGACCGCCGAGATGGGCTTCCAGTGCGAGCAACCGGAAGAAGGGGTCGGCCCGGCCTCTTTCGCGGGAGTCGCCAAATCCGGCGTGATCGGCGGGGGTCTTCCCGTCACCGCCGGGCAGGTCCAGTTGACCGGATTCGAGTTCGCCACCATCGCCTCCATCGTCCCGAGGGGCGTGCAGAGCGCGATCGGCGGCTCCGGGTTCGACATGACCGCCCGCTGGTTTGTCTCCCCGGACAAACTCGACGGAAAAGCCGTGATCGTCAGCAGCCGCGGCACCACGACCAACCTCTCCGTCGGGGGCACTCCCGATAATCCCGAGATCAGAATCCCGGAGGTGTTGCTCAACGTGGTCGGTCGGCCGGGTCAGATGCTCGGTGCTATCGCCGGAGACGCGCTGTCCGGGGGGGTCGAGGTGGTCTCCGGTGCGGCGGATGCCGCCGGCAAGCTCGCCAAGGGCGCGGGCGACACGGTCATGGGTTTTGGAAAGGGCCTGCTCGGCGCGGGCAAAGGCCTTCTGAGCGGAGACCTGAAGGAAGCCGGCAAAGGGCTCGAAGAGGCTACCGTCGGGACGGTCGAAAACGCCGGCAAGGCGGTTGGCGACTCGACCCAAGCCGCTGCGGGCGGGGTGCAGGCGGGCGTTTCGGCCGGTACCGGCGGGAAGCGGCAGACGGATTGGCGGGCCGCCGGCACCGTCCGGCACGAGGCCTTCGAGAAGGCTTCCAAGGAATGGCTCGAGGACGGCAATTTTCCCCCGGCGGACCCGGCTGGCGACCAATCGGCTGCGGACGGGGCGGGCGAGAAAACGGCGGAGGCGAGCCAACCCGCCGGAAACGACGGCGACGAAGCCGGCGGCGGAGGCGACTCTTCCGACGATTGAGGAATGGATCCCTCCTTCTGTCTTCCCCTTTCGGTCACCCTCCTGTTCTTCCTCGCCGGGCTGATCCTCACGGTCCTGCCCGTGTTCCCCGGTCCCGTGCTCGTCTTCGCCGGCGTGGCCGTTTTCCACTTCTGGCAACCGGAGCAAGGCCCGGGAGGTTTTTTTCTGCTGATCTCCCTCGGCCTCGTGCTTCTGACGCTGGTCCTCGACATCGTCCTGTCCATCGTCGGCGCCCGGCGGTATGGAGCTACCGGGAAAGGAGCCGTCGGTGCCCTGATCGGCGGTCTCGTCGGCATTTTCCTCCCACCGCCCCTCCTCTGGATTTTCATCGGCCCGGTCGTCGGGGCGATCCTGGGCGAAATGATGGGCGGTCGGGGAGCCCGCGAGGCCGGTCGGGCCGGTTGGGGGACTTTCCTCGGGGCGCTGGTGGCCATGGCCACCAAACTCGCCGTATGCTTTTTCCTCATAGTCGGCTTCGTGATTCTGCTCATCCGCAACGCCCATGGATGAAGGGGCGGTCAGAATCGAGGACTGGGGGCGGACCGCCTACCGCGCCGCCTTGGAGCGGCAACTCGAAACGCTCCGCGAACGCAGGGACGGGCGCCGTCCGGACACTCTCGTCTTCACCGAGCACGATCCGGTCTTTACCGTCGGCAAACGCCGTGGAGCGGCCGGGAACCTCATCGCCGACCCGGCCTTTCTGGAACGCCATGGAATCGAAGTGGTCGAGACGAACCGGGGCGGCGACATCACCTACCACGGCCCCGGCCAGATCACCGGCTACCTCTTCGTCGATCTCTCCCGCGACCGCGACCTTCACCGCCTCCTGCGCCGGGTGGAGGACCTGCTCCTGTCCGTCGTCTCCGAATACGGACTGTCCTGCGGTCGCCGCGAAGGCCTGACCGGCGTCTGGGTCGGCGACCGCAAGATCGCCGCCATCGGTATGGCCGCGCGCCACTGGGTCTCCTTCCATGGCTTCGCCCTCAACGTCTCCACCGATCTCGCTCACTTCGGGGGGATCATCCCGTGCGGCATTCCCGACGGCTCCGTGACGTCCCTCGCCAACGAGCTTCGGCACCCGATCACGCCCGGGGAGGTCAAGCCCGCCCTCGCCGCGCGCTTCCGGGAGGTGTTCGGCTCCCGATAGCCGGCCGCGGGGTGTACCCACAAGTGCGGGGAGCAAAATCGGTAAACATCGCGATTTTGAAATGGGCCGATATTCCATCGGTTGAGGGAGGGCGGCTG
>CAZDRT010000030.1:0-22834 GCA_964507815.1 uncultured Puniceicoccaceae bacterium
ATTTCCCCGGATGCCCGGTGTCGGTCCGGAGAGGTTCGGTGGTATCCGCGGCCACTGCCACCTACGGATCGGGGGGCAAGCCCCGCGACCACGGAAGAGACCGAATCGGCCGTTTCCGGCATTGTCATTTGCTCTGATTTTCCTGAGACTTCGTACATGGTCCCCCGCTGGTTTGCCTTCTTTTTCGCTATTTTCGGGGCACCGTTGCTCCTCGGGGGAGAGGAGCGGCAGGCGCACGGCTTTGAATTTGAGCGGCGGGTCTGGAGCCACATGCTCGATCAACCGTATCAGGCGGAGTGGGACATTCCCGGGAGCGCGAATCTCCGGAATCCGGGGGTTCCCATCTCTCTCAAATACATCCGGTGGCGGGCCAGCGTTTACCTCGGAGACGCGGTCCGCCAGCGGACGATCGATGAGCGGTTCGAAATGATCGTTGGCTTTTACGAACCCGGGGACGGCGGGCACCGCCGGACGGTGGCCCTGCACCACCTCGCCTTCGATCCGGAATCGTGGAATGCCTTGTGGGGCGGGATCACCGCCGACGAGCTGGAGGCCTTCGGCGAGCGGATCAAGGAGGGCACGGTGGACGAGGCCCGCGCCTACGCCCGCGAAGAGGCGGCGCGGTTGCGGGAGAAATCGGAGGTCTTCAGCATCAATCCGAAGATCGACGCGAACCAGCGCCGGATCCAGTGCTCGATCCCGTTTACTGTTTTCTATAGGGAGTTCGTCGGTGCCGAACCGGAGAAACAGGAGAGTCCGGAGCTGTGGGGCCGCCCGTGGTAGGCACGGGGCTAGTCCAGGTGGCGGATCAGCGATGATTTGATCCTCTAGAAGTAGTAGCTTACGCCCGCTTCCAGGATCTTCGCGTCGCCGGCATCAACCGTCACGCGGACGCTGTCGTCGGAGTAGGTGAAATCGTCGAACTGCATGAAGCGGAAGGCTCCGTGGACCGAGAGCTGAGGAAGGATGAAATACTCGGCCCCGGCGAAGAACTGGTAGGTGAAGACCGCGTTGGTCCCGTCACCCGTTCCAAATTTGGAGGTCACCTCGATATCACCGATCGTCGCGCCGAGACCCGCGCCCGCGAGAACCCGGAAGCGCTCCGAAAACGGATAGGTGAACCGGTAATTGAGCATGAGCAGATTCAGCTTCGCGGTGCCCTGGACCTCCGTGTCGCTGCCATCTTTGATGAAGATCGTATCGATGGAATCGAGATCGGTGTAGGCGTACTCGAATTCCACCGAGTTGAGTTCGTCGAACGCGTAGCCCAGTCGTGCTCCGATCCCGGTGGAGTTGTCGTAGTTGGTGTCCATCCACTGGAGAAATCCCTGGATGTAGGGTCCGGCGGAGAGGCCGGAGGCGGAGATCAGGATCGAGCAGACGACCGGAAGGACAATGCGGCGGTATTTCATAAAACGTTTGTTGAGAGTAGATTGGGAAATGAAAGCGAAGAACCGATGGCGGGTACCCCGAAATTCCGGTGTGGGTCGATTACTTTTGCAGGGTCGCAGCCTGCCCGCGCGCCGCTTGCAAACGGGAACGACCCAATTCCTTTTTTCGCGAAATCGGATCAGCCCTGTCGAAAAAGTTGGTCCACCCCGACGCGCCCGCAGCCCGCGAGCAGGAAGGGCAGGGTGGCTGCGGCGAAGAGAAAGGCTTTTTCCTGCTCGGAAAATCCGTCACCACCGTGGGCGCCGAACGCGGCCACCAGCATGGTTGCGAAAATCAGAAAAGCCGAAATGCGGGTGAGGAAGCCGGCCGCCAGAAACAGACCTCCGACCAGCTCCGAGAGGGCGGCGGCCCAGGCGAAAAAGAGAGGCGACGGAAAGCCGATGTCCTCGACGGTGTTTACGAAGCCGCCCGACGGAGGGATTTTGCCGATGCCGTGGGCCAGGGCGATGGAGAGCCCGGCAAAGACACGAAGACCGAGCAGACCGAGTTCCGCTCCGGCCGAAGAGGGTTCCTGCCCTCCGAAAGCGAGTTGTTTGAGAGATGCCATGCGGGGGATGGTGGAGGAGCGGAGCAAAAAATCAATCCTAATTACCGTCCGGGTCGGAATTAGATGCGCCTACGTAGGGAACCGGCCCGGCGTCAACGATATAGGGACGGCGCTGCCGCAGCAGCCGGATCGCCCGTTCGATCGCGTCCGCCTTGAACGGATCGACCGCCACCAGGAAACGGGTTTCCACCGGATGGAAAGAGAGAATTTCGAAGCCGTTGTGTTCGAGACCGGCCCGGAGCGCGGGGGGCTCGATCCCGGGGTTGGCCAGCACCTCGATGCGGTCGGCCCGGACCAGCGAGAATCCGGCCGGTCCCTCCCCCGCGCGCCAGAGTTCCTTCTCCGGGGTGGCGACCATCCATCGGATCTCCCGGGGTTCCCCGGCGGTCGTCCAAACTTTCACGACCGACGCCGGAAAGGGCAGGGGCGGGGGCGCCGGAACGGGTTCGGCGGCCCTCCTCCACTCCGGCAGGGGCGCCTCTTCGACACTGTCGTCGGTGGCCACGCGCAGAAAGGCGATGCCGGCGGCCAGAAGGCAACCGGCGAGAAAGCCGACGCCGAACACACGGACTCTCCTCGACTGTTTCATGCCGCCGCTTTGCCGCGCAGGAGGTCCCGTTCCCGTTTGCCGCGCACGAAGCATAGAACGATGGCCACTCCCGGAGCCCATACTCCGGAGAGAATCCCCCCCACGCGGAGGCCGGTCGCGGCCAGCCAGGCAAAGGTCTCGTCGGGTACGAAGAGTTTTCCGAGCAGGAGGAAAACGGTCCCGCCGGTGAGCGCGCCGACGGCCACGATGCCGAGGGCGTACAACAAAAACAAGCCGACCCACCGCAGGCCGGACAGGAACGCGCGCGCGGTCCCGGCAACCGTCATGGTTTCTCAACGCCCGCTTTTTCGGAGGCCGTCAGTTGCACCGGCGACTCGCTTTTCCGGTTTTTCCGGGCCGCGCCTTTTTTTCTGGCGAGTTCACGCATGTCCACCGCCACATCGTCGTCCTCGAAGATCTCCTGCCCCAGAATCGACTCCATCACGTCCTCCATGGTCAACACACCGGCCACCGATCCGTACTCGTCCACCACGATTCCCAGTTGCTGGTGCTTTTTCAGGAAAATCTGAAGCGCGTCGGAGGCGGTCGCGGTTTCCGGCACGAAAACGGTCTCGTGGGTGAGGTCGCCGACCGTGCGCGTTCCGTTCCCTTCGGCCACCTGGCCGAGCAGATCGCGGCGGCGGACCACTCCGATGATTTCGTCGATGTTGTCGCTGTAAACGGGAATGCGGGCGAAAGGGATGTTCTTGAAATCCCGCACAACCTCCTCGATCGGCGTCTCCCGGTCCAGCGCGGTCACCACCGTGCGCGGGGTCATGATCTTGTTCACCGTAATGGAGTCGAGGTTCAGCGCGTTGACGATCATCCGCCGCTCATTCTCGCTCAAATCCCCCTCCTTCGCGCTCCGCTCCGCGAGCAGGAGGATTTCTTCGTCGGGGGTCTCGTTGGAGGGGCGTGCCTTGACCAGAAACCGGACGGTCACCTTGCAGAGGGAGGAGATCGGCAGCATCACCACCCGGATCCAGTGGAGGGGGAAAACGAGAATGGGCTGGAGGACGGGGCGGTAGAGCACGCCGATGTTCTTGGGGATGACCTCCGAGAAAATGAGGATTCCGAGGACCAGCGCCGAAGAGAAATAGATGACGTTTTCCTCGCCGAGGGCCGTCGCGGCGAGCGCGCCACTGATACTGGCCCCGGCCGTGTTGGCGATCGTGTTCAGGCTGAGAATCGCCGAAGTGGTTTCCTCGATCTCGAACTTGAATTTCTCCAATCGGCCGCCGATCAGGGGGTGCCGCCGTTTGAGGCCTTCGATTTCCGTTGTCGTCGTGCTCAGGATCATGGCCTCCAGCACGGAGCAGAGGGCGGAGATGCAGACGGTGAAGGCGACTGCCAGAAAGAGATAGAAGTGGGAGTCCTCCATGTCAGGTGCGGATGGCCTCCTTCGGGTGTGGTTCCCCGGCGCGCCGCCAGGTGGGGCGGGGTCGATTGCGCAGGGTCAGGGTGTGAGGGGAGCACGGTAATCGACTCTCTCGATCACCGTCCGATTCGGACGTACAGGCTTGTTCCATTTCCACAGGGGGGAAGAGTGTTGACGAAAGCCCCCCGAAAGACAACCGGAAAACGACGATTTTTTCCACCGTTCCGCCTCCGGGAACGAGAATTGGATTGCCATGACGGGCGCGCCTGCGATTCTCCGCCGTTTTTGTCCGCATGAAATCCGCGAATATCCGAAACGTGGCGATTATCGCCCATGTCGATCACGGCAAGACGACCCTGGTTGATCAATTGCTGCGCCAGGGCGGGGCCTTCCGCGAAAACCAGGTGGTTGCCGAACGGGTCATGGACTCGATGGACCTCGAAAAGGAGAAGGGCATCACCATCAAGGCGAAGAATACCGCGATTCTTCACGAGGATTTTCTCGTCAATATCGTCGATACCCCCGGTCACGCCGATTTCGGCGCGGAGGTCGAGCGGGTGATGAAAATGGTGGACGGAGTCCTTCTCCTCGTCGATGCCTATGAAGGACCGCAGGCCCAGACCCGTTTCGTGCTGCGGAAAGCGCTCGCGGCCGGGTTGGCCCCGGTGGTGGTCATCAACAAGGTGGACCGCGGGAACGCCCGCCCGGAATACGTCCACGACAAGGTCCTCGAACTCTTTCTCGAGCTGGAGGCGACGGAGGAACAGTTCAACGCTCCCTTTCTCTACGCCAGCGCGAGGGACGGCTGGGCGGTCACCCGACTGGCTGACCCGCGCGAGAACATGGACTGCGTTTTCGCCGTCATCCGCAATTCCATTCCCCCTCCGGTCGTCGAGGACGGCGGGTTCCGCATGCTTGTCAGCAACATCGATTGGAACGACTTCGTCGGTCGGATCGCGATCGGGCGGGTTCTCAGCGGGACCGTCGCCCAGGGGCAGTCGATCTGGGCGATTCGCGACGGCCATCCTCCGCGCAAGGGCAAGATCACGAAGCTCTTCACCTTTACGGGCATAACCACCGAGGACGCCCCCGAGGGGGTGGCCGGGGATATCGTCGGCCTGGCGGGGTTCGAGGACATCGGCATCGGCGACACCTTGGCGGTCGAGCCGACGGCGGAGGCGGTGCCGTTCGTGGCGATCGACCCGCCGACCATCCAGATGGAGTTCGCCGTGAACGACGGCCCCTTCGCCGGTCGGGAGGGGAAAAAGGTGACTTCCCGGCAGATCCGCGAGCGACTGGTGAGAGAGACCCAGTCCAATATCTCGGTGCGGATCGAGGATGGTCTCGAGGGCGGAACCTTTCTCGTCACCGCCCGGGGCGCGATGCAGATCGCCATTCTCCTCGAGACCATGCGGCGGGAAGGCTACGAGGTGCTGGTTTCCCGGCCGACCGTGGTGTTCGGCGAGGAGAACGGAACCCGGACCGAGCCGTTCGAGAAGCTCTGGATCGAGCTGGCGGAGGTGCATGTGGGCGGTGCGCTCGAGATGGTCAACAACCGGAAGGGGCAGGTCATCGGGATGGATCACCATGCCTCGGGGGTCACCATCGAGGCGGAGATTCCCACCCGGGGCATCATCGGGCTGGAGACGGATCTCGTCAACCTGACCAGCGGGACCGGGGTGATGAGCCACCTTTTCCTCGAGTACCGTCCCTGCGTCGGCACCATCGATTTGCGGACGACGGGCACCCTGGTCTCCATGGATCAGGGCGCGGTCATGGCCTATGCCCTGGACAACCTGCAACAGCGGGGCCGCCTTTTCGTTGCCCCCGGCGAGGAGGTTTACCCCGGGCAGATCGTCGGGGAGAACCCGCGCAAGCACGATCTCCCGGTCAATCCGACCAAGGCCAAGCATCTCGACAACATGCGCAGCAGCGGGGAAGGGAAGGGGATCATGCTCTCGCCGCCCGTGCGGTTCAGCCTCGAGCGGGCGCTGGAATACATCGCGCCCGATGAGTTGGTCGAGGTCACCCCGAAGTCCCTGCGTCTGCGCAAGCGCACCCTCGACGCGAACGAGCGGCGGAAGGCCGAGAAACGGTCGGCTCCGGCGTAGGCGGTTCGCTTTTTCCCTCGTCATCTCCTCGCCGGTCCCGCTAGAAGCAACCGTCATGCACGAATGGACCCTCCAGAGCGGATCCCGGAAATCCACATCCACCGAAAGACCTTTCGACGACGGCCAGCGGGTGCGTTCGGTTCTTTGTCTGGACGAAGAAGGCGGCCTGCGGCGGCTCGATTTTCACCCGGAGGAAGAGGTCCCGTTGGAGGGAGTGCGGCCCGTGGCCCGCTGGATCCGCGTCTTCCGCTCGAACGAGACCGGGCGGGAGATGGAGCGCGAGGCCGTTCAGACGGCCGAGGAATTGTTCGTCCGCTTGATGGAGGAGGATGCCGGGACCGGGGAGGAGGATGACCCGGAGGCGGTCGCCACCCGGGGAATCCTTCGCTTTCTGCTCGCGTTGCACTTGGAACGCAAACGGGTTCTCCGCCCGGTCGGGCGGATGGAGGCCGACGGGACGCAGTGCTACCGGCATCCGAAGACGGATACCGAGTACCGGGTGCCCGCGGCGGAAATGGAGCCGGACCGTCTCCGCGCGATGGAGAAACAACTCGGCGAAGTTTTGGGATAGGGAAGCGGATCGCACGACTAAAGTCATGCGACTGCGTAGTTGGATGACTTCAGTCGTCCAACCCGAAGCGGCTTGGCGGAAAAGACATTTCCTTGGGTTGGGGGACCACGGGAAAATCGGAAAAATCCCTTCTAATAGCTCCACGCATCTGTTGTTACTCCCGGCGGCCCTTCTCCCGCTGAACTCGGGCTTGCGTTTTCGGGGATCGGTGTGCGCAATACCGGAAATGAGCAGTTTTCCGAAGAAAAGAATGTTCACCGTGTGGGTGGGTGGGTTGGCTTTTCTCGCCGGACTGGCCGGATGCCGGTCCACGACCATCGAGAATCCCCACATCCCGACGATTCATCTCGAGGCGGCGGGGTCGGTTCCCGGTGACAAGCACCCTTTCGTGACCCTGCCGGTCAGCGAGACCAAGGTGCGGGTCTTCGATCAGCCTCTTTTCGATCCCATGGACATCATTCGGATTGAGATGGTGCGGGTTGCGAGGGGGCTGGCGGTCCGCTATCTCCTCACTCCCACGGCTTCCCGCCAGTTGATCCGCTCCTCCGTCGATAACATCGGCTATCGGTTCGTCTTTTTCGACAATTCCTCCCCGATCGGCGCGCGGAAAATCGACGGCGTGATCGAGGACGGCATCCTCTACACCTTTCTCGAGGTTCCGGACGACGAGCTGCCCGAGCTGGTCGCGGACATGAACCGGACCCTCGTGGAATTCCGCCGGAACAGCCGTTGATGGTGCCGATCCCGCGAAGTCCGTGGTTTTTCCGCATCGGTATTGTGCTGGCGGGCTGCGTTTGGCTGTCGCCGCTTCTTGCGGCCGGGCGGCTGCCGCTCGTCTGGCCGACTCCGAACCGGGCCTTTCTCGAGGAGAAGCCGTTCGCGGACTATATCCAGCCAACGTCTTCGGGGCGGATCGAATCGGGTCTTTTCGGATGCACCCGCAACGGAGGCACCCGCTTCCACGAAGGCATCGATTTGAAGACGCTCGGGCGCGACAGCCGGGGCCGGGCGACCGATCCGGTCTTCGCCGCCATGCCGGGAGCCGTGGTTCACATGAACCGGGCCGCCGGAAATTCCTCCTACGGAATCTATGTGGTTCTCCGGCACGATCACGACGGGGTGCGGTTTTACACGCTCTACTCCCACCTTGCTTCGGTCGCAACGGGCCTCGACGTCGGGGCGGAGGTAACCCAGGGCGCGGTGCTCGGCATTATGGGAACGACCGCCGCGGGGTACGTCATTCCCCGGAGCCGGGCCCACCTGCACTTCGAGATCGGATTGCGCTTGTCGGATAATTTTGATCGGTGGTACGCGCGCAAGGGCTTCGGATCGCCGAACACCCACGGACCGTGGAACGGGATGAACCTCGCCGGGTGGGACCCGTTGCGGTTCTACCGTCTGTCGCTGGAAGGCAGAATCGACGGCGCCCGGGATTTCCTCCTGCGGGAACCGGTCGCCGTTCGCGTGCGGGTCGCTTATCCGGGGATTCCCGGGCTGGTGAAGAGAAGCCCGGGCCTGGTGGAAGGAGAGGCGCGTGATCGACCGACCGGTTGGGAGGTTGATTTCTCCTCGTACGGGGTCCCCCTCCGGTTTCGTCCGCTTTCGTCGGAGGATCTTCCCGCCGGTTCTCCGCGGGTCGAGATTGTGGGGCTCGACGCGGATTCGGCCTTTCCTCCCTGCCGCGATCTTCTCGATAAGGAGGGCGATGGCTACGGGCCGGGCAGGGACCTTCTTCGGGCCATCGAGTTGATCTTCGGGATCTGAGTCGCAGGTCCCCGTTCGCTTCGTTTTTGCTGTTTCGCGCCGGGGCCTGAAGGCACCCGCCCACGCCCCGTCTAAAATCGTAGCTCGACGGCGACAGCCGTTGAGAGCGATTACCCCGTGCCGGGAGGTGGACACTCCTGCCCACCGGCGTTTCACTTTCGTCTTGGAAGGCGCGGCAGTCGCTGGATCGAATCCCCTCTATTCCAAATCTTTCTCGTGGTCTTCCCGCTCCCGGTAGCCGGTCACTTCCTCCGCCCGGAGTCCGTTTTCCCTGAGGTATCGGACCAGCGGCCCGGTGGCGCCATGCATCGCGCCGATGAATTCCGCTCCGGTCTCGTCGATCGTGCGGAGCAGGTCGGGCCAGTCGATGTGATCGGAAAGGACGAACCCCCGGTCCACGGCCCGCCGCCGCCGGTGTCCGCGGAGGCGCATCCATCCGGAGGCGAAGGCGGTCGAGACCTCGCCGAATTTCCGCAGCCAGGGGCTCCCTTCCGTGGAGCCGGGGGCGATGATTATCCCGCCGCCCCCGAAATCACCCCTGTTCTCCCCGGAAATCTTCCGGTGGAAGGGCAGGGGAGCACCGGCCCGCCGGTAATGGGGCGAGAACCGGGCGACACTTCCGTGTACCCCGATCGGGCCGATCAAGGGATCCAGGAGAGAGAGCACCCGCTGGGCCTTGCCGAGGGCGTAGGCGAAAACCACCGAGGTTCGGCCGGCTTCCCGGTTCGCCCGCCACCAGTGGTTCATGCGTTCGCCTTCGGCCACCGGATCGGGCCACCGGTACACCGGCAGACCAAAGGTGCATTCGGTGAAAAACGAGTGGCACGCAACCGGTTCGAAGGCGGCGCAGGTCGGATCCGCCTGGCGTTTGTAATCGCCGGTGACCACGCAGACCCGGCCCCCCCGTTCGATCCGGACCTGGGCCGCCCCGAGCAAGTGTCCGGACGGGTGGAAGGATACGGTGACTCCGCCGATTTTCCGCGCTCGACCGTAGGGGAGGGTCTCGATCGCGGCGGCGTCTCCGCCGACCCGCTCCCGCAGCACACCCTCGCCCGGTCCGGCGCACAGGTAGGCGGAGGAGCCGGGGCGGGCGTGATCGCTGTGGGCGTGGGTCACCACCGCCCGCCGAACCGGACGCCGGGGATCGATGTGGAACCCGCCCTCCGGGCAGTGGATGCCCTCCGGGGTGAGGGTCAGCAACCCGTCGGGATCAAGCGGTGCGATCAGAAGCGGAGCGTGGCCGAAAGCTCGATCGACTCGTACTCGTAATCGTCCACCGGTACGTTTCGACCGAAAAGAGTGAAATTGGCGTCCTCCGGGATGGTGTAGCGGTAGGCGAGGTCGAAGCGGAGATTCTCCAGCGGGAAGTAGGAGATACCGCCGAGGAACTGGTAGGTGAGGAGCCACTTGTCGTTGCTGTCGGAGACGGTTCCGCCGGGTCCGGTCACCCTGGAGGTCTGGTCGAGATACACGGCTCCGATCCCGCCGCCGAAGTAGATCCCCCAGTTGGTTTCCATGCTGGAGAGGACATCGTAGTAAACGTTTCCGAGGAAGGCGTAGTTATCGACATCGTTCTTGATGTGGTAGGTGCCGTTCCCGAGATTGGAACCGGTGACCGCCGCCGCCTGGGCTCCGCTCGCCTGGGTAGTGGCCTCGGAGTCGGGGTTGAAATACTGGAACTCGAACTCGAAGTGCCAGCCGTTGGAGGGAATCTTATAGCCGATGTTGGCGATTCCGCCAACGCCGTCTTCGGGATCCGCGGAACCCCCGGCGAGAAGGTTGGTCACCGAGGAATCGGCTTCCGGGAAAAAGTAGGCCGCGCCCGCTCCGAAATAAAGCTGCCCGAAGGCAGACGTTCCGGTCGCGAGGAGGAGGGAGAAGATCAGGGTGTTTTTCATGATTTCGTAAGAATTCCGAGGTTGTGGAAGAATTTGGCCTCTGTCAAACCCGTTTCGCCTTGACGACCGGCCCGCTCCGCTTTCTCATCCGGCTTGTTCCCGCGGGCGTCGTATAACGGCTATTATGTGAGCTTCCCAAGCTTGAGACGAGGGTTCGACTCCCTCCGCCCGCACCACCCCGGAAACCGTGCTGATTTCGGAGTAGTCGCTTGGCTATTTCGTGGAGTTACGGCCTTGGGTTCAATGGCTCTTCCGAGCGAGGCGGAGCACTTGTATCTGGTGTAGGCAAGCGGATTCCAGTTTCGTCTCATGCCCGGGCATTCCGCAAGCCTACAGGGACCGGCCGAACCGCTTTTCGAGATCGCCGTCTTCGAATTCGAGGAATGTCGGCTTGCCCGCCGGGCAGGAGTGGGGAACGGAGGTGCGCAGGAGGCGGCGGACCAGGCGGAGGGCCTCGTCCTCGGAGAGGCGGCGGTCGCGGCGGTGGGCCGTGCGGGCGGCCAGGGCCGCCATTCGGTCGCGGAACGGTCCCGCGCCGCGGGGGCGGAGAACCCCTTCGCGGATGAGCGAGACGGCATCCCGGAGAAAGGTCTCGGCCTGGCCGGGTTCGAACCAGGCCGGAACGCCCGAGACCCGGAAGAAATTCTTTCCAAACGATTCCACCTCGAAACCGTGTTCGGCGAAGATTCCCCGGTTTTCCTCCAGGCACTGGGCCGGAATCGGATCCCACTCGAAGGTCTGGGGGATCAGAAGGGTCTGGGTCTGTATTTCCCCCCGTTCGCTCTCGGCCAGAAACTGTTCGTAGAGGATGCGTTCCGAGGCGGCCCGGGGGTGGAAAACGACCAGCCCGCGCGGCGACCGGAAGAGCAGGGTGGACGGACCGAGGGCGCCGATCCATCGCCAGGAGACCGGGTCCGCCGGGGGAGGGGGGCCTCCCGGAGAGGGCGGGAGCGCGGGGCCGCCGGCGGGTTCCGGATAGCGGACGGGATTCCCGGAGGCGGTCGGCGGCATCCGGCCCGGGGCCGGGTCCGCCCCGGGCGAACCCCCCGGGGGCGAACCCCCCGGGGGCGGGACGACCGGCGTGACCGGCTCGAAGTTCGCCGGAAGCGGTGGACCCGGGGAGGGTGCCGCGGCGGGCGATCCCTGGTCGAGGAGCAGGTCCAGGACGGTTTCGACGACGACCCGCCGGACCTGGGGTTCGTCGCGGAAGCGGATCTCCCGTTTGGTCGGATGCACGTTGACGTCGATCGCCTCGGGATTGATCTCCAGAAAGAAAAACGCGACCGGGTAGCGCCCTTTCGGGAGGAACCCGGTGCAGGCCTCGAGGATGCCGTATTGAATGGTACGGCTATCGACGGGACGCCCGTTGACCACGCAGACGAGATCCTGCCGGGTCGCCCGGCTGAGAGGCGGTTTGCCCAGCCGTCCGTAGAGGAAGAGCGGGCCCGACCGTCGCTCGAAGGCAAGGGTGTCGGTGAGCATTTTCTTTCCCCATATTTCGGAGATCCTTTCGGGAAGCCCGGCGCAGGGCGGGGAGGAAAGATGGTCCTTTCCGTCGAGGCGCAGGGTAAATCCGACCGCCGGATGGGCGAGGGCGAAGAGCCGGACGATCTGGACGATGTGGGCGGCTTCGGTCTGGTCGGTCTTCAGGAACTTGCGGCGGGCGGGCACCGTGTTGAACAGGCGCGCGACTTCGACCGAGGTCCCGGGGGCATGCCCTTCTTCGAGCGGTTCCGAAATTGCGCCCCCGGTCACCCGGATTTGGACGCCAGTCGGCGAATCGGCGGGCCGGGTACGGAGGGTGAAGTCCGAAACGCTCGCGATCGAGGGCAGAGCCTCCCCCCGGAACCCGAAGGAGGCGATCCGGAGAAGGTCCCCGGCCGCTTCGATCTTGCTGGTGGCGTGACGGCGGAGGCAGAGGACCGCCTCCTCCGCGGTCATGCCGCGCCCGTTGTCGGTGACCCGGATCAGGCTTTTTCCGCCCCGCCGGACCTCGATCCGGATACGGGTCGCGCCGGCGTCGAGGCTGTTCTCGATCAGTTCCTTGACCACCGCGACCGGACGCTCCACCACCTCGCCGGCGGCGATCTGGTTGGCGACGTGGTCGGGAAGAACGTGGATACGGCTCATGAAGGTGATAAAAGGCGGAAGACCGGATCCCAATCTGGAGGTCCGCGCCACCGCGTTCAAGACCGGATGAGGCGGTCGCTTCCCGAGACCAGAGGCCTTTCATCGGAGAATGGGTGGGGCGTGTACCCTGTTGGAGTCCCGGATTTCCTGCCCTCCGAAGCTCGGTCTGCCCACCAGAACCCTGGCGCAGGTGGGAGAGCGTAGGAGGGATCCGGTTTGCGGCCCCCGGTGGAACTGCGGTGGGACCGCCTAAACCGCCTTCGCTCTTCGAGCTGTGGCCGTCCAGAGGCGGGACTCCAACGGAAACAGCCAGATGAAACGCCCCTGGCCCGAGGCGATCCCCAGGGTGGCGAGGGCGCTCGCGGGCATGAGTACCGCCGCGAGCAGGGGGTTCATGAGACCGGCCAGGCAGAGGGCGATGGCACCGGTGTTGTAGGCCACCGCGAAGGCGAAGACGGCGTGGAGTGTCCGGCGGCGGCGGTCGGCCGTCGCGAAAAGCGCGCCGAGGCCGGAAAGATCGCGGCCGGTGAAGAAGAAGTCGCAGCGGGACTCGAGGATTCCTTTGTCAAGAAGGGGGGTCCCCCGGCAGACGGCCCGCGCGAAGGCGGGGGCGTCGTTGGCACCATCGCCGATCATGAGCGCCCGGCCCGGGGCGTGCCGCTCGATCCATTCGGCCTTCTCCTCCGGACGAAGTCCGCCGATCGCCCGCCCGGGCGGGATGGGGAGCGGGGCGGCCAGCGCATCGACTTTCTCCTGTCGGTCGCCGCTCAGGATGGCCAGCCCCAGCCCGCGGTCGGCGAGCCGGGCCAGCTCGGTCGCCGCCCCGTCGCGGACGTGGTCTTCGAAATGGAATCGCGCCAGAACCCTGCCGTCGCGGGCGAAGACGGTGCCGCCGGGAGCGGGATCCTCGCCGTCCGCCCATCCGGCACGACCGAGGGACCACCGGGATCCGTCCCGGCGGGCGCACACGCCTTGACCGGGCGTTTCGCTGAAATCGTCGAGGGCGGCCGCGCGGACCGCATGGCGGAGCAGTTCCCCGCGCAGGGCGCGCGAGGCCGGGTGAAAGCCTGCTTCGACGAGGGCGAGGAGGACCGCGCGGTCCTCCTCCGCGAGGGAGCCGGGCGCGCCCGGATCGAGGAGCCGCGGCACTTCGAGGGTGAGCGTTCCCGTCTTGTCGAAGACCGCGTCGCGGACCCGTGAAAGTTGGCTCCAGACGTCGCCGTGGCGCAGATAGACTCCCCGCCGCCGGAGCGATCCGGTCGCCAGGTCGTTGACCAGCGGCCAGGCGATTCCGAGCGAGCAGGGGCAGGACACCACGAGGATCGAGACCGCCACCTGGAGCCCCGCGAATACCCCGCCGAAGACCGTCCAGGCGGTGCCTCCGACCAGGGCGATTCCGATGACCGCCCCGGTGTAAACGGCGAGAATCCGTTCGAGAAGAATATTGCGCGATGGCGAGGAGTCTCCGGAGATCAGCCGGTGGAGCGTCGATTCGGCCCAGGCCTCCGCCGCGCGGAGAGCCACGGTCTCCCCGCTGGTCACGATGGCGCCGGACGGAATCCTTCCCCCGGTCTCGAAGGGGATGGCGTCGGCCTCGCCGTTCATGCTTTCGAGGCTGAAGGTCGCGCCGGTTTCCTCGAGCAGGGACAGGACCGGCACGGTGCCGCCGGGCGGGACGGAGAAGCGGTCCCCCGCGCGGATGTCGGCGATCCGCAGCGGTGTCCCGTCCCCGGGACGGCGGAGCGTCGCATGGGCGAGATCCATGGTGCGTACGCGGGCGCGGTTCCGGGCCACCGATCGCTCCTGCACCCAGCGGCCGACCAACATCAGAAAGATGAAGATGGCCACGAAATCGAAATAGACCAACTCCCCGCGGTCCAGCACCCAGCCGAGCAGGGAGCCGGCCCACGCGGCGCTCACGCCCAGGGCGATGGGCAGGTCGATGTGGAGGACCCCCATCCGGGCCGCGTCCCAGGCCCGGCCCACGAACCAGAGGCCGCCGACCCCGTAGCTGATCGTGGCGAAGAGGAGGGCGAGGAGTCCGAAGAGGTCCGCGAAGGGGAAGTCCTTCTCCATGCCCAGGTAGCCGGGCAGCGTGAAGAGCATGGTGTTCAGCGCGAGAAAGGCGCAGACGCCGATCCGTCCGGCGAGGGACCCGCCCCCGCCCTCGTCGTCGCCCGTTCCGGGGGCGAAACAATAGCCGAAACGGCGAATCTCTCCGGCGAAGGCGACCGGGGAGAAGACCCCCGGATTCCATTCGAGCCGCGCCCGTCCCGTCTGGGCGTGGATCGAGATGCGCCGTCCCCCGGCCCGCCGGCGGAAGAGTTCTTCGAGGAGCCAGACGCAGCCGATGCAGGAGACCCCCTTCAGGTCGAGATCCAGGGCGGCCGGACGCCCCCCGGCGGCGGCCTTTTCCTCGGCTCCGGCCACGGCGGCTTCGAGCCACTGGAGGTCCGCCGGGCGGGTGGTGGCCGGGGAGACCGGCTCGATCTCCTTTCCGCGGAGGGAATAGAAGCGGTCGAGCCCCCTTTCCCCGATCAGGGAGTGGACGTGGGCGCATCCGGAGCAGCAGAATTCCTCGTCTTCTGTTTCGGCGGAAAAGGGGGTTCCGCAGTGCCGGCAGGGGCGGATCTCAGCCACGGCGGTAGAGGCCTCCGCGCTCGATGAATTCCGCGACGGCCTCCGGCACGAGCGAGCGGACCGGCTCGCCGCGGGCCGCTCGCTCGCGGATCTCGGTGGCGCTGACGTCGATCCGCCGGGGCGGCAGGAAAATCGTGTCCGCGTCCGCGCCGGTTTCTCCCGACTCCCCCCCTTCCCGGAGCGCGCGGATAAAGGTGACCAAAGTCCGGAGCGTGTCGATGTCCCGCCATTGATCCAGTTGCTCGAACTGGTCGTGCCCGATCAGAAAAAAGAGGTCCGCTTCCGGCCGGGTCGCCGCGAAATGGCGGACCGTATCGATGGAAAAGACCCGGCGGGCGAGCCGGATCTCGAAATCGTCGGCGGCGAAGGCGGGATGCTCCGCGACGGCGGCCCGGACCATGGCCAGCCGGGCCTCCGGTTCCGCTCCGGTTTCCTCGGGCCGGAGGGGGGCCGACCAGGCGGGCACGAAGACCACCCGGTCGAGGTGCGCTTCGCGGAGGGCGTCCTCGGCGATGGCCAGATGGCCGATGTGGATCGGGTCGAAGGTTCCCCCGAAGAGGCCGATCCGTTCACGCCGCGATTCCGTCTCTGGGCTCATTCTTCGAATCCGCCGGGCGGGGTGGGGGACCGCCTTAGTTCAGGGCGGGAGTCGTCTTGCCGAAGACCCCGAGCCAGGCCGAGAGACCGGCCAGGGCGATGACGGCGATCCAGAGCATGCGGTTCCACTCCGGCTTGCGGTTGATTGAGGAGAGGGCCGCTCCGAGAAGTCCCCAGATCGCGATTTTCAGGAGAATCCACAGCGGCCAGCCCCAGTCGCCCTTCGCCTGCATCCCGAATCCCGCCACGAGCAGAAGGAGGAGCCCGACCCCGCCGAGAACCGCTCCCCAGATTCGCAGGGACCGGTTCTCCGGTGCGAGAACCGCCCGGGCGAGCAACGCGCCGTAGCCGGGCAGGAGCAGGATCAGTCCGAGGAGATGGAGAAAATTGTAGAATGAATAGGACATGATTCCGCGGATAATGGAGGGAGGAGGTCTCGTGTGGCGAGGGGGAAATTCGGGCTTGCTTCGGAGACAAAATCACAAGAATCTTAATGTCTTGTAAAACATATCGAGGTGTTTCGGCCACCATCCAACCGGTGGCCGTTGCTTCCTTTTCCCACTCATATCCATGAAAAAACTTATTTCTCTTTTCGCCGCATCAATGGCGTTTTTCGTAGCTCCGCTCGATCTCCGGGCCGATGTCGAGGTTGTCAAATCCATCAAGAACGGCCTGACCGAAGTCGATTCGGGCGAGACCTTCTCCTATATTCTCCAATACCGGGCGCCGAGCACGACGATCCCGGCGTTCGACAACGTGACGATTACGGACGAGCTTCCGACGGGTTTGGAATTCGTGGACCTGGTTGGGACGGTGCACACGGACTCGCACCACTTCGATGCGCCGAGCCGCGTGCTGACGGTCCAGTTCGTGGATCCTCTCCCTTCGGGCAGTACCGGGGAGATCGAGGTCAAGGTCCGTTTCAAGCGGGGGGAAACCCCGGATGGATCCGTTGCCGTCAACGAGGCGACGATGGACGCGGACAATTCTCCGCCGAGCACCTCCGCCCCCGTTTCGATCACGGCGAGGGCCTCCAACCGGGCCTCGACCGACAAAGTGCTCCTGGGATCAAGCATCCCGCTGGACCAGGACGTGACCTACCGCGTCCGCGCACGCAACCAACACACCACCGGGGCTCTCGACCTGAGTGGGGTGACCATGGTGGATACGCTTCCCTCCGGCGCCGTATTTGTCGATGCGTCCGGTGGCGGAGTGTATGATCCGGTCGCCGAAACCGTGACCTGGAACGTCGGTGATCTCGACGCGGGCCAGACTGCCACCCGCACGGTCACGGTGCGCTTTCCGGACGGTCCCTTCGCGGTGGATGATTGGGTTCGGAACGATTTGGCGGTGACCGGCACGCCTCTCGGCGGTGCGGAGGTGACCCTTGCGGCTGAATCGAACCACCAGATCAAGGCTCCCGTATCGGACGTGGACTTTTCCAAAGGAGTTGACGGGAAATTCGTTTACGAAGGCAAGCAGGCGACCAAGACATGGTCCCTGAGAGTTCGAAACACCGGCAACGTGCCCTTGAGCGATGTCACGGTGATCGACCCGATTCCCGATGAAGTGGAGGTAACCCGGATCCGCGTTCCCCGGCTGCAGGGCACTCCCCCCGGCCAGAATGATCCGGTCAGTGTCTTTTACCGCACGAACGCGAATCCGTCTTGGACCGGCCTGCCGGGGAATCCGTATTCCGGAACTTCTTCGACCTGGGTGGAGGTTTCCGGGCTCGGCCTCGCCGCCGGCGACTATATCACGGAGATCCGCTGGGATTTCGGGACGCTGCCGGTCGGGTACGATACGAAGGATTTTCAAGTCCGGGGGACCATTCTCACCGTGGACCGCTCCGGGAACCCCGTGCCGGCGGGGGCGACCATCGACAACACGGGAGTCCTCACCTACACCGACTTCAACGGGACACCCCAAACCGAAACGAACGACGCCGTCGTCCCGGTGAAAACGATTCGCCCGGTGGCGAACCTCGGGAAATCCTCGACCCCCGATCCGGTTGATGACGGTGGAGTGGTCACCTACACGCTCGAACTAGAAAACCATCCCCTGGCGGCGCAGGATCTCGTCAACCCGGTCATCGCCGACCTGCTGGATGGGAAGCACGTTTATATACCCGCCAGCGTGCAAATTCTCTCGAAACCGGCCGGGGCGCCCGACCCGGTTTTCGAGGAAATCGCCGACCACAACGGCAGCGGCCGCACTCTTTTGCGCTGGTCGTGGACCGGTGCGGCCGCCTACGATCTGAAAGTCGGAGAAAAGGTGCGGATCTCCTTTGAGGCCGAAGTGCCGGCGGGAACAATCTTCGGCGACATCGACAATCGGATCAATCTCGTCGATTGGGGCAACGCCGCGATCGACCCCTACAACGGGGTGAAAAGCGGCGGCGACGCCGATGACCTCGACGGGGACGGCGACACCGCCGAAACCATCTACCACCGCGGGATCGACACCTTCGTCCGCGGTCGCGCCGCCATGGATTCCGAAAAGCTCGTCCTCGGCCAGCTCGACGCGGACTGGAGCCGCCATCCCGAATCCGGCGATACGGTTCCCGGTGGGCTCGCCGACTACCGGCTGACGGTCGGAAATTCCGGCAACGTACCGATTGAGGACGCCGTCATTCTCGACATCCTGCCCGCCCTCGGCGATATCGGGGTGGTCGATACGAACGCCCGCGACACGGAGTGGACGGCCACCCTGGCCGGTCCGGTCACGGCCCCGGCGGGGGTTACGGTTTACTACAGCCGTTCGGCCAATCCGGAGCGGCCCGATTTCAAAACCGGCGTTCCGGGGGTCGAGGATCCGGAGTGGAGCACGACTCCGCCGGCGACCATTACCGAGGCCCGCTCACTGCTCTTTGTCTTCGACGGGCTCGTGATCCAGCCCGGAGAGGAGTTTGAATTGACCTGGCCGATGAGAGCCCCGGTGGGCGCGCCGACGGACGGGCGCATCGCCTGGAATTCCTTCGGCTTTCTCGGCACCCGGGTCGATACCAATTCCCAGCTGCTCGCCTCCGAGCCGGTCAAAGTGGGGATCAAGGTGCTTCCCGACGAAAACGCCTCCTATGGGGACTTTGTCTGGCTCGACCTGAACCAGGACGGCATTCAGGATCCGGGCGAGCCCGGCCTGAACGGCATCCGCGTCGATTTCTACGAGGACGGTCCCATCGGCGGTTTCGGCGACGGGAAGCGCGATCCCTCCACGGACCGCCACGTCGGTTTCACGGTCACCTCCAACGACTTCAATGGCGATCCCGGCTTCTACCTCTTCCCGGATCTCGACCGCGGTGACTACTACGCGGTCTTCTCGGTTCCGGACGGGTACACCATCACCGTCCCCAATGCGGGTTCGGATGACGGTCTCGACTCCGACGTGGGAACGCTTGCCGCCGCCGACGGCGACGTCGGTGACCGCTTTGCGGACGGGACCTTCACCAAGGCACTGACCCCGATCACCGACCTCGATGCCATGGAGCACGATCGCTCCTGGGATCTCGGCCTCTGGCTGCCTCCAACGGGAGTGGATATTGTCAAGACCGCCGGAACCGCCGCCGACGGCGACGACCATTGGATCCTTCCCGGCACCGCGGTCACTTATACCTACACGGTCACCAACACCGGCGACCTGCCGCTCGTGCGCCTCAAGGTTACCGACGACGTTCTCGGCACGGTTGGTACCATCGACGGACCTCTCGCTCCCGGGGACAGTGCGACTTTGACCAAGACCTCCCCCGCGCTCTCCGCCGGAGTGGTCAACATCGGCGAGGTCGATGCGCATCCGGCCAGCCCGGCGGGGACCGAAATTCCCGGCGCTCCCGCTGTCACTGCCGACGACCCGGCCAGCGTCCTCGTTTACGCGTCCCTCGGCGACTTCGTCTGGTTCGACGCCAACCGGGACGGCATCCAGGATCCCGGCGAGAGCCCGGTCGCGGGCACGGTGGTCACCCTCTATGACGATGCGGGCAACCCGCTGGACACCCGGACCACCGGAGCCAACGGACGCTACCGCTTCGATGGCCTCCTCCCCGGCACCTATTCGGTCGGCTTCGTGCCCCCCGCCGGTTACGTTTTCTCCGATCCGGGTGCCGGTTCCGATGGCGGCAAGGACAGCGACGCCGATCCGGCCACCGGCCGGACCATCGAAACAGTTCTCGTCGCGGGCGAGCAGGACCTGACCTGGGACGCCGGTCTCTGGCAGCCCGCCTCCCTCGGCGACTACGTCTGGGTCGATGACAACGCCGACGGCATCCAGGACCCGGGTGAATCGGGGATCGGCGGCATCAGCGTGAACCTGCTCGACGCCGCCGGTGATCCGGTTCTCGACGCGGGTGGCGGCCCCCTTACCACGACGACCGCCGCGGATGGATCTTACGGGTTCACCGGACTGCGTCCGGGCTCCTACCGCGTCGAGTTCGTCCTCCCGGCGACCCATATCTTCTCGCCCTCCGACGCGGACGCCGCCGGGATCAACGGCCCGGCCAACTCCGACGCCGACGAAACGACCGGGCGCAGCGTGACGGTCTCTCTGGCCAACGGAGAGCACAACCCGAATCTCGATGCCGGGCTCATTCCGGCCAACCCGGAAATCACCCTGACCAAGACCGTGACTCCGACCGAGTACGACACCGATGGTCAGGTACTCGGCTACACCTTCAGCGTGGAAAACACCGGGAACGTCCCGCTGACCGGCGTGACCGTCACCGATCCGCTCTTCACCGTTGCGGGCGGTCCCATTGATCTTGCCGTGGGCGAGGTGGATTCGACCACGTTTACCGGGACCTATGCGGTCGATCTGGCGGATCTCAACGCGGGCAGTCGCCCGAACACCGCCACTGTCACAGCCATCGATTCGCGGACCGGCGACCCGGTCACGGACAGCGACGACGCGCTGGCCACTGCCCTGCAGCTGCCCGCGCTCTCCCTTACGAAGTCCGGAACCTACGTCTCCGGAGCCGGCCCCTGCAACCCGCTCGGACTCGGCAATGAGTTCAACGCGCTGATCTTCGGCGACCTGAACGCCACCGGCGGCGACACCGACGCACGGCTCGCCGTGGCGGGCGACGCGACCATCAACGGCGGCTACAGCGTCGGCACCGTGGTTCGCGGCGACGCCCTGCCGATCTTCACCGGGGGCACCCGCGACATGTTCATCGTCGGCGGGGATCTCATCGACGGACGCTGGGGAGTGAACGGCAATGTCGTCCACCAGGGCACCCGGACCGGACCCGTGCGGGTCATGCCGAACGGCAACCTGACCCGGCAGGTCATCCCGGTCACCTTCGACGCGGACGGAAACGTGCCCGGCGACGGCAGCGGGGTCACCTTCGCCGAACTCCGGGACGAGATGCAAGTCCGCTCCGCTTTGCTCGGGGCCTTCGCCGAGCGCGGCGTCGTCTCGGTGACCGAAACCACCGGTGGTTCTGGAGTGGTCGGCCTGGACCTGATCGGGAACGATCCCGAGTTGAACATCTTCCACCTGACCGCCGCCCAGATCAGCCTCTCCTCGGCCGCCTTCAACATTTCCGTGCCGGCGGGATCGACGACGCTCGTCAACGTTTACGGCGATCCGGTGGCCATCCATAACGTCGGAATGAACCTGACCGGCACCAATCCGCGGATGGTCCTCTTCAACCTCGTGGACGCCACTTCGGTGGAAACCAGCGGCTTCGCGTGGCTCGGGTCGGTCCTCGCCCCCTACGCCGACGGAAACTTTACCGGCGGCTCCATCGACGGGCGCGCCATCTTCGGCGGTGATGTCGTCACCACCGGTGGGTTCGAGTTCCATAACTTCCCCTTCGGCGGAGGCATTTGTTTCCACATCGAATACGAGTTCACCGTGGCCAACACCGGCAACGTGACGATCACCGACATCGACATCGACGATCCGGTCGTCACCGTTGACGGAGGATCGATCCGCCTCGATCCGGGTGAGACCGATTCGACCACCTTCACAGCGACCTACCTGCTGAAGGCCTCCGACGTGATCAATGGGGCCTTTACGAATACGGCCACCGCCAGCGGCCTTCCGCCCTTCGGCGCCCGGGTCGATGCCGACGCTTCCGACACCCGGACCTTCACCATCCCCGGGATCGGCGCGGGTGGTTCCGCCGGCGGTGGAGCCGGTGGCGGCGGTGCCACCGACAACCCCTCGAACGGTGAGCAGCCCGACCTCCAGGTCAATTCCGTGACCCTCTCCATCGCGAACCCGGGTGTGACCGGCGACGGGTTCTCGGCGGTTGTCGAGGTGGAGAACAAGGGCCTCTGGCGGGCCGACGGTGCCATCCTCCGTTTCTGGAACGACAAACCGACGGCCGCCGCCGTCGGCGAGCCGGGCGAGGCCGAGGTCCACCTCGGAACCATGGAGATCGGCGAGAAGCGCACGGTGACGGTCGCCGGGTTCACGGCTCCCGCGACCGACGGCACGTATCACCTTCGGGTCTTCGCGGACGCCGAGGGCACCGTGGCCGAACAGTCCGAAGGCAACAACCAGTTGACCGGAGCCTACACGGTCTTTGCTCCCGCTTCCGGGAACCCGCCGGCGTGGATGAAAGCCGATTTCGTTGTCCAGTCCGTCCGGCTGGACCCGAGCCCGACGCTCACGGCGGCCGAGTTCGATGTGATCGTCCGCGTCCGCAACGACGGCGACATCGCCGGCGACGCCGGAACGCTCGGCTTATGGGAAGCCAGCCCGAACTACCACCCGCTGGCACCGACTCCGGACCAGACGGTTGCCGCCGGGAGCATCAATCCGGGCGAAGTGGTCGAGTTTACCTTCCCCGGCCTGCGTGCGCCGACCAACCAGGGCACTTATCACGCACGGGTGGTCGTCGATCTCAACGACGGGACGGACGAGTACAGCACCGGCAACAACCACGGCGGGGCGACCTATACCGTCTTCCCCCTGCGCGCGGTCATCGAACCGCACCCGGACGGGATGGAGATTTCCTGGAACGGTGCGACGGGCTACACCTACTACGTCGAGCGATCCACCTCACTGAGCGGTGGCTGGGTGGACATTTCCGGTCCGCTTCCCTCGACTCCGCCGGAGAACGTCTTCGTGGACGACGCCGTGCCGTCGGGCGGACCCGTTTTCTACCGGGTATGGGGCTCGAAGTAAGGGAACCAGCAGTGGCGCGGGCCTCCCCG
>CAZDRT010000031.1:0-22825 GCA_964507815.1 uncultured Puniceicoccaceae bacterium
CGTATTCAGTGCTTGCTTCGATTTGGTGTCTGAAAAATGATCGCTCGACCCAATCGAAACTATGAGAAACGACACGATTCCTGTTACTCCTGCCTCCCTTTTCCGCAATCCGCTGGAGACTCAGCGGGTCACCGCTCCCGCAGCGGCTTCGCTTCAGGCCTTCGACGGCTCGGGCCGTCCCTACGCCTCCGCAAACGGAGACGAGATGGAGTTTTTGGTCTCCGGTGCGCTGGGCTGGCATGTTGTCGTCGCTTACGACGAAGCCGGGGTTGAAATCGGGCGTGATCGTTTCCGGGTGGATTGCCGGTCGGAGATCAGGGACGCGGGGAACCGCTTCGGCTATATGTTCGACACGATCCACCATGTGCTGGAAATGGCTTACGCCGAGCGGAGGTTGCGCTCCTTTGACGGGGAGAAGACCATCCGCAAGCAGTGCATCACCAGCCGAGGGACCTGGACGGGTGCCCAAGGCGGACGCTACTTCTTCGACCATATCAAAGATAGCAGCGATTATTTCACGGACAACGCCACGGAACGCGGCATGGCCTGGGACTTCGGACTGCCCTGTGAACCAGAGATGCCCAAGCATCACGAATGGCGCTACGACCCGCAGTTCTTCAAACGCGGTCACCGCGATGCGGAGCTATTCGCCCGGCAGCCAATCATGAACGATGTCGAGCACCAATATATCAACGGCATCTTTTTGGCCTGGCAGGTGAGCGGCGACGACCTGTGGATGGGCCGCCACCTGGACACTGCGCTCAAGGCCGTCGAATATACCCGCGACAGTCCCTACACCTGGTCGGAGAAATTTCAGCTCATCCACCGCCCCTTCACCCTCGACCTTTGGGATTTTCAGAGCGAGTTTGACGCGGCTCTGGTCAAGGGCGATGGCATGAATGCCATGCCCGGGGTCAGCCAGTTCGGCGTCTTTTACGGGGACAATATCAGTATGGTGTTCGCCTGCTGGAATCTTGCGAAAATGCTGCGCGTGGCGGGGCGTGAAAAGGATGCCGGGGAAACCCAATCCTTCGCGGACGGTCTTTTCGAGCGAATCAACAAGGCTTCGTGGAATGGCCAGTTCTACCAGATGCACGTGCCGGAGGACCCTACCTTCGAGCGCGACTTCGGGATTGATCACACGCAGGTCGTCTCCCTCTCCAATGCGATGGTGGCCAACTATGGGATCGGGCACGACAAGGCCAAGGCGATCATCCAAACCTATCAGCGTATTCGCCGGGAATTGCCCTCAAACTACCGGGCGGAATTCATGACGATGTATCCGCACTTCCCGCGCGGTTTTCACATCCCGCCCGGCGTCTACGTCAACGGTGCGCTCGCCGGGCTGGTGGCCGGTGAGCTGGCCCGCGCCGCATTCGCCCACGGAGAGGAAGCTTACGGAGCGGATGTCCTCAGTCGCTATTGGGAACTCGTCGAGCCTTACGCACCCTACATCGAGGGGGGTATGTTTCCTTTCGACCAGATTCCGCCGGAACGCAACTTTACACCACTCGATTTGCGGGGCGTTGCCAACGCCGATCTCCGCAGCGATGATACTCACGATGGTTGGTTTGCGGAGAAGGGCAATGACATGCGGAACCTGCCTACCGGGCGGCAGACTTTTGAGACAATCGATTTTGACATCCTCAATCCCGACGCCAACGAGGAGCGTGCCTGTTTTCGTCTCGCACAGGATCGGCAAGGCTTTGCCCGGGAAGTCGAGGTGCCGGTTGGTGCCAAAGCCGAATCGATCTATTTCCTCCACGCTGCGGGCGGGGGAGGCACGATTGTCGGTGAGCTGGAGTGCAATTATGCCGACGGCATCCTGGTGCACCTCTACGTCCAAAAGGGCAAGCAGGTGCTGAGCACCTGGAATCCCGCCGATCCCCGGCCACGGCCTCGTGTGACCACAGACCTCACCTTGGGCTGGGTGGGCGAGACCGAAGTTTTCTGGCGGGTGGGTTTGAGCCTTTGGGGTTGGGATAACCCGCATCCCGAAAAGGAAATTCGCAGCCTCACCCTCCGCGCCTCGAAGGAAACCGCACCCAAGTGGGCGATCGCGGGCATCACCCTGTCCGATCATCCTGTATGGCTACCGCCGCTGGAGCAGTGGGAAGGGCCCAATCAATACTGGAGCGCCAACTGCATCGCCTGCGCGATGGGCGAGGGCTTGGCCGGTGTGGTGGACCAGGATCGGGCCATGCGGTCCGTCCAGATCAAGCCCGGCTGGCTTGCGGCGGGAGTGGACGAAGCCACCGCCTGCATCAAGTATGAAGAAAGCGGTGCTTACGTCCGCTATCGCTATCGGCGCGATGGTGATAGTATTTGTTTGGATGTCGCCGCCAGTGGAGAGAAACGCCTCATCGAACTCCTTCTTCCAGAGGGAAGGGAACCCTCAAACCTGTCGGTCAATGATGAAGTCTTGGAATATCGAATACGAAAAATTGAGAATAGCCGCTACGTCTGCTTCGACTGTGAGAGCCTTGGCGTCAATACCGTAAAATTGAATTTGAAACCTACAAATGTAGGATAGCGGTGCTTGGAATCCATTCTTGAAAGAAAATTCGCCTGATCCGGGCAAGCTTATCAGAATCTTAGAGCAGTTGCCGGGTCTTTTCGTAATTGGGAGTCGGCACGGGGCCTTTCAGGATGGGGTCGCCGGTCTCGCGTAGCCAACCGCGCAGGCTGTCGGTCATCCGCTGCAACGTCTCCCGGTGGAGGGGGCTTTCGGCTAGATTTTCCATTTCATAGGGGTCGGTTTCGAGGTCGTATAATTCGGCGGAGGGGGCGATGGGGCCGCGTGGCGGTTTGCTCATGTCGATGGGAGCCGACTGGCTCTGGCGGGCGGCGAAATTCAGGATCAATTTATATCGGCCAGAGTGGGCGCAACGGAGGTGTGCGTTCTGGACCTCGTTCGTCAACTCCGCGAAAACGGTATCCCTGTGCTCCGGGGCTCCGTTGAGGACGCCCGCGAAGGAGCGACCGTCGAGAGCGTCAGGCACGGTCAGATTCGCCAGTTCCAATACGCTCGGGAGGCTATCCACGTTCGAGAGCATGGTCTGCGAGCTGGAGCCCGGCGGGATCGTCCCGGGCAGGCGCATGAGATAGGCAACTTCGATCCCGTGGTCGTGGAGCGAATGTTTGAAGCGCAGGTAAGGCGAGGCATCCAGCCCGTGATCGGTTGTAAAGACGACGAGAGTATCCTTTTCCAAGCCTTCGGAGTCGATGGCCGCGAGAATCCGCCCCATGGCTTCGTCAAGTTTGGCCAGCGCCCCTTGTATTTGCGCGAAGTATTCGCGACTTTCCGCGTTGTCGACCACGGGCTCCGGAACTTCCACTCCGTTTGCAAGGCAGGGTTTCGCATGTCCGTGGTCGAAGGGTTTGTGGGTTTCGAAAAAACCGATCTGAAGGTAAAAGGGGCGGTTCGGATCGCGCTTCGTGGATATCCAGTCTTCCACCCCGTCGGCCACCTGAGCCGCGGAGGTATAGGGCAGGAAGCTCTGCTTCTCTTCGGTCGTGTGGTGTGAGGTATGGTCAAAGGCAAGGTCGCGCGCCGGATCCATCGTTTCGTGGTAGTGACCGATGAGGGCGTTTTGGTAGCCCGCTTCCCGCGTGAGGCGGGAGAGATGTTTGGAACCCGGATTGAGGCTCCAGTTGTGTGGCTGGTGGGTCAGCCCCATCACTCCGTTGCGTTGCGGGTAGTGCCCGGTCATCATGGCGGCACGCGAGGGCGAACAGATCGAACAGACCGCAAACATTCGGTCGAAACGCATGCCCTCCGAGGCCAGGCGATCGATGTTCGGCGTGGGGGCGCTTTGCACGCCGTAGCAGCCGAAGTGACGGCCGGAGTCGTGGGTGGTGATGAAAACGATATTCTTTGGTTTCATGGCATCGGGCATGGCAAAGGAGACGGATGGGGAGAGCAGGAAGCCCGCAGAGGCGGCTGCTGTCGTGCGGAGGAACTGTCGGCGGTCGCAGCCGTTTTAAGGAGATTTTCCGAGTGATGGCGTCATCCTGTGGGAGAATGGTCCGCGATTGCCGGAACCGGAGTTTCCCAAAAGCAGGGGGGCGCCGGGGTGCTGCCGAGGGTCTGGAGAAGGCGCTGCTGCATTTCGGCGCTGGCGCCGGCGGTGTCTGGTGTTCCCGCAAGATTGGTCTGCTCGCCGGGATCGTTCAGACGATCCAGAAGGAGCACCGACTCTGCATGTCGCGGACGGCTCACGAACTTCCAGCGGGCGGTCTGGACCATTTGCCACCCGGCATTTCCGGCAAAGGCCTGCTCACGGATCGCAGGTGCCTCGGGGCTTTTTGCCATCGGCAGAAGGGAGCGGGCTGGCACTGCCTTGCCACCGCTCAACGCTTCGCCCGGGTCGAGCCCGGCGACATCGAGAATCGTGGCAGTCACATCGGTCAATTCCACAGGCTCCGAACGTCGAAGCCCCGCCGCGACCCCCGGCCCACGCATTGCCAGGGGGACGCCGACGGAGGAGCGGTAGTAGCTGTTCTTGTTGAGAAGATCGTGATCTCCCATCATCTCGCCATGATCGGCGGTGAAGATCACGAGGGTCCGCTCCCGGATGCCGGTTGCTTCCAGAACATCGAGGAGTTCCCCGACCCGGTCGTCCACCAGATGGATCATCGCTCGATAGCGGCGTCGCAGTTCCCCGACCGCCCGGCGCTCCGGGTCAGAAAGCGCGCGCGATCCCGGCAGGATCCCGTGCCCCTCGTCCGGAGGCTCCGCCTCGAGATAACGGGACGGCGGATCATACGGCGGATGCGGACAGAGAAAGGAGGCGTGCAGGAGGAACGGTTGATCCCCTGCGGCGAGCCCGCGCAGGCGCTCCGTGGCCACGCGGCCCACCTGGTTGTCGGCGTAAAGTTCGTCGTCCCATGCCCATTGTGAGGCGATCCAGCGATTATCGAGTGGCTCACCCCCCCGGTAACCGTTGTGTCGCAACCGAGCGACTTCGGCCAGATACGGGTTGAGGAGACCCGCTTCGCGCAGGACCTCGCTGTAGTCGCAATGATGATGACTGACCAGCTCTTTGCCGGATGCCTCCCACCAGAAGTCCCATCCGTATGCCTCCCGCTGCCGGGCCTGAATCTCCCGAAAATTCTCGGGCGTCTGCGCGGTATGATGAATCCAGTGGCCTTTCCCGACACATTCGGTGCGATAGCCCGCCTTGCGCAACGCCCCGGGGAAGGTCCGGAGCCGCGGATCGAGGTCCCCGCGATTCGCAATCTCTCCCGTCTGGTGCGCATAGAGCCCGGTCAACAACGACGAGCGCGCCGGATGGCAAACCGGGCATATGGAAACGGCATCCTCGAAAACACATCCATCGCGGGCCAGCCGCTCGAGTGAAGGCGTCCGCAATTCTGGTGAGGCCGCCCACCCGACCGCATCGGGGCGATGCTGGTCGGTCGTAATCAGGAGAATGTTGGGAGAAAATCGCTCTGGAGATGCCATGGAAAAAAGAAGGGTTGTTCAGTGAAACTGCCGGGAGCCACGCAAGGCCGGTGAATAGATCACGTTCGCCCGAAAAGGGGATATCCCCACCCTCAAAAAGACGAAGGCCATCGGATGATGGCCTTCGTCAGTTCACCGCGAGAGGTGGGGAGTCAAGTCAGGAAGTCGGAGCAAAGCCACTCACGAGCAACGCCGACGTCGTGAAAGCACCAGTGCCAGCCCGAATGCCCCGCAAACGAGAGCCGCAACGGAAGGCTCGGGGATCGGCGTGACGTCTTCGAACGTATCGCCGAGACGGAACTCATCCCAAAGCGTGGGACCACCGCGGGTGATATTCGTATCCCAGGCATCGGGAGTTCCCAGTTCGATCCCGGTGATGGTGTTCGTGGCGAGCGCATTGGTTGGAGAAGCTCCTCCGACTTCCGGGCTCAACCAGTAGGTGACCGAGTCCGTTCCAGCAGAGTCGAGCTGCAGCTCCATCACGAAAAGATAGGTTTGATCTGCCGTGATCGCCACGCCCGTGTCTTCGCCGCCAATGTCAACATTGCCGCTATCAAGATTCACTTCCAGAACGGAGGAGCCACCGGAAAGAAGATGGGTTCGGGCGCGGTTGCCGTTTAGAGAATAGCTGCCTAACCAGCTAACCCAGTAGGTTTCGTCGTTCAAAAGCGCGGAATCGAAGGAACGAATGTTGCCGTGATTTCCAGTGGTGCCGGCGGTCAGTGTCCAGCTATTGCCGCTGGTTTCCAGGGTTCCGCCATTGCTGTAGGTCATCGTGCTCGATCCGACGACGCCATCGAAGCCGATCAAATTATCGCTGTCCGGGGCCTCATCGGGAAAGAGTTCGAAAGGAGGCGGATTTATTCCCATAACCTTGAAAAACCGTTGCCGCTTTGTGGAATTTCGAGGATCCGAAGAGGACGCTTCCCCGGGAAAGGAAACAGCGGGCGATCGATAGCGGGTTTTCGCGTGCGCCGATCGTTTCGATCACCGGCTTGCGGCAATGTGGCAAAACGAGAGGCGTCGTTCCGAGCACTGCGCTTCCGAGACGGTGCATTTTAGAGTTGGTCTTCGAAATCCAGGCGGAAGAAGACCCGGTCGCCGACCAGCGGCCCGGAAGGAGCCACTTTGTAGGTGGTGGAGTGGTCTTCTGCGTGCCAGCGGGCCTCGACGGTTTCGGTCCAGGTATGGCCGGAGCCATCGCCGTTGTGGTGCCAGCTTTGAAGGTCTTCGGAGACTTCCACGCGAAACGCGGTCGAAGGATCGTCCGATTTGATGCGAAAAGTGTAATGGGTCTGCGGCATCTCGATGGAGGGCGCGCCGCCGTCCGAGGGAGAGTCGGGCTGACGGGGATCCATGCGCAGGAGATACTCGGCGAAGTTCGAAAAGCTGTCGCTGTCGTTATCCGCTGTTTTGTCCGCGAGGTCCGGGCCGTAGTGTTCCCAATTTGAATAGCTTGCGGTGCCCGGTGCAAACGTGGCGGTCACACTTCGGTTCCATGGACTCACGACCACGCTGGTTTCGGGGGAAGCGCCGCTGGCATGGCCGCTCCAGCCAATGAAGACATTGCCAAACTCCGGGACGGCGCGAAGATCGACGATTTGCCCCATGTGATAGCGCGGCTCACCGTCTTCATAGGCGTGGTCCGGAAGTTCCGTCTCCCTGACTACTTCGCCGTCTCCCTCGACGGTGATGTCAACGCGGAGGAAGTAGCTGTTCGTCATGCTGGAGGAAAGCTCTTCACGCACTGGCTCGTATTGGGGATTGGTCACGACGTTGTGCCATTCGTTTCGATCCTGATTCATGTCGTAAAGTTCGCCCTCTCCGGGGCCGGAATCGTCGCCGTATCGGATGTAACGCCAGTCTTCGGTGCTGGCGGCATGATTGCCTGTCCCGTTGTTGGTGAGGACGGGGTGGCTCCATTCCAGATCCGGTTCCTCGAGAAGTGGCACGAGGCTGCGGCCTTCGTAGCGAGGCGGCTCGGGGAGGTCGGCCAATTCCGTGAGAGTGGGGTAAAGATCGATGAGGCCCACGGGACGGGAGGAAACCTGACCCGTCATTTGCCCCGGCAGTTTGACGAGCAACGGCACGTGCGTGGAGCGTTCCCACAGAGAATGCTTCTGAATGAGATTTTTCTCGCCCACATGGTAGCCATGGTCCGAGAGGATGACGACGATGGTGTTGTCTGCGTAGGGGCTGGCTTCCAGCGCGTCGAGGATTCGGCCGATCTGGGCGTCCAGGAAGCTGATGCAGGCCAGATAGGCATGCACGGCATCGCGCCAACCATCGAAGCCGATCAGATTATCGCTGTCGGGGTCCTCATCGGGAAAGAGTTCGATATGAGGCGACCAGAAGGTGGCATTGCTGTCGGCACCGGCGGGCAGGTCCTCCCAATCGTCCGACTTGTAGGGCGGCATGGTCAGGGTCTCCCGGTCGTAGAGATCGAACCATTTCTGGGGAACATAAAAGGGGACGTGGGGACGCATGATACCGACGCCCATGAAAAACGGCTTGTCGTGGGTCTGCGTCAACTGGTCCGCCACCCAGGTGGCGGTCTGGTAATCGGACATTTCCTCGTCAGTGGCGGGATAGGCGCCCCAGTCGGTTTGCGTTCCGTTGTGATCGTAATTGAGTTTTTCCGGTGGTTTGGGTCCCCAGCTACCGTTGCCTCCGAATACATCGAAGTGCGCGTTGCCAAAGGAGGAGTTTACCGTGCCATGATAGACTTTGGCCCGGAAGATCGTTTTATAGCCTTGATCCTGAAAGTGCTTGTCCAGTGTGCGACCGCCGAGTTCCTCGGTGCGTTGATTCGTTTTCTCGATCCCGGCATCCCCCGACCAGATGCGCAGGGTGTCGGGGTGCATGCCGCTCATGATGGAGGCGCGGGAAGGGCCGCAGAGCGGGAATTGACAATGGGCTTCGGTGAAAAGCGTGGCGGTGCTGGCGAATTGATCGAGGTGCGGGGTCTGGACATCCGGGTTCGTGCCCATGACGCCGATCCAATCGTTCATATCGTCGATCGTAATGAACAGAATATTCGGCCTCTCGGCCGCTTCCGCTCCCGAGGCGACAAGGGGGGATGCGACGATACTGAGGGGAACCGAGAGATAGTGTAGAATCTTCATTGGTGGAGAGGGTAGGGATGAATATGGGGAGAATGGAAAAAGTGACCGGGACTGCCGATCTGTCCGCTGGATGGTGAATAGTCTGGATCTGAATATGGATGCCGCGTTTTCCGCAGTCAACGGAATTTCGCTGCATTCAAGCCTTGCCCGGCTCCATCCACCACCTTACGGTTCCGTAAACCGTTGCGAATCGCGGCGGTTTTCTCTTCCTGTTCCATGAATTCTCCCTCTCCAGATCCCGGGTCGCTGAATATCCACGACATCGCAAAAGCGGCGGGCGTCAGTGTGGGAACCGTCTCGCGTGCGCTCAACAACCGGCCTGAAGTCGCCCCGGCGACCCGTCGGCGGATTGCCGACATCGCGAAGCGACTCGGCTATCGTCCGAACAAATTGCTAGGAGCGCTGGCCGCCAAGCGCTTCAAGGGCCATCCGGCGGCTCGCGCATTGCCGGTGGCCCTGCTGACGCGAGGCGGCGCGCAGAGCCTGGGCCGGTCCTGGGGAGCGCAATTTCACGAGGTGTGCGAGCGGCAGGGATTCGAGGTTACCATTTTCGAGACCCTCGATCATCCCAAAGCCGCCGCGTTGTCGCGTCAACTCTACCATCGCGGTTTCTCGGGGCTCTTTTTCTCGCGGGTGATCGTTCAGGACGATTACTGGAGCGGGTTCGATTTTTCGCCCTTTGCCCTGATCTCCATGGACGAAGGATTTGCCAGGCTGCACCCCGGCATTCCTTTGGTGAGGCACACGCCATTCGCCAGCGTGGCTCGAGCGTGGCAGGCGCTCCGCGACAATGGTTACCGCCGCATCAGCGCAGTGCTTTTCGATCCGCCCGAGCGAAGCCTTTACACCATGCGCATCCTCGCCTGCTGCCGGTATTACCTAATGGAAATGCCCGCCCGAGACCGCGTCGAACCGTTTCTGGTTCCGGGTTTCGATCGCGGGGCGGTCGAACAAGCCAAAGCCACTCTTCCTGAATGGATTCGCTCCCGGAAAATCGAGGCGCTCATCCTGCACTCTGCATTTGCGGACACGGCACGGGAGGCCGACTGCCCTCATATCATGCTGGGCAATGCGGGGCCGGACAAAACCGGGCTCTCCCATGCGCAATCCAAAACCATGGAGCGCGCCGTTTGGCTGATGACCTTTTGATTCGTTCGCGCAATCGCGGCCTGCACGATGCCCCGCTGGAAATCATCGTGCAGCCCGATTGGCAGGAAGGAACACTTGCGTGATTCGACAACCTTTTCGATGCAAAGCGCGTAAACACTGGGCTTACGCCAAGGTTCTGGACCGGATGCGGGCCGCCGTCGCCGCCGAAGCCCTCGCACTGCAGGGCCATCGCGAGGAAGCCATCCAGCCCTTCCGCGAGGCGCTCCAGGAAACCAGTCGCCGACCCGACCCTTCCCCCGTCCTCTGGACGCTCAACGCCCTCTAGCGAATCGGTTTCGAAAACTACCCGGAACTCCGACCTGATCTCGAATCTCTGGTCGAAAACGAGAAGCGTGGAGAGCATAAAAAGCTGGCCTTGTCCTACTCGACGACTGATAACCGAAGCATGCCGTCCAGAATCCTTATCCGCATCTTCCTGATCTTCTTCGCAACACAGCTTATGGCTAACGAATCCCCCATCCCTCAGCGGGCCGCATCCGGGCGGCCGAACATTTTGCTCATCATGGTCGATGACATGGGCTACTCCGATCTGGGCTGTTACGGCTCGGAAATCGAGACGCCCCATCTCGACCGCATGGCCGACGGCGGGCTAAAGTTCCGCCAGTTGCGCAACTACGCGCGCTGCTGCCCCTCGCGCGCAAGCCTTCTCACCGGCCATTACGCCCACACCGCCCAACTCGGCTGGATGACGGCCGCCGACGAAAGCCGCCCCGGCTATCGCGGCGGGATTACCCGCGACCTGCCCATCTCTCCCGAATTGCTCCGCCCCCAAGGCTACCGCACCCACATGGTCGGCAAGTGGCACGTCGCACCCGAAGAGGTCGTCGGCGACTTTTGGCATTCCGGCCTCACCCGTGGCGTGTTTCCGCTCGACCGGGGCTTCGACAGCTTTCTGGGGATCATGTCCGGCGGCAATGCTATCTACTATGACAAAGAAGGAAACCGCCTCGGCGGCGGCTACCGCACGCCTTGGGACCTGGTGCGCGACAGCACCCACATCCCGGTGCCGGACATTCCCGAAGACTTTTTCCTGACCACCGAGTTGGGCGACGAACTCGTGCAGCGGATCCGCGGCGACGGCGACGGCGAGAGCGAAGAGCCCTTCTTTATCTACTACGCACCCTATGCCCCTCACCTGCCGCTGGAGGCACCGGAGGACAGGATCGCACGCACGCGCGAACGCTACCGGGTGGGCTACGAGCAGCTCTGGCGCGGGCGGATCGATCGGATGGAATCGCTGGGACTCTTCCCCGAGGGCATCTCCGCCGACGACGCGCGCCCCCACTTCGAGCGGGCATGGGACGACCTGTCCGCCGAAGAAAAGGATGAGTGGGTGGAAACTGCCGCTACCTTCGCCGCCATGGTCGAGTTGGTGGACGAGCAGGTCGGCCGCGCCATCGAAGTTTTGGAGAAAACCGGCCAGCTCGACAACACACTCATCTTCTTTCTCAGTGACAACGGTGCGACCAAGGAGGGCGGCGAATCGATGCGGCTGCGCTCGAATCTGGGCAACGCACCGTTCCGCGACTACAAATCGTCCAGCTACGAGGGCGGCATCGCCTCGCCCCTCATCATGCACTGGCCAAACGGCATCGAGGCCCGCGAAGGCTTCGTCTCCGGTCGCCCGCACATAAGCGACATCCTGCCCACTCTGCTCATCGCCTGCGGTGTGGAATATCCTCCGGAGTGGGGTCTCGATCCCATCCCACAACTCGAGAGCGTGAACATCCTGGAAGATTCGGAGGCTGGGTCCCGACCGCTCTTCTTCGAGCATGAGACCACCCGCGCCGCCATCGTCGGCGACTGGAAACTCGTCTCCGGCGGCCACGACCAGCCCTGGGAACTCTACCACCTGCCCGACGACCCCTTCGAACTGAAAGATCTCTCCAAGCAAAAGCCCGAGGTGGTCGAAAACCTTGAAAACCACTGGCAGGCTTGGGCGGTAAGCCACGACGTTCTCCCCTTCGAGCCCCTCCCCTGGGGCGAACGCATTCGCAAATACAAAAAGTAGATATTTTCAGACCACACGCGACGGCGGCTGAAGCTCGCCGCTCCGGCAAAACGGATGAACATGGCGGAGTCGCGGTTGGCAAATCGGAGCCGCGTGCTTCAGCCGCGGTTTGTCCATAGGCGGGTCGATACCCCCAACAAATGTAGGATACCAATGCGAGGAGAAATCGGGTAGGGTGCCGGTTTTTTAACCCAAGTGATAAAGGATTCCTTTGCACCCGGGTTCATTCGTCTCTCTGTTAAACGATTCATCTACGCAATTATGAAAACATTGCCATCCCCATTCATCCTCCGGCGTTTTATCCGTTTTTTCCCGGCGGCCGCGTTCGTGCTGGCGTTCCTTTTCGCCTTGCAGCCCTCGCTCCCGGCCCAAGAGGGCGGGCCCCCCGCGCAGGAGGAGACGCAGAGCGTCCAGTCGGACGAGGGCACGACCGTGCCCGTCGAGACGATCCGTCGTGACGAAATCGGCGATATAGCGACTATCGACTGGGGGGAGGAGATCGCCAAGGGCGGCTGGGTCGCGCTTGTCCTGATCGTGCTGGTGTTCGCGTCCGTTGCCTTTGTTGTGGAGCGGCTGATTTCGGTTCGGCGCAAGGCCTTTCTGCCGGATGCGCTGGTGGCATCGACCTGCCGGAAATGGGAGGCGGGCGATCTTGAGGGTGCTGCGGAGGAGGCGCGGGACGACCGCAGCGCCTACGGGCGAACCGTGCGCTACCTCGCCCGGCACGCCCACTTCCCGTATTCGGTGGTCAGCGCCACGGTGGCCGACATTGGCGCGCGTGAGGTCCAGTCGCAGATGCGGCGCAGCTACCCGCTCGTCGTAATCGCCACGATCTCGCCCCTGCTCGGGCTGCTGGGCACCATCATCGGCATGATCGAGGCCTTCCAGAAAGTCGCGCTCCTCGGGGATACCGGGGATGCCGCCGTCTTGGCGGACTCCATCGGCAAGGCTCTCATCACAACGGCTCTCGGCCTGATCATCGCCATTCCCACCCTGAGTTGCTATCACTACTTTCGCTCGCGTATCTCCGGCTTCGCCACCGCTTTGGAGGAATCAGTGGAGGAACTTCTCGGGATACACGTGCAGTATCTGATGAAACAGGAACGGGACGGGGACGCCGGGAACGACGAGCCGCCCGCAAGCGACCACCGCAACGAAGACGCATGAGTGTTTCGCCACCGCCTCATCCCAAATCCGGCCCTCTGCCCGGGGGGCTGGCGGGAGCGAGTCTGCCGAATCAGCCGCGGGGGTTTTTTGATGACGATCCGCCCCGGCGCAGGCGCCGCAAGGTGGAAGACGCCATGGGCGTTGACCTCTCGCCGCTGATCGACTGCGTTTTCCTGCTGCTGATCTTTTTCCTCGTCACCACCATGATGAAGAAACTGCAGAAAGAAATTCCCATCACCATCCCCGATCCGGAAGCGACCCTGCGGTCGGTGGAGAAACGGGAGATACTGATCGTGGGTCTCGATCTGGAGGGCAACCACTACCAGGCCACCGAGCGCGACTCGAAGTTCGGGGAGCTGGAATACTCCCCGGTGGAGAATCTCGCCGCCCACCTCAAGGCCTTTGCCGAGGTCAATGGCACGGACCTCCCCCTGCGCATCGACGTGGACCGCGACACCCCTTTCCAAAAGCTGGTGGACACCCTCGACATCGCCTCTCTCCAGGGCTTCGAGAATGTCGGCGTGCGCACCCGCGATGTCGAGAAACTTTATTTCGAGGTGCCGCCCGGGGAACGCATCGAACGCTTCTGAACCATGAGATTTGAGACCGAAGAGGACGAAAACGAGGAGCTGAACATGGCACCGATGATCGACGCGGTCTTTCTGTTGCTGATCTTCTTTCTGGTGGCCACCATGCTGAAGAAGGAGGATAAGACGGTCGAGGAGATCGCCCTGCCAGTCTCGCAGTCCTCCCTGGAACTCGCGCCCGACGAATCCATCCTGATGCTCGGGGTCGATGCGGAAGGCGAAATTTACTACGAAGGCGAGTCTTCCACCATCCAGGTTCTGCGGGACCGCCTGGGCGAGGTCGCCCGGACCGAGCCGGACCGCCGTATCCGCATCGATATCGACGAGGAAGCTCCCTCCTACCGCGTCGTCGAGCTGCTGGACCATCTGCAGTTCATCGGCCTGCGCAACGTCGGCGTGCGGACCTTCCACGAACGCTTCGACTGACCCCCCCGCATGAAACTTTCCCGCCTCAACCCCATGAATATCGGCTGGTTTACCGCGATTGCGGCAGCCTTGATCGTTCTCCCGCTCTTCTACTTCGTGGAGGAACTCCGGCAAAGCCAGGTCGATCTGAGCAAAGAGCCGCTTTCCGAACTGACGGAGGAGGAGAAGGAAGTGGTGCGCAAAAAGATCAAGCGACCCGAGCCCAAGCCCGAGCAGGTCGAGGAAATCGCCCGCGAACAGAAGGAGAAGAAGGAAGAGGAGATGCGGAAGAACGTGCGGAAGCTCAAGCAGACCGTTTACGAAATGGAGGAAGAGGTCGAGGAGCGCATGAAAGACCTGCGCAAGCTCGGCCTCGGCGACCGCATCGATGCGCTGGTGGTAGCCATCGCCCGGCAGGCCGAGGCGGTCAAAGACGAGGCGGACGCGGGGGAAGCGTTCACGGGGGCCGCCCGCTCCCATGCCGCCGACATCCAGAACCAGAGCCTGGAACTGGCGGATATTCACCGGGATTTAATCGAAGCGGCCGGGCCGACGGGCCGCCTCGGGGACTTGCGCCGGATGTTGCCCGCGGCGGAATCCATTCGCCTGCTGGCGGCGGGCGAAATGTCGCTGCCGCCGGAGGTAGGAGAGGATATCCGTCCCTTCCGCAAGGAGCTTCGCAAAAAGCTGAAACAGATCGAGCGTGACAGCGAAGAACTGATCGCACTCATCCCCGCCGCCATGGAGGAAGCGATGGCCGAAGCCGAGCGGCTGGCCGAGGAACACCCCGCGCAGATGGCGAACCTACCGGAGGATTCCGCGATTGCCGCGGCAGACGCCGGCCAGCTTTACGAAATGTCGGAACAAATGTCCGAGCAGTTCGATCAGCTCAACGCCGAAGCACGCGCCGCCGAAATGGCGGCAATCCAGAACCAAAGCTTCGAGCAGGCGATGGAAAACACCTTCGTGCCACCCGGCGGTTTCCCGCCGATGTCCGAGGCCGCGCAAAGCGGTGAAATGCCGCAGACGATGGAGCAATTCCGGGAGTTCAACCAAGCCCTCGCGGAGGCCGTGGGGCAGACTGAAAACGCCGCCCTGCGGGCCGAGAACCAACTGGGACGGATGCAGCCCCCCGACCCGCAAGCGGGACGTCCGATGCCTCAGACAAGCAGCACGATGATGCGTGCGCAGATGGCCACGGCGGCGGCGGACCGAGGCTTTGTCGATTTTTCGCAGATGATGGCGACGGGGCATCAAGGCGAATTTCTCCAGGATCTCTCCAAACAGGTCGATCCCCGCTACGGCTCGATCCCGGCGACCGGAGCCGCCGCCGCACCCATACCGACCTCGCGCCAGGCTCCCGTCAAGATCTCGAATGAGCGGGCCCTCACCGAGGCGATCCCGGCCCGTATCGTCCGCCCGGAAGGAGACCGCCGGGGCTGGCTCTTTATCGACACCTGGTATATCATCGGACCGTGGGGGCAGCAAGGCCGCTCCCTGGAGCCCCCCCTGCCGCCGGAGACCCTCGTCGATCTCGACGCCACCTACAGCGGACGGGAGATGCGGGGAAGCGGCGAGCGCGCCGAACTCGAGTGGCGTTTCGTGCAGAGCAACACCGTCCGCGTCACCCCGCCCGACGAAACCACCCGGGCGGTATATTTCGCCTACACCGAGCTGTTTTTCGAGGAGGAAACCACCGCTCTCCTGGCCGTTGCCACCGATGACTGGTCGAAGCTCTGGCTCAACGATTTGCTGATCCTCCAGGACACCAGCACCAGCACCTGGACACTTTCGGAGCATTTCCGCAAAGTCACCTTCCGCCAGGGCGTCAACACCTTCCTCCTGCGCCTGGAAAACGGCATAGGACGTTGCAACTTCTCGATCATTTTCGTCCCCCTTTCCGCCGAGTGAAGGCAGGAAACTATTTACGGGCGGAATAGGCACCCGGCAGGCGCAAGCCGACCCGGGTGCCGCGTCCGGCGGAAGATTCGATTTCGAGAATGGCTCCGATTTGTCCGGCCCTTTCGCGCATGCCGAGCACGCCGAAGTGGCCGCGGGGAAGTTGCCGTGGGTCGAACCCACGGCCGTCGTCGCGCACTTCCAAAAGCAGATCGTCTCCACGGCGTTCGCCGCTCAGGGTGACCGTATCCACATCCGCGTGATGGATGGCGTTGTGGATCGCCTCGCGCAGGATCAGGAGAACCTGCCGCTGGGTTTCCGGCGGCAGATGATGGGGCGGGGGAGGGGTTAATTCGAGCGAGACGCCGCTATCCATTTCAAAGCGTTCGGCCAGACGCTTGAGGGCACCGTGCAACTCGTCGTGTGCGAAATCGACCTCGCGTAATTCCTGGATGGAGTGGCGGCTTTCCCGGCGGGTGCGTTGGAGGATGCGTTGCGCGCGCTCGAGATCCTCGCGGGAACCGGCACTGGAACCGTTCATCCGGTCGTGAGCGAGGTTGAGGTGCATGGAGAGGGCGACCAGATCCTGTTCGAGCGTGTCGTGCAGTTCGCGGGCGATGCGGTTGCGCTCCTCCTGCACCCTTTCCGCCTCGGATTTGGCGGCCAGGTTCTTTGCCTGCCGCCGGACTTTGCGGCTCAGCCAGATCGACCAGCCGGCGAGAACGCCGATGGCCAACAGGGCCAGAACGAGGATGGTTGCGATGCGCCCGCCCGTCCAAAAGGGCGGACGTTCCAGCACGACCACGTCCCCGATGTCGCGCAGCAGCAGCTCGAATCCAGGGCCGGGGTTGCCGGGGTCGGGTGGTTCGACCAGAATGCCGGTTAAGTCCACAAGCGTGCCTTTCGGCGGCGGAAATCCCTTGCGGTTGACCCGTTCGGGCAGGCGGGCGGAGAACGTGTCGGGGCCTTCGTCCAGCACCAGCAGATTCTCCCCGGGGGTGGCCACGGCATCGACCAGCCGTCCTTCAACCCGGATCAGCTCGCCCTGACGCATCGAGACCACCGGAGCGGTGATCGAGACGGCTCGCGGATCCGGCGGCGGCCCCTCGCCCTCGACGCGCAGGGCCGTGGTGTGGAGATAGGGAACCCCCTCCTCCCAACCACGGTAGCCGGCCACGCCCAGACGCGTTCCGACGGCGGGCAGATCGGCTTGGTTGGTGCGGATTTCCAGCGGCCCTCCTTCGATGCGGAGGTAAAGACGCGAGGGCGGGAAAGCGGCGGTCACGATCCCCCGCACATGGACGCGCTCGCCGGTGACGGCCTGATAACCGGTGAGTTCCCCGTAGCGGAGAGGCTCCTTTGCGAAGACCGCCGAGGCTCCCGGTTCGACGATATCGATGAAATCGGGCGAGGGTAAGAAGAAGCGGGCGTGAACCAGCTCACGGCGGTCGTTGGTGATGGAACCGAAGACACCGCGCGCCCGGATCCGCGAATTCAGGAGCCCCGCGGGCAGGCCATCCGGGACGGGCGGCCCTTTCAGCAGCAGATCGAAGGAGTCGAAGCCGTCGTTGAAAGTGACGACGGTTCGCCCGTCCCGGGTGGCGATATTCGTGACCACCCCCGTCACTTCGACGCGGAAGTTGTCCAGGGGAGGATCAATGATCACCGTGGGGAAGAGCTGCATCGGCTCGGGGAGGGGGGCCTTGCCGAGTTTATTGATGCGCACATTGCCGTCTTCCGGATACCAGATGGAGGGGGCGAATCCGGCGGGATGGGTGATGCCCCGCAGGCGCACGCGGTCGCCGGCTTGGAGGGAGAGGCCGGGTTTGCCCGCGATCCGACCGTTCTCCGTGCGGATGTTCACGTAGGCGGCTCCGTCCTCGTTTTGAATGAAAACGATATTGCGGGGGATCTCGGCGTAGGTGATAACGCCCGTCACATCGACGGGCAGGCCGAGCGCGGCTTCCCGCGGGGAAAGTTGCCGCAACTCGCGTAGGGAGGTGATCGGCCCGTAATCTTCCTTTCTGAATTCGAGGGCCTCGTCGATCAAATGGATTGCCCCGTTTCCGGGCGGCTCCGGCTGCGCCCCGGCTCTTGAAAAACTAAGCAGAAGAGCCAGCGCGAATCCTATCGAGCGGAGAAACGGCATGAGTGGAAGAGAACTCTGGGAACGGATCAAAAAATTGCAAAGCAAACAAGGCTGGATAGGCTGATTTAATTCTTGAGCGTAAGCAGAAGAACGCACGCGAAGACGCGGGCTAAAGCACCGCGCTCTTCGAATTTGAGGGGGTAAAAAGGGTCAGTCCACGTATTCTTGATTTTTCAAAATTTTCCATGATTTGTCGGTTTTCGCAGTAGACGACTTATGGCGGCTAACCAGACTACTCAACGAGTTCGCGGTGCCCATATTCAGACGCTCTGCCAGCCAAGGGTTCGGGACAAGAAAACGTTCGCGCAGGTGTCTGCAAAGGGCGACTTTCCAAAGGGCTCCCTTGCGCTCAGTTTTCAATTCGGATTCGGTCCGCCCAAGGCACACGAGCCCCTGCTTCAACCCCCTCTCCCACCGAGGTTCGGCCATTTCCTTCGCTTCCGCCTCAACGATCCGACGATTCACAAGGTCGGCCTCGTCCTTGAGCACCGCCTTTTTGAATTCTTTGGTTCCCTTCGCCCAACCACGGCACATTTTTTCAAAACCCAGCTTCTTACGCTCAGGCTCGCTCTCAGACAACCAGTCCAGGTAATCACGATATAGCTTCCTGTCTTTGGGTTTATCCTCAAGTCCACCGGCCGATCCCAAGCATGTATCCCATACGTAAAAAGACCACCGCTTGCGAGGATACCACAGTTGATGAAAACTACTGTCGCGGTATTCCTGCAGTTGCTGCGCTGTCACAAGTCCGGCGCGGACAGGATTCAGGTGGATGTAGTGACAGACAGTCCCGATGGCATCGCCATCCAACAAAATCGCCTTGTAGCGGCCCTGGAACACATGCCCGTTTTCTTTCCTAAAGCGATTGAAGCGGTTGGCAAAGGTCGATTGCAACCATTTCATGCCGACAACCAGATTCGGCTCGGGAGTCTCGATCAACAAGTGGTAGTGATTGACCATCAGGCACCAGGCGTGAACCCGCCAGCCCTTCGCCTCGCAGGTCTCGGCCAGGCACTTTAAAAAGCTCTTACGCGCTCCCTCGCTCTCAAATATCCAATTCCGGTAATTGCCCCGGTTCAGAACATGGTAACACGCACCTGCATACTCAATTCTCGCTTTCCGAGCCATTGCCAACAGCAAAACCGAGATGACTCTTTGGTCAAGCTAAAATCAAGAAAACGTGGACTGACCCCTGCTTTTCCCTTTTCCCTTTTCCAATGGGAATTGACGGCAAAGCAGAGGGGTCGTGCTTGTGCCGGACGGGCTGGGTTCTTGTCAGCGGGCATCGGGTTGGGGGAGGTTTGATTGGGCGAGGTGGGAGATGAGGTTGGGTGGACCGGTGTGGCCGGGCTTGATCCAAATGGGGTGGGAGGGGCCTGGGGCGGGGAGGGCCAGGTAAGCGTCTGTAGTTAGAAGTTGGGGACGGGGATGGAGTGTTCTTGCGTTCATCGATAGCAAGAGGGCGTGAGCGGTGTCGCCTCCGGAGATGACGAGTTGGCGGTTGGGAGGGAGCGGTGGGAGGGCGTGGGCGAGGCGTTGGAGGGTGGCGTGGGGTTGGCCGGATGGCGGCAGGCCTAGAGTGGCGCGGCAAGCGATGATGGCATGTTGGGGTGAGTGGAGGCGGTTTGCGATGGCGGAGCGGAGGAGTTTGGGTTGACGGTCGTCTTCGTCTAGGAGAATGAGGCCCCAGCCCTGGCTCTGCAGGTAGGCTACTTGGGCTTGGGTGGCGGGGTGGTGGCTGCAGGTTATGAAGAGGGTGGAGCCGGGGGGCTGCGGCGCTGGGGCGGGAGCGATGGGGGTGCCTTTGGCCTTGGCGATGGCAAGGGCCAGGCCTAGGGAACCGGCGTGTAGGGACGGTAGCCCTACGGTGGAGCTTTGGTAGAGATGGTCGATGGTCTCCTGATTGTGGGCTTGGGTAGGCAGCCAGTCGGTGGGCTGCGGCAGGGTGGTCTGGGGTGCGGGCGAGGACTTCTCTGGCCAAGCCGGGCAGAGCAGGCCGGGGCGGCCGCCGAAGCCTGCCCGGGCGCCGTTGAGCATGGCGGTGACGGGACCTCGCAGCTGGGAGTCGATCTTGAAAAAAAGTTCGGTAGCTCCAGCTTGCCGAAGGAGGCCGGCGAGAGCCCGGCAGGTTTTCTCTGCGAGCTCTGGCGCGGCCAGTCGGAGGTTGGCATCGATGATGGGTATGGGGGCGTCTGCGGGGACGGCGCTTGGATCGAGGATGACCTCGCAAGGAAGGGAGTGAGAAGCGAAGACGTCGGCCACGGCGATGGCGCCGCTGCAGTCGTCGGCGATGGCGGCAAGCTCAGGCATGGGGCGATGCGTTTCTTTTCCGTTTCGCTAGGTCGGCGGCTGTGAAGATGGCCCTCCTCATGATGCTTGCATCGGCCTTGCCTTGCCAGGCGATATCGTAGGCGGTGCCGTGGCCGGCGGTGGTGCGGATGATAGGCAGGCCGGCTGCCACGGTCATGTAGCCAAAGCGCTTGAGGGGGATGGTGCCTTGGTCGTGGTAGAGGCCGATGATGCCGTCGTATTCACCTTTCTCGCACGAATGAAAGGCTGTGTCGGCGGAGACCGGATCGCTGACGTTCAGTCCCCGCTGGCGCGCGTCGGCGATGGCTGGCTCGATGGCTTCGGCCTCTTCAGAGCCGAACAGGCCGTGGTCGCTGCAGTGGGGATTGAGGCCGGGGATGAGGATCCTCGGCCTTTCGATGGCCCAAAACTCCTGAAGAGCGCGGTTGAGGGTGAGTAGGGCGTTGAGGACGTTCTGGCGGGTGACAAGCTCGATGGCTTGGCGGAGGGAGACGTGAGAGCTCAACAGGAGGACGCGGAGAGGTCCGCCAAGCAGAATGGTGCTGACCTCGTTGGGATTGCGCAGGCAGAAAGCGGCGTAGGCCTGCGTCTGCCCAGGGTAGTTGAATCCTGCGGCCTGCATGGAGGCCTTGTTGGTGGGGCCTGAAGCGACGGCGTCGACTTTGCCGGAGAGGGCGAGGCGGGCGGAGGTTTCGATGTCGGCCACGAAGGCGGCGCCGGCTTGGGCAGATACGGCGCGGGGCGTGAGGGCGTTGGGATCGCAGTTGTTTGTGTCGAAAACCTCGACACAGTATCCATCAGGCGAGCGGGCGGTCACCTTCTCGATGCGGCGCAGGGCTGGCGGGTTGGGAAGGAGGGCTGCGGCCTGCTCGATGACGCGCCAGTCGCCGATCACGATGGGCCGGAGCGCTTGGCGAGCGGCGCGATCCTGGAGCGCCTTTAGGACGATCTCGGGGCCGATGCCGGCGGGATCGCCTATGGTGATGGCGACGGTCGGAAGAGGATCGCTGTCGGGCATGGCGGCTAGTCGGCGTGTGTCGAAGAGGGGAGCTTGCCTGGGGCGAGGAGACCGTGCGGGTCGAGGGCGGATTTAATGCGGCGCCAGATGATGGAGGAAGGCGAAATGGACGGATCGGCGAAGCGCTTGGCTCGAGCCAGGCCCACACCGTGGTGGTGGCTGAGCGAGCCGCCGTGGCGCTGGGCGATGTCCATGACGGCATCCCAGCAAGCGAGATAGCGTTGGCGTGCGGATTGGGGGTCGCTGTCTTCGATGAAGATAATGGCGTAGAGGCAGCCGCCGTCGCTGTAGAAATGCGAGTAGTGGGCCATGACTCTGGAAGCGAGGGGCTGGAGAGCGGTCATCAGGGCATGGTAGAGAGGCCCCAGCTCGCTCCAAGAAGCGGATACTTCAATGGCGTCGGCGAACTTGCCTGGACCGTCGTTTCCGTCGTCGAGCCAGGAGGCGTCGTAGCGATGCTGTTCCCAGAGTTCGCCGATCTCCGAGCCTAGCGCTTCGCCGTGGTGGTCGCGGGCGATCGAGTCGAAGCGGAGCATGGCGGCTTGGACGATCTCTGAGGGTCCGGCCTCGCCTACGATGAGCAAGGCGCCGCCAGAAGGCAGCTTGGCTTTGCCGAGCAGTATATCGGCTTCGGTCGGTTCGTATAGGCGCAGGACGGCGGGGCGGAGCTGTATGCGATTGGCGGATTCAATGCTGTCGAGACCCTCTTTGACGGAAGGAAAGCGGTAGCCGTGAAAGCTACGGCGTTCTTCGAGGGGAAAGATGCGGAGGGTGGCTTCGACGATGAAGCCGAGGGCGCCTTCGCTGCCGATGAAGAGCTGTGTCAAGTCGGGCCCCATGGCGGCCCGGGGGCGGGCGGGGAGACTGACCGGCTGGCCGTCGGGCAGAATGACTTCGAGTCCCAGAACGAGTTGCTCGATGCCGCCGTATCGGTTGGAGAATGTTCCAGTGGAGCGGGTGGCGATGAGTCCGCCCATCGAGGCTAGAGGCAGCGATTGCGGATAGTGGCCGAGGGTGAAGCCGCAGGCGTTCAGCTTGGCCTCAACGTCGGCCGCGATGGCTCCCGCGCCCACGCGCATGTGGAGATTGCGCTCGTCCGGATCGCCGATGTCGTTGAGGCGGGCGGCGCTGACGACAAGCTCGTTGCGAGTCGGTATGGCAGCGCCCACTACACCGGAGCCCGCGCCGTAGGGGACGAGGGGGAGCTTGGCTTGGTTTGCCCGGCGAACGATGTCTTGGAGCTGTGTGGCGGAGGTCGGGAAGAGCACAGCCGAGGGCTGGGCGGCGGCTTCTTCTGCGGGGCCACGCTTGGTTGCCAGCGGGTAGCGGTCGCGGCTGTGGCTGGCCAGGACCACTGGATCGCGGGAGGCGATTTCGGTCGGCAGGGAGTCGAGGAAAGCTTGCAGGGAGTGGCTGTCGGGCGGCTGGCGGGTCACGGCGGAAAGGCTGAAGTTCATTAGATAATGTGCGTGTTTGTTAGAAAATGGTAACTACTCAGGTAGCCCCACCATGGAACT
>CAZDRT010000032.1:0-22753 GCA_964507815.1 uncultured Puniceicoccaceae bacterium
TCGACGCACAGCAAGAACGTATCCGGCATCTGGAGAACCGGTTGGCCAAAAACTCTAGCAACAGCAGCAATTTTCCTCTCTGAGTTCGGCGGGATGGGCACCCAATGGGACGCGGCGGAAAAGGACGACGAACTTGCATGGAGCTACGGTCGAGCCCCCGCCAGCAAGGCCGAATACATCGCCCGATTCGCCGGGCAGTGCGCCGCCCTCCTCGACAACCCCGCTTGCTCCGGCTACTGCTTCACCCAACTGACCGACGTATTCCAGGAGCAGAACGGCCTCGTCACCTTCGACCGGAGAGAGAAATTCGACCCCGCCGAAATCGCGCGGGCGCACGCCCGCCCCGCCCGCATCGAGACCCGGGGGCTTGTCAGCAAATAGTCCATGAGTTTCAAAAAGAGAGCTAAGAAACCGACGGAAAGCAAGAAAAGTTCCCCGAAAGGGAACATCGGGCTTGACGAGCCTGGGTTGAGGGGGCAGGATGGTATGCGAATCATCAAAAAGAAAACCTTAAGGGACTTCTGGGAAAAGCATGCCGAGACCGAGCAACCACTTAAAGCGTGGTATCATGACGTGAAGAAATGCTCATGGGCCAAGTCGGATGATATTCTTAAAGATTTCCCCAAGGCCCGCCCCATCAAGAACAATCGCTGTATTTTCGAAATCAACCAGAACGACTACCGACTCATCGTCGAGACCCACTACAACCGGGGCATCATATACATCCGCTTTGTCGGCACACACGAGGAATACGACAAAATCGACGCCACAACCATCTAGTTTCTATGCAACCAAAAATTCTTAAAACGGAAAAGGAATACGAATCTGCCTTGGAGATCGTCAGCGAGTTGATGGACGCCAGTCCGGGATCCCCCGAAGAAGACAGCCTGGACCTTTGGTCTTTGCTGGTGGAAAAGTATGAAGACGAACACTATCCGATTGATCCACCGGACCCGATTGAAGCGATAAAATTTCGTATGGACCAGATGGGCTGGAGGCAAAAAGACCTCGCTCGATTCTTTCCGGGCGATAAGAGCAAAGTCTCAGACGTATTGCACCGTAGGCGAGCGTTGAGCTTCCTTCTACGCTCTGCGAGCTACGCAGGACAAGACGGAGGGTTTCCGCTGCGCTCCGAGAGTGGGGAAGGATGAGACCTGAGTGTCGGAGCTGCCGAAGCCCCGGAGCCGCGTGCTTTAGCCGCGGTTTTGCGGGCGACCAGCCGCCTCGAACGCGCCAGGCAAACGCAACGGCGGCTAAAGCGCACCGCTCCCAAAGGCGAGCGCCCCGGAGCCGCGTGCTTTAGCCGCAGTCGTCGGTAGGGCTCGCGCTCGCGCACCAGCGCAGGTCGCCCTAAGAAGATTTCGAGCTTGGCAACACCCTGCAAATGCACCGGGCCACGGTGGAGCGCTATTTGGAACTCCTGGAAAAATGCTTCGTGCTGCACAGGGTGGGCGGGTTTTCGCGGAACTTGCGCAAGGAGGTGACGAAAAGCGCCCGCTATTTTTTTGTCGATCTCGGCATCCGCAATGCGGTCTTGGATGCGTTTCAGCCTTTGCGTTTGCGGGCGGATCGGGGCGATTTGTGGGAGAATTTTTTCGTCAACGAACGAATCCGGCAGAACGATTACGGCGGGCTGGGCCGGAGCGGCTATTTCTGGCGGACGCACGATCAGCAGGAAATTGACTGGGTCGAGTCGCGGAAAGACGGGGGGCTTGAGGCGTTCGAGTGTAAGTGGGAAAAGCGCTCTTACAAGGTTCCGTTGGGCTGGAAGCGCACTTATCCAGATGCGGAGGTGCATAGGGTGCATCGACACAACTTCGGTCTTTTCGTCTAATGTCGGGGATGGTGGATTCTTGAGGTATTGGAGGGGTGGAGGGACGCAGGGCTTGTAAACAGTTTTTCACTCGCTTGCCGCCGCCCGCCACTGGCCGGGGGTCTTCCCACAGCGTTCGCGGAATACGCGGATGAAATAGGCGTCGGAGCCGAAGCCCGAGGCGGCTGCGATGTCGGCCACCGGCAGGCTGCTGTGGCGGAGCAGGGCCCGCGCCCGTTCGAGGCGGAAGCGTTCCAGTGTTTTCTGGAACGAGCAGTCGCCGAACTTCTGGAACAGGCGGGAAAGGTGCGTCGGGCTGAGTCCCAGCGCGGTGGCGCAGTCCTGGCGGGTGAGGGGACGGTCGAGGTGCTCCCGCAGAAACTGCTCGGCCAGCAGATAGCGGTCGAACGGCTCGGTGGCGTCGCCTCCGGGAGCGGCGCGCAGCATCGCCGCCGCTTCCGCGAGCAACAGGTGCAGAGCGCGGGCGCGGTCCTCACCGGCCATGCCCGGGTCTTGCATCCGGACGAGCAACTCCTCCATCAGTCGCGTGGGAGGGTGACGGATCACCCGCAGCGCATGGAGTTTGGACGTGCCCTCGCGCCGCCTGCCGGCCACCAGGCAATCCGGATGAAAGGTCAGCCGGAGCAGGCGGCAGGGTGTGGATTTCCGCGTCCAAACCCAGGAATCGGCCCGGAACAGCACGGCCTCCATCGGCGAAACCGCCCGCCAGCCCCCGGCCGCTGCCTCGCGAAAGGTCCGCAGGCCGGGCGAAAGCGGCAGCAGCAGAAAGGGATGCTGGGTGTAGCCTCCCTCGCCCTCACCCGCGCCGTCGCCGACGCGTGGCTCCGCGTGCAGGAGCACGTCCCCCGGCCAGCCCGGCCCGGCACGAAGTCCGTCCAATGCATCCGCCAGACGGATCGGGTCGCAGAAGCTGTGGGGTGGAAGGTTCACGGGGGCATGTTACGATATTTATATCGCCGCGCACAAGTTTATAGTGCTCCGACCCGGATGTGCAGTGCTAGGATGCGGTCTTATGAAAAACAACGGCTCCCCACGACCCAACATCCTCCTCATCACGACCGACCAGCAGCGCTGGGACACTTTCGGAGCGTTTATACAATGAACAAACTATCTTCCTTCCTCCACCTTTGCATCGCCGCCTTGTTCGCGGCGGTGGCCACCGCTGAAAGCATTGCCATGAACACATCCCAACAACGACCCAACATTATTTTCTTCATGACCGACGACCAGGGCTGGGGCGACCTCGGCTGCTACGGGCATCCGGTCATTCAGACGCCCCACATCGACCGTTTCGCCACGGAAGGGGCGCTGTTCACCGATTTCCACGCCGCCAGCGCGGTCTGCTCGCCCGCCCGCGCGGCCATGCTCACCGGGCGCACCCCCTACCGCAACGGGCAATACACCATCCATTTCGGTAAAGGCAAAACCCCTTACCTTCGCACCTCGGAAGTGACCCTGCCCGCACAACTGAAAGAGGCCGGGTACGCCACCTGCCATGTCGGCAAGTGGCACCTCGGGAATCTGGATGGAACCCAGGACCATCCCACACCCGCCGATCACGGCTACGACCATTGGTTCGCCACCAAAAGCAACGCCGAGCCCAATCACCTCAATCCCACCAACTTCATCCGCAACGGCGAACCCTGTGGCAAAATCGAGGGAAATTCCGTCGGCATCATCGTGGACGAAGCCATCGACTGGATCGAAAACGCCAGGCCCGCCGAGGCTTCGTTTTTCCTGACCGTCTGGCCTCACGAGCCGCATACGCCCATCGGCACCGAAACGCGCTTCAGCCAGCCCTACATCGACCAGGGCATCGATCCGCACGACGCCGACTACTACGGCAACATCACCCAGATCGACGCCGCCTTCGGAAAACTGATGGACTACCTGGACGCCAACGGCCTGGCCGAGAACACCCTTGTTCTCTTCACCTCGGACAACGGTCCCGCCTGGGATCCGAAGAGCCTGGAGCGCGTCCGTCAGTCCGCCGGCCACCACCGCGGCACCAAGGCCTGGATGTATGAGGGCGGGCACCGGGTGCCGGGACTGATCCGCTGGCCGGGGGTGGTGCCGGCGGGGGCGGTTTCCGCCGAAACCATTCTCCACACCGACCTTTTTCCCACGGTGCATGAAATCGTCGGTCTGGACCTGCCGCCGGATCGCGTGATCGACGGAGCCTCCATCCTCCCCGTCCTGCGCGGCGGCACCATGCCCGATCCGGAGCGTCCGCTCTACTGGCGCTACCAGGGGGCGGACGGCCAGATCAAAGTCTGCTATCGCGAGGGAGACTGGGTGCTGCTGGCCGACGCCGACCTCGACTACTGCGAACTCTACCACCTCGCCGAGGACTGGCAGCAGCGGAACAACCTGGTCTTCGAAGAAACCGGGCGTTTCGCCGCGATGAAGCCCCGGATGCTCGCCCTGCATAAGGAAATCGAAAAAGACGGCCCCAGCGACTGGTGGCGCGACAACCCCGACCCCCTTGTGCCCTGGAAGCAGCGGAGCCTCGAAGGCATCACCCGGCATCTCCTCGGCCGTGTGCCCGAACCCCGCCCCGAGCCTTATCCGGAAGAACGCTGGCCCGATGCTGAATAAGGCTTCGGGTGGTGTTACTCTTATCCGAAATATAGGAAACCCTATTACATAATCCATAAGATGCAGCATGATGAAAACGATTATCCCCGATTTAACCGATTCTGAGCAGACACCCACGAAGGCGATTAACGCGGCGATTGAGGCTGCATATTCGGCGGGCGGCGGGCGTGTCCTTCTTCCAACCGGTCGCCACTCGATCGGCACAATTTTCCTGAAGAGTAACATCACCCTGGAAGTGCCTTCGGGCGCGGAACTTATCGCTTCTGAGGATATTGCCGAATACCCTGCTCTGCCCATGAACGAGGCGCAACCCCCGCACTTGCGTAAGGGCAACTGTGCGATCGAACGCCGCCACCTGATCGTGGGCGAGGATGCCGAAAACGTAACCCTGTGTGGCAACGGAATCATCGATGGCAATGTGGCTGCCTTCACTCCCCATTGGGACAACAAGCCCCCAATGACGTGGACCGGTGCTGGCAAACGCTTCTTTGTGCCGACAGTAAGCTTTCTCAATTGCCGCAATTTGCGCTTGCAGGACATTACCTTGCGCAACTCTCCCGGCTGGACATGCCACCTCGCAATGTGTGACGAAGTGCGGGTGGTAGGCGTCCAACTGCGAAATTATCTGTTCGCCGGTAACTCGGATGGCTTTGATGTGAACGGCTGCCGCGATGTTTGGTTTTCAAACTGTCATATCGAAACCGGAGACGACTGTATCGTCCTGAAGTCGTTTCCAAAAACCCGATCCTGCGAGCGGATCTTTGTGACAAACTGCCTGATGAAAACCATGTGTGCCGGGTTAAAGATCGGCACGGAGACTTGGCATGACTTTCGACAGATTCACTTTTCCAACAGCATCGTTACGGGCAGCGGACGCGCCTTTCAGATCACCGTTCTGGACGGCTGCACGGTCGAGGACGTTTATGTGAAAGGTCTGCTCATCGATACGAACTCCGGAAATGTGTTTAATCGCCCCATTCATCTTGATCTGGGTCAGCGTGCCACTCCCGGGGTGCATGGCGTCGAAGAACAGCCCTCGGTGGGTAAAATCAGACGGGTGACGATTTCCGATTGCGATATCCGCACGGATGGACGTATTTTCGTTACGGCTGGCGATGGCGGGCGGCTTGAGGATATCATGTTGCGGAACCTCCGAATTGAGCATCCTTGGCTTGAAGATCCAGCAACCATTGGTGATGCCGATCTGCTTCAAGGCTCTCGCAACTGTCCTGAGGCCCGCACAGCTAACGCAAGCATCGTGGCGGAGAATGTTGATCGGCTGGAGGTAGAGGGGATACAGGTGCTTTACCCCAAGCACCCGCCGGAGAAAGACTTTATTCCTAAATACAGCAAGGGTGAGCTTATTCGCGATCCCAGAAAAGACTTCAAACCGATGCCGGGCTTCGTGCCCTTTTGGGGGAAAGGGTTACGCGAGGATCATGTAGTGCTGTAAGGTGGCGGAACAACCTGGTGTTCGAAGAAACCAAGCGTTTCGCCGCGATGAAGCCCCGAATGGTCGCGCTGCACCACAGGGCTGAAAAGTTATCGGGCTTACTTCTATACGGTTTAAGAGTTTATAGAAATTTCCTTCACCGAGATCCCCCCTCTTAATCATAATCCTAATCGTATTCGTAATCGAAAAACCTCAGGAGGGTTCCGATTACGATTATGCGAACGATTAGGATTACGAAAAATCATGGATCATTGGCTTGATTGGAATCAAATGTTTGCATTCTTTCAACAACATGAGGTTCGGCTCAATGAAAAATTTCTTATAACCCTTTGCAAGAAGGACTTATTATGAAACCCCGTGCAACCCTGCGCTGCACCAAGGATTTCCACTTCTGCTTGAAAAGCCCCTCTGAATCATCTAAAACATCCGCCATGGCAATTTTCGATCCTCCTGGAAAACTCGTGCTCATGCACGGCCCCTGCGGCCTGCGGGCTGAACTCATCGTCGGTACATTCGACACCCGCCTCGAGCTGTGGCTCTCACCGCTGGCCCGATCCAGCGGGCGTTGGGAGGATCGCAACCTGGCCAATCGCGACGACCCGCTCCGACTCTTCGAGGCCATCGTCTTTTCCGAGTGCAACGAGGGTAATTTCACCGGTTGCGAGTGGGACGCCTTCCACAGTGTCGTCCGTTTCGGGGAGCGGACGCTCCACCTGATGACGCTGCACGACGATCCGGGCGTGGTCATCTGGAGCGATGCCCCGCTGGCCGTCGATTTCAAATCCGGTCGTGACGACCGCACCGCCCGCCGCAGCGGGGACCTCTTCGCGGTCACGCACACCGAGGCAGGGCACAGCCTGAACTTCGTCGCCGCCTGCGGTGGTGGAGGGATGCATCATCAGGTCGTTCCGGAGGTGCCCGGACGGGCGCGCTACAGTCGTGCCCTGGTCGAGGCGGATACGCCGGTGGTGGTGCTGGGAGAGGATGTCGGGGAGCTGCAATACGCCCCGGCCGTCCGTGCTCTCGATCTGGCGGGTCAACGCCCGCAGCAACTCCTCGCCGCCAACGAGGCGGCCATCGCGAAGGGACTGGCTCAGGGGTCAATCGTTCTGCGCGACGACGAGGTCCTGGGGGAATTGACCGATAAGAGTCGCCGCCTGCTGCTGGCCTGTCAGGACCGGCAGGGGGCGATTCGCGCCGCCCTCAGCCGCATTTACTATATGATCTGGGTGCGGGACGGGGCGATCACCACCGCCTTTCAAGGCTACTCCGGCTGGGGGGATGCGCTGGCCGCCTGGAGTCGCTTCCTGCTCGCGAATCCCACCCGGATCGACGATCCGGAATGCCCCGGTCGGACCTTCGGCCAACTCGTCGGCCCGATCGCCAAACGCCAGGAGGACGGCATCCTTTACGCCGTCTGGAGCGCATTTGCCGCCTGGACGCAGTCCGGCGGAGGGGCGGAGCCCCCTCCCGTGGCTGCGGAGGTGCTGGGCGAAGCGGTGGATTGGCTCGAACGCTGGTGCTTCGACGACGATGCGGGGCTGTTCTACCGCGTCTTCGCCTGCGAAACGCCAATGCGCGGCAGTTGGGACAACGGCTATGACAATGCCGTGGGCTGGGTTTGGAAAGGCACCGGACACTCCCGCGGCGTTTTTTGCCGGGATCAGCCGATCACCCGCACCTACGACAGCTACATCAATATCGGGATGATCAGCGTTTACCGCATGATGGCCTCGCTCACCGGCGATGCGGACTGGCTGGCCAAAGCCGACACGCTCTTGGCGCAGGCCGCCCACCTCATTCCCGCCGAAGGTTCCGCCCCTTACGGACTTGCCATTACCGAAGAGGGCGAATCCTTCCTGGCCGGCCACCACGAACTCGACCGCGAGGACTACGCCTGGGGACACAGTATCCCGCCCTTCGGCACCGCACATCCGGGCAACCGCCGCGCCCGGCGGGAGAATGTCGTTGATCTGCTCGAAAAACGCCGCGAAGGCTATTTTCTCGCCTCCTATTACAGCGTGTTGGCGGCGGCGGATCCCCTCGACCACGCGCCTGAAGCGATTTACCGCGCCATTCGCGAAGGTGCCGAGACCAGCTTCGAGGGCGGCGGCAACTACCCCATGCCGATGGCGATTCTCGAAAAACTGGGTGAAGGCGTCGATTCGGAATACCACTACATCCGCCCCCAGTGCTTCAGCGCCGGCCCGATGCTGGCCGCCATGACCGGATTGGGCATCCGGCGTCTACCCTTCGGACTCGCGGTGCGCTCCGGCTACGGACTCGAAGCGGTCCAGGGCTATGCCTGGGCGGGTGGGGTGCTCGACTTCAGCTTTGCCGACGCGCCCGACGCTCCTCTTGTCGTGACGATTAACGGGCAGGTGCTCGAACACAGCCTCCAGTTGCCCGCCGCCGCCCTGAGCGAAACGACCCGCATCGACGTTCGGGGACGCCGACTCTCCGAGGCCGGGCCACTCTGGGTCGAATCCACCGTCCGGCTCGATGCGGTTCATGCCGGGGAGGATCGCATCCGCTACGAAGCCACCGCCTTCGGCCAGGTGGAAATCATTCTGCGCAACACCTCAGCCGCCCGGATATTCCGCGCTGACGGCGGGGAACTCCGGGTCAAGAGCGAACAGGAAAACGAAAGCCTCCTGCTGGAAACTCAGGTCTTCGGAGCGATTGTGATCGAGTGCGTCGCCTCGTGAGTCTCACTGTTGCTTAGATCCTCCTCGCTACCTTCACCTGCGCCTGGAGCGTGCCGCCGAAATCCTGATGGACAGCGACGAACCGATCGACGCCGTGGCCGCCCGCACCGGCTTCAGCGACCGCTACCACCTCAGCAAAGCCTTCCGGAAGCACCACGGACAATCCCCCGCCGCCTTCCCCCGCCGCCTTCCGCCGCCGCCTGCAGGCCCGGCGGATGAGGCCCCAAAGTTGAGCCCGGGGTGTGGAGGAATGAGGCCTGAAACCTGAAATCTGAATATTGACAAAATCGAACATAATCGAAACTTTAGAAAAATGAAATTAAATTCAGGTTATACTAGAAATTTTTACCTGCGCTCTCTGGAGCTGTGGATTGACAAGCCCGTGATCAAGGTCATCACGGGAATGCGGCGGGTGGGGAAGAGTTATTTGCTGCGCCAGGTCGCGGAGCAACTCAGGGAGCGGGGTGTCTCGGAGGAGAATCTTCATCTTGTGGACATGGAGTCGGTTGATTTCGACTCGATTGTTTCTTACAGGGATCTCGTAGCTTTCTTGAAGCAACGCATTGGGCCCGACAGTGGGCGGCAGTATCTGTTGATTGACGAGGTGCAGGAGATCGGCCAGTGGGAGCGGGCGGTGAATTCGTATTTCAAAGAGGGGAACTGGGATATTTATCTGACAGGTTCAAACGCCCATTTGCTGTCATCGGAGTTGGCGACCTTGCTTGCGGGTCGTTATGTGGAGTTGCCGGTTTATCCGCTCAGCCTGCCAGAGTTTTTGCAATTCAACCAAGTGGACCCATCACGGGTGCAGGAGTTTTTTCCAATCTATCTGCGTTGCGGCGGATTTCCTGCGATCCCGCAATTTCTGGAAAATGAAGATACAGTCTTCCAATACATCAGTTCGCTCTACGATACGATCATCCTCAATGACATCGTCAGCCGACACCGGGTGCGAAATGTTTCGTTGTTTCAGAACATCAGTCGTTTTGTGTTTGATAACATCGGGAATATTTTTTCCGCCAAGAAGGTTGCGGACTACCTTAAGTCGCAGCGATTGGAGCTATCGGTCGATACGGTGCAAAACTACTTGGGATATCTGACCGAGACCTATGCGCTGACCAAGGTTCGGCGCTACGACATCAAGGGGAAGCGGAACCTTGAGATTCACGAAAAATACTACCTTGGAGATATCGGGCTTCGCAACGCGCTTTTGGGTTACAGCGATTCGGCGATCAATGGACTACTCGAAAACCTGGTTTTCATCGAGTTGAAGCGGCGCGGCTATCGGGTGAGTATTGGAAAATTGGGTGAGGCGGAGATCGACTTTATCGCGACCAGGGACAAGGAAAAGCACTACTACCAAGTCGCCTATTTGTTAGCCTCCGAGGATACGATTGAGCGTGAGTTTGGGGTCTTGGCGGCCCTGCCCGATAATTATCCCAAGACGGTGCTCAGCATGGATCCTCTCGGTCCGGACAATCGCGAAGGCATCGATTGGAACAACCTGATTGAATTCTTGATGGGATGGGAGAGGGGACAAGGTTCGGGAGGGAACCGGCGAAGCCGCAGCTGACGGCCTCGCTTGTCGGCGGTGCCGACTACAGGACTTGTCGGTTATTCATTTTCTTGTTTCCGGTTTTTCTCGAATCCTGACGGTAGGTCTCTATGGATTGTTTCGTATTATGCATGTTACCAAACTCGAACCCCTCATATTACATGCCCCTGTCACCCGGGGCGGCATAGCCGACAGCACCCGCAGCATTACCCATTGGGGTGCTCCCGGGGTTGCCATTCATACGGATACCGGACACATTGGTTACGGCTTTTCGGGCACGCATGGACATTTGCCCACGGATCGTTTGATCGTGGACTGTATTGTGAACAGCTTCGGACCTTTATTGATGGGTGAAGATCCGCGAGAAGTTCGGGCTTTATGGGAAAAGATGTACAGACAGAGTGAAATATACTGGGTTGGACGCGCCGGGATCACTCATTTAGCTCTCGGTGCCGTTGATATCGCGCTCTGGGATCTTAAAGCCAAAGAAGCGGGGCTGCCGCTGTGGAAGCTGCTCGGCGGATCAGCAAAGAAGCGGGTGGAAGCTTACAACACCGATGGCGGTTGGCTCAACTGGACGATGGATGAACTTTTAAGCGACTGTATGTCCATGGTGGAAAACGACGGGTATCGTGCGGTCAAAATCAAAGTGGGCAGTGAACATCCCTCTAATGATCTGAAACGGGTGGAGACGGTTCGAAAAACGCTTGGGCCGGACATCCGTATTATGACGGACGCGAACGGTCGCTGGTCCTTACCGCAGGCAATCCAAACGGCAGGTCAATTTGTGCAGTTTGATATCACGTGGATCGAGGAACCGGTTTATTTTGATGACCTGGAAGGTCATCGGCGTTTAGCGCAATCGATTTCCACGCCAATAGCGATGGGGGAACAATTGTACCTGGCCTCCCAGTTCCGAGACTTTATTCAGGCCGCCGCCGTGCATTATGTTCAGCCGGATATCGTACGCTTGGCGGGAGTTACCGAATGGTGGCAGGTGGCGGATTTGGCTCATTGTTATCAATTACCGGTGGTTCCGCATGTGGGTGATATGTGTCAGGTGCATCAGCATCTTTGCATTGCACATCCGGCATGCAATTTATTGGAATATATTCCGTGGCTGCGGGACTGGATGTTGCATCCGGCGAAAGTGGTGGATGGATTTTACGTCGCCCCGGAGGTGCCGGGAGCCGGCATGACACCATCTCCCAAAGCTTTCAAAACCATTAACAAAATCTAAAAATATGACCAAGAATTCATTTCAACTGGATGGGCAATGCGCCCTGATAACGGGCGGAGGAAGCGGCATAGGATTTGGCATCGCGAGTTGCATGGTGCAGGCAGGTGCGCGTGTCGTGCTGGTGGGCCGAAGGGAATCTGCATTGGCGGAGGCCGTGGAAAAACTGGGGGCGGATGCGTCATATCTGGTGCAGGACATAACCTGTGAGGAGGAGTTGAAAGACCTGCCTACGAGGGCGGAAAATCTTTCCGGTATTCCGGTGTCTATTCTCGTGAATAATGCCGGCAACCATTTTAAAAAGCCGGCACTGGAAACGACCTCTCAAGATTTTCAGTCCATTTTTAACACGCATCTGCTGGCAGCCCATGCGCTTACTCGAATTTTTGTTCCCGGCATGGTGGAACGCGGCAACGGGTCAGTTCTGTTTATTTCATCCGTCGCCGCTTTTATGGGCGTGCCAATGGTCATTGCCTATGCTGCCGCCAAGAGTGCTTATTTCGGGATGATCGGGACACTCTCCGCCGAATTAGCCGGGCAGGGAGTGCGGGTCAATGCTATTGCGCCCGGTTGGATTCAAAGTGACATGTCCCGGAAAGCCCTGGAGAATGATCCTGCCCGGAAAGCCAAGGTCATGGGGCGTATTCAGATGGGGCGGATGGGTAACCCTGAGGATATCGGCCAGGCATCTGTTTATTTAAGTTCACCTGCCGCCGGCTACGTTACGGGTGTTACGCTTCCTGTGGATGGCGGCGTGGTAATTTCATTTTAAACCTTGGAATTTCTTCTGTAAACGCGGGACTTAAGACAGGCGACAGGCGAGATCATGCGCTTGAGCAGCCGCCTCGAACGCGCCCGGCAGACGCGACGGCGGCTAAAGCTCGCCGCTCCTCAAAGGCGGACGCACGATCAGCAGGAAATTGACGCGCGAATGAAATGACCTTCGGGCGGCCAGGCATCTGCGTATTAGTGCGTTTCCTTGCGCAGATCCTCCTCGATTACGGGCCGGACGGCCCTTCCGTCGGGACGCTCATCCCCATGGGCGTGGGGGATGTAATGGCGCTGGCCGGACGCAATGGCCTCCTTCAGCTCCCTGGCTGGACTGCGCGAGGGCACGCCGCGGGCGAGCGCCTGGTCCACCATGGCCTGTGCGGTGAGCGAAGCCCGGGCGGCGTCTTCGAATCGTGGAAGCGACGGCATGTCCTCCCCGCGAATTGCCGCTGCGAATTCGGCGTAGAGCGTCTTTAGATTTTTGCCGCCATAAGGCTGGGTGCGGCGCAGGGTCTCCTCCGGGGTATTGATTTCGGTGTAAGAGTTGTTGAAGTCGTGCCGGATGGTGATGACCCCCTGGCTGCCGATCAGTTCGACGAAGCTGTGGTTGCGCTGGGAGTCGGCCAGGGTGGTGTAACAAAAGCTGTTGTTGATTTCAAAGCCGACGCCGTTTTCACAGACGCCGTGCGTCATGAAGTGCTTGTCATATTCCTGCTCCCAGAAGCCGAATGCGCGGGTGTCGAACTCCGCGATCTCCCCGTTGGCGAACCAGCGCACCAGATCGACGTAATGGATGCCGCAATCGTGCAAGGTGTGACCGCCGGCAATCTGAGTGACCGAATAGTTCTCCCGCCCCGGAAGGTCCGGCCCCGCCGTGCAATGGCTGATGCGAATGACCGTAAGGGCTCCGATTTCACCGGCATGCAGGCGGCGAAGAGCGTCACGGTGGGTGGATGCGTTCCGCGAGAAAAGGTTGGTCACGCAGATGAGATCCGGGAAAGCACGTACTTTCTCAGCCAGCTCGAAGGCCTTGTCGGGCGTTTCGGCAATCGGTTTTTCCGCCTGCATGTGTTTGCCCGCCTCCAGTGCCCGGAGCACGAGAGTCGGCCGAATGTTGGACAGGGTGTTGATGCTGACCGCATCGACCGCTCCATCGTCGAGGATGCTTTGGAAGTCATCCGTCTGGCGCGCTTGAGGGGCCGCCTCAGCTGGTTTTTTTAATCGTTCCGGATCGAGGTCGCAGATGGCGTCCACTTCCCAGTCCGGGTGCCGATTGAGGGCGCAGAAATGCTGCCAGCCCATGTTGCCGAAGCCAATGCAGGCGATGCGAAGTTTGTTTGAAGTGCTCATGTACTTTAGGTCCTTGTTTTTTGGGTTTCCGATTGTTTGCGGGCAAGTGCTTCGCGTTCCGACGCGGTGATGAATCCGGCCTCGATTTGACCGGGTCGTGGAGGCGTAAAGTAAGGAGCCTCATCAAATATTTCCGGATGTCCGATGGAGCGCGGATCCTCATCGTCACGAAGACGCTGGAGGAGACGGTTCAAAAGGTCCGCCTTTACCGCAGCATATTCGGGCTTTTCCGCGACATTCTGCAAAGCCTCTGGATCTGCTTCCAAATCATAGAGTTCAACTGCGGGACGTTTTCCGCAGGCTTTCTGAAAGAAGGGCGATACGTACGGATCGCTCCGGTTTTCAAGAAGATATTTTTTTGTCGGACTCCAGTCGATATCGTCGAAACGCTCGGGATCGCCGGCGGGCCAGCGCTCCGGATGGAGGTTTAGGACGAGGAGATGGTGCTGAGTGCGGAGACTCCGGCACGGGTAACCGATATGACCCGCCCGGGCGCGGGCGTGTCGCTCCCGACCGGCGTACATGACGCCGCGTTCCCATCGGTCGGCCGCTCCCTTCATGAGAGGGAGCAGGCTCTGGCCCGCCATCGTTTCGGGAATGGGCAGACCTGCGGCCTCGAGGATGGTCGGTGCCAGATCGATCAGACTGACAAGATGCTCAGTGACCATCCCGCCCGGCAAGCCCGCCGGCCAGGCGGCAACCAGCGGAACGCGCAGGCTCTGTTCATAGAGGTTCGCTTTCGCGCGGGGGAAGGGCATCCCGTTGTCGCTGGTGACGAGGACGAGGGTGTTGTCGAGTTCGCCCGCGGTTTTGATCTGTTCGAGCATCCGGCCAAGGCACTCATCGTAATACTCAATTTCCCGCGCGTAATCGAGCAGGTCCAAGCGGACAATTGGATCGTCCGGCAGGTAGCCGGGGACAACGGCTTCCTCTTCCTGTTTGCCGACCCGGGTGCCTTCGCCCGCTTCGTAAGGCCGGTGCGGTTCTTTACAACCAAACCAGAAGCAAAATGACTGTCGTGGACCCCCGCCTGTTCGATTTGCCAGATATTGCGCCCGGTGAGCAGAGACGCCCGCGAGGGACTGCACTGGGGCGCGGGACAAAACGCCTGTTGAAAGAGAGTGCCTTTCTGGGCAATACGATCCAGGTTCGGGGTCTGAACCCAGTCACAGCCATAGACACCGGCGTGGGCCAGGACATGTCGTAGGCAAGGGCGAGCAGGATGTTCGGTTTTTTTGGGTTGGTCATAGTCGTTTTTGGGTTTTGGGAGTCTGGAGGCATACATTCGCGCAGGTCATCGAGCCCACGCTCTGGAAGCGGGGCGGGTTTTGTCCCCGGAGTTCGACTTGCTCCAGGCGTAAATCTTCGATGGGCGCTTCCGGAAGCCCGCAGACCGAGGCGGCTGTTCCGGCATGTTCGCAGGTGATCTTTTTCACGGTGATTCGGCGAAAGTGTGGCGGCAGACTGGTGACGTTCCCCGCCGTGCTGCTTCCGTAGTGACTGGAGATTTCGATGGCTTCGCCGGCGATGTCTTCCATCCGGCAGTTGCGTATTAGAATATCGCATACTTCGCCGCCGCGACCGCGCATGCTTTTCATGCGGATGCCCCGCTCGGTCTTCTCCATTTCACAATCCTCCACCAGAATCTTGCGAATGCCCGCGCCTGTGGCGCTGCCGAAGACGATGCCGCCGTGGCCGTGCCTGATGCTGCAGTTCCGTATATGAACACGCTCGCAACCGTGGGGCAGGCTCCAGGCGTCTTCGTTGATGCCGGCTTTCAGGCAGATGGCATCATCGCCGACATCCGCATGAAGATCTTCCACCAGGCAATCGAGACAGGCATCCAGATTGAATCCATCCGTGTTGGGGGTGCGGGGAGGGTTTTGGAGCGTGATATTTCTTGCCGTCACTTCGCGACAGAGGGCGATGTGGTGGTTCCAGAACGGGGATCTCCGAGCGGTATACTCCGAGAGGAGCACCCGCTCACAATCGAGCAGGTGAACCAGTTGGGGACGGAGAGCGGCCTCCTGCGTGGCAAAAACCCTCTCTGTGGCGGGGATGCCCCGCGCGTTTGCCCGGTAAAGGGTTTGGCTGGCCCGTTCCTCCCGGAATTTCCAGTCCAGCCAGGCTTCATGATTGCCATCGATCGTGCCTTTCCCGGTGAGGGAAATATCCTTGGCGCGGTGGGCGTAAATGAGCGGATGGTAGTTCAGGCAGGGCAGGCTGTCCCACCAGACGAACTGGGCGGGTAAATAGTCCTCCGGATGGTCGCTAAAGAGCAGATGGCAGCCTTCTGACAGATGAAGGTTAATTCCGCTCTGCAACTGGATGGGGCCGGTTGGCCAAGTGCCTGCGGGCAGTTCGATGGTGCCGCCCCCTTGTCCACTCATCTCCTGGATCGTGGCGTTAATCCGGGGGCCGTTGTTCTCCCCGGGTTTCAGCATCAGGGTTCTCCTTCGCCCGGGAATTATGGGCAATCTCGGTGTTCTCAACTCTTCAAGCCAGTCCGGACAGGTGTGTCCTTTCGCTTCGTTGACCGTCTCTTGCGGCAGGCGCGTAACCTTCAATCCCGGTTTTTCTACAAGCGCACGGGGCAGCTCCCGGATGTCGTTGCCATAGACATGCAGGTTCAGGAGCCTGGGCAATTCCGAAAGCCATGTCGGCAGTTCCTGTAAGCGGTTGTTTTCCAGGACCAGCGTCCTGAGTTCGCGGCATTGCCGGAGCCAGGAAGGAACCGCCTTAAGACCGCAATCTGACAAGCGTATCACCCGTGCCGCCGGTAAATGGAGTTCCTGCGTCCAATAGAGTGAATCGGTTCCCTGTGCGCTCAACCATTCAAGCTTCCCGTGATCCCGGATCCATGGCGGCAGACTTTCCAGTTTCGATGCGTCGAGGGTAAGCTCGGTCAACCCTTTGAACGCCTCCGCCCCCCCGGGGAGGCGGACCAGCCCACATCCGGAAATATCCAGGCGGGACAACGAAGGAAGCTCTCCGATTTGAGCAGGCAGTTCCCGAAGCGGAATGCGCAAGAGGGACAGATCCGTCAATGCCCGCCAGGCATCACTCCCTGTCGCGGGCAGAGCGCGCAGCGGCGATCGGGAAAGCTTCAGCACGCTTAAACGGGGACAATCGGCGATCCAGGCGGGCAGCACCTCCATCCGGGGTAAATCCCGAAGATCGAGCGCGCGAAGTTCCGGCATCGGTTTAAAATCTTCGGGCAGCTCCGTCAGCGCGGTTCCGCGAAGGTTCAGTTCCCGAAGGGCGGGGTGGCCCGACAAACTCGCCGGAAGTTCTCTTAAAGGTGTCCATAGAAAGCGAAGCTCCTCCAGGCAAGGGATTCGTCCAAGACTCTCGGGAAGCACGGTGAAGGAGTTGCCCACGGCATTGAAGATCCGGAGATTTTTCAAATCCCCGATGACGTCCGGAATTTCCGAAATCCGATTGTGGGAAATCTCCAGAATCTCCAAGGTGTCCGAGTCCTCAAAATCTTTTGGAAAAATCTCCAGTTCCTTACCGGTATGATAGATGGCGTGTTTCGACATGATGGATGAAAGTATAAGAATCCATTGCCCGATCGGCAATGGACAGACGGGCGGATTTTGTGTAAATACGGGCGGAATGAAGTCTCAAAAACGCCAGCCTCCCTCTCTGAACACCTTCGAAGCCGGCCTCAAAGGCCTCCTGCGCACCACGGGCACCCGAGTCGTCGCCTTCGCCGCATCGCGGGTTGCTCCCGGATGGAGTAAAGAATGGGGAAACTGGACCGTGGCCCCGAGACCTTTCTTCTGGCGGGTTTACTGGAATGATCGGCCCATGCGGCTGCGTTTCATTGGTGGAAGCGTGGACTTGCCTGCGAAGACGATAGGAGTCATCCCGCTGCTTGAGGGATTCCTGCCGGAGGTCGATGCCGAGACGAATCACGCCTACCTCCACTTCGAGTTGCCCGACCTGCCTTCCGGAGACCTCTGGGATCTCTTTCCGAAACCGCTCGTCCTGCCGAATGAGCAGGAAATGGCCCGCCACATGGCGACCTTATCCGAGCATGCGCACGCCCGCCGGGCGCTGACTGCGGATGTGCCCTTTCGGGCGCAGGCGGTGGCCTCGCTGGCTTTCGCTGCGGCGGCGCGAACCCTTTCGCCGACATCCCACAAGCGCCTGCTGGACGCCATGCGCGGCGAAAATCCGGTCAGCCCGGCACTGACCCGCATGCGGGATGGCTCGACCGGCCCGGCGGGCCTGGACGAGCTCTCCCGCCTCTGCGGAATGAGTCGGCGCGCATTCACGGAGCATTTCCGCATCTGGACGGGTCGCTCCCCGTTGCAATACAACCTTCACCTGCGCCTGGAGCGTGCGGCCGAACTCTTGATGGACAGCGACGAACCGATCGACGCCGTGGCCGCCCGCACCGGCTTCAGCGACCGCTACCACCTCAGCAAAGCCTTCCGGAAGCGCCACGGACAATCCCCCGCCGCCTTCCGCCGCCGCCTGCAGACCCGGCGGATGAGGCCCCAAAGTTGAGCCCGGTGTGTGGAGAGATGGTGTGTGGAGGGATGGAGGGATATTCTCCCCGTTTGGTGAGCACGACCAGAAGAAGGACGAAACAGGAAGAGTCAATGAACCACAAAAGGCACAAAGATCACAGAACTGATCGCATGTCCAAATGCAGACCCTTTGACCCTTTGGAAGATGACCCGCCATCCCGTTCACGAATTTTCAGAATGGACGCTGTTAACGGTGATCGGCGGGCTTAGAGGCAGCCAGGAGATTTGGGGCAGTCTTTGGAGATCGCAGACGGAGGCGATTTGTTCGGCGAGGCCGGCGGCGATGACTTGCCCGTCATCCCGCTGTTGGACGAGTTCTCTAGGTGCCATGGCCACGCCGGCTGTTTGGGCGGAGACGACCACTTCTGTGTGGCGGGCGGAGGCTTGGGCGTTGCAGGGGATGGATGCCCCGCCGGAGAGAGCTTCAAGGCAGGTTTTCAGCCGTTGATCGGGGGAGCCGGGATATAGGTGACGACGCCTCCGGTAGTATGTGCGCAGAGGCTTCCCCCCGAGCCGGCGAGAATTGTGGCGTCTTCAAACTCCAGACGGAAGCGCGGGTTCAGGGTGTCCGCGACCGCGTGACTGGCGGCAAAGCGCTGGGTCGCGCCATTGGCCGTCTGCATTTCCAGCAGGACGGTGTCGCAATTTTCGATGGCGTGGGCACGCCCCAGGGCGGCACGGAGACTGGTGACTGTTGCCGCGCCCGCCTCGGTCTCTCCCAGCAACCAGAGCATTTGGAAAAGAAAATGGGCGCAGGCGTTGTTGTGGGGACTGTCGAGCACGGGTCGGCCATCGTCCGTCTGCAGGCGGCCGGCCCAGGCGTTGCGCTGGTAATAGCTGACGGGGCGGGGCCAGAGGACGGAGACGGAGAAGTCGCGGGGCTGGCCGAAGCGACCGCGCTGGATGTCTGCTTTGAGCTGACGATTACCGGGATTGTAGCACATCTGGTATCCCAGCGCGAGGAATCCGGGCGCGGCTTCCGCCAGGGCGATCAGGTCCGCGGCTTCTGACAGACTGCCGCACCCCGGTTTTTCCAGCAGCACAGAGCAGCCGGCCTGCAGCGCGATCTGAGCCAGGGGTCTGTGCGTGTGAATCGGGGTGCAGATCACCACCAGTTCCGGCTCCGTATCTTCCAGAGCGCCTTGCAGATCCGTAAAGACACGCAGCTTTTCACTTTTCAGCGGGTGATCGTCCGCCAGTTCGGGGTGGGCCGGATCGACCCCGCCGACGATCCGGCACAGGCCTTGGCGCGAGAGTTCCAGGGCCGTCCTGGCATGGCTTCGTCCGAAGCCCTCCAACCCAACGAGTAATACACCGGGCGATTTCGTCTTGAGCGGGGGGACAGGCGGGGCCGGATCGTCGCTCACTCCACTGATTTGAATGGTGCGCCGGGTATCCGCAGCCTGGCGTGCGCGCAAGGCGCTCTCCGTGACCTGGAAGGTTTGCCGGGTCGATAGCAGGCCCGGTGTATTCCGGCGGCAGATCGCGGCAACATCCTCCAACAGCGTGGGGCCGCAGTGCGGTTCATGCTCTTCATCGTCCAGATAGAGTTTGCCGCGGCGAACCTCCAGGATGCCCTCCGTCCCGACCACGCGCAGGCGGTCGTCGCCGTGGGCCGCGGCGTTTTCGCTCCGCAGGCAATCCGCCTGCACCACGCCCGTCACATCGCCGGGGAACCGGAAATGGCAACTGGCGCTGACCTCCCACTCGCCGTGCTCACGATTGCCGATCCGGCTATGGCTGGCGGTGACTTCCTCCGGCGCGCAACCGGCGAACCAGTGGAGCAGATCGATCCCGTGCGACGCCACCCAGGGGATCATCCCACCGGATCGAGCGCGGCTGTGCACCCACTCCGGGCGATGCCCGAGTTTGTAGGATTTCTGCGCGAAAATCAGCCGCGGTTTGCCGATTCGTCCGTCCTCAACCAGCCGGTGCGCGGTGAAGAACGGCGGGGCATAGCGCATGCCGAACATGGACAGCAGGTGCCGCCCGGTGCGCGCCTGCACGCGGCGCAGTGCCGTGAGTTCTCCGAGGGTGAAGGCGGCCGGTTTTTCCACCAGCACATGCTGACCGGCTTCCATCGCCAGCATGCAATGGTGGGCGTGGTCCATCCAATGCCCATCGATGACGACAAGATCGGAGGATTGCTCGAGCAGAGCCTCCACATTCGGGCACACCAATGGTTCCTGGTCCTGTTCCCGGCATTTAGCCAGGATCTCCGAAGCGTCGCCGTCCGGCCCCGCAACGGCGGTGATTTTTGCCTCGGGAACGGAAGCCAACTGCCCGATGACATACCCCCCGCTGTGCCCGCGAATGCCGAGAATAGAAATTTGGAAAGGTTCCGACATAATTTATCCCCTGGGAATGACGGTCACACCCTGCGAAGATTGCTCCAAGGTTTTATGGAGACGGATCAGCCCGAGCAAGAGATCGCCGACCTGGGACTTTGCCTCGTAGAATTCCGCCCCCGGTTTGTTGCGAATGAGTTTTCCATTCCACAACAAGGCGATGGCATCGTCGGCCAGCACCATGGCATCGGCCAGGTAGCTCTCGTCCCCGGTCAGTTCATACAGATCCAGGAAATTGTTGATCATGAAACCGAAAGAGCCCGGATAAAGGCTGTCCAGTGCCCGCTTGCGGTTCCCGCCTTCAAAGCGGTTCGGCGGATATTCGCGGCGGACGGTCTCGGCGATGTTCCGGGCGATCTCTGTGGTCACCCCGGCACCGCTTGTCGCACGCCAGCCCTCGAGCGCCGCACGTTGGAGGTAGAGCATATAACCGCGCTCGCCAGTCCCCGTGGTCAGGTCATAGACCGGCGTCCATCTCTTCGTCCAGTCGAATCTCGGTTGTTTCTCTTCGGGCAAAACCGTGTGACCTGGAGGGTTGTGGGCGACCAGGAGGCTTCCGTCTGGATAGAGCATGTGCGCATATGCCTGCTGTTCTTCAACCCAGGCATAACGGTGGAGCACTTCCAGCATCTCCAAACCATGCTCGATATAGAACGCGCGCTCGGATTCAGGGACATGATCGACCGCCCGGAACGCGTGGAGAGCGATCAAGGCATCGCCGCCCGGGCGGCTGCCGGGGTGTTTCGTCTGCTCTTCGGTGGTCATGAACAAGCCCGAGGGGAAGCGACGCTCCTCCCACAGATACTCGATGGGTCCCTTGGACCACGCCAGCCACAGCGGATCCTGGGTCTTATTATGCAACACAGCAAAAGCGCTGATCCTTTGCCCCCCATGAGTGATCCAGGAAAAAGACCCACCACCGGAATGCCGCGGCGGATCCTGATTCAGCCCTACCAAGCGCATGAATCGGTAGTCCTCAGGCTCCATGCTCCGAAAGTGATAGCGCTGGCCTTTGATCAGCGCTTCGGTATGTTCAGGTGCCATTTCCCAGAGCAATTCCCAAGGGATCGGGACAAAAAGCAACTCATGCTGGTTCCAGATCGGCTTATCATTCTTTCCGCCGTCCCAGTTTTTAAACACGTAAGCCGGTTCATCCGCGAACATATCGTAGAACGAGTGCTCTCCCCAGGAAATGAGGCCGCTGATGGGCTGCTGGGTCAGGTCGTAGAAAGCGTTAACGTAGTCGCTGGCCGCCTGTCGATATCGGGGATCGCCCGTCACCTCGCTCAGTTCCGCGAAGGCCTGCAGAGTGACCACATCCTGCTGCAGGTTGCTGCCCTCAATGGCCCGCTCTGCCAGGCGCTCGCCCGAGTCCTGGATGTTTTCAAAGGTAGGGGCCTCCAGGGTCTCCAGATCCAGAATCGCCGACCAGACCGGGGTCTCTAGTTCACCGTAGCGATCACGCCCGTGCTCGATCATCGTGTCGGCGAAAGTCCGGACCACCTCCAGATAGCGTTGGGAGCGCTCCTCGGATGTCATTTCAACCGGCTCGGTTTGCGGATTGAGAACAGGTTCTGCGGCATTCGCGGGAAGGCAGGCAAGGGCCAGCACCACCGCTGGCAGGATTCCACTCACTTTTTTCATATTCATAATAATTCCTTTTGTTGGTAATCCCTCCAGCTCCTTACCGATAAAACAGAGGGCAAGTTTCGACAAGGTGGATGGAAGTGTAAGGATCAATTGCCCGATCGGCAATGGATAGATGGGCGGATTTTGTGTAAATACGGGCGAAATGGAGTCCGACAAGCGCACCCAGTCCACGACGCCCTCGCCGCAGGCGCAGCCCACGGGGGTGCCGGTGACTTTGCCACGCTCGGCTTCGCTGTGGCTGAGGGCGATGTCCTTGGCGTGGATGTGGCGGACGTGGTCGCGCACGTTTTCCAGGGCATCATACGGGTCTTCGGCTCCGGCGAGGTAAGCGTTACCAGTGTCCCAGTTGACCTGGATGTAGTCGCTGGGCACGAGGTTCATGATGCGCAGCAGGCCCTCGCTGGTTTTGGTGTAGATGCCGTGCGGTTCCAGACAGACGAATTTCTTGTGCCGCTCGGCCACCAGCTTGATTTTGGTGAGGGTGTATTTCATCGCCTCGTGCGCGAAATCGTCGTCCATCCAGTCGGGCTTGAGCATTTCGTCCGAGTTGCAGAAATCGCAGCCGATGACGGTGGCCCAGGTGATGGCGCGGGTCAGGCGGCTGACGGCGGCCTCGGGCTTCATCAGCGGGCTGTGGGCGCTGAAGCTGGAGACGCGGATGCCGTGGGCATCGCAGATTTCCTTCATGAAGAGCGGATCCTCCTCCAT